>NZ_JBVJMW010000005.1:0-493265 GCF_055583985.1 Streptomyces sp. NPDC104313
GACCACGGGATTCCTCGATGTCTCCAGGGGCACACCGTTCGTTGGAACGTGTACCGGCCGGAAGGTCAGACCTTCCGAGGGGGTGTCTGTTCCCTGGAGGTCGAGCTCGACCTCAGCGACGTGGTCTTCCTCGCCACCGCCAACGTGATCGAAGCCATCCCGGAGGCACTGCTCGACCGTATGGAGCTGGTCCGCCTCGACGGCTACACCGAGGACGAGAAGGTCGTCATCGCCCGGGACCACCTGCTCCCGCGCCAGCTGGAGCGGGCCGGACTGGAGGAGGACGAGGTCGCGCTCGAGGAGTCGGCGCTGCGCAAGCTGGCCGGCGAGTACACCCGCGAGGCGGGTGTACGGAATCTGGAGCGGGCGGTGGCCCGACTGCTCCGCAAGGTCGCGGCCCAGCACGAACTGGGCGACCGCGAGCTGCCGTTCGCGGTGACCGACGCTGATCTGCGCGGCCTCATCGGGCGTCCGCACCACGTGCCCGAGTCCGCCCAGGACCCGGCCGGGCGCCGCACCGCGGTGCCGGGCGTGGCCACCGGACTCGCGGTGACCGGGGCGGGCGGTGACGTCCTCTTCGTCGAGGCGTCGCTCGCCGACCCGGAGACCGGCGCGTCCGGACTGACCCTGACCGGTCAGCTCGGGGACGTCATGAAGGAGTCGGCGCAGATCGCGCTGAGCTTCCTGCGGTCGCACGGCGCGGAGCTGGAGCTGCCGGTAGCGGACCTCAAGGAGCGGGGTGTGCACATCCACTTCCCGGCGGGCGCGGTCCCCAAGGACGGCCCGAGCGCCGGCATCACCCTGACGACCGCCCTGGCCTCGCTGCTCTCCGGGCGCCTCGTCCGTACGGATGTGGCGATGACCGGTGAGGTGTCGCTGACCGGGCGGGTGCTGCCGATCGGCGGCCTCAAGCAGAAGCTGCTGGCCGCCCACCGGGCGGGCATCACCACCGTGGTGATCCCCCAGCGCAACGAGGCCGACCTGGACGACGTCCCGGCCGAGGTGCTGGAGAAGCTGGACGTCCACCCGGTCACCGACGTCCGCCAGGTCCTGGAGATCGCCCTCGCCCCGGCTTCGGCCGGTCCCGGGGCCAGGACCGAGGAGGGGACCGAGGCGAGGATCCCGGCCGCGGCCTGACCGCCGAACGGCCCGTCCCGACCGGACCCCTTCCCGCGACGGACCGCATCCCGAACGGACATCCCGAACGGACCGCATCCCGAGGCGACGGGGGCGGGCCGTTCGGTCCGTGCGCTCTCCGGACCGGTCAGGGGCGGTAGATCGTGCCCGGCTCCGGGACGGCCGGGGCCATCAGCTCGGGGACGGTCACGAAGGTGTAGCCGTCCTTCTGGAGGGCGTCGATGATCCCGGGCACGGCGGGGACGGTGCCCTTGTAGATGTCGTGCAGCAGGATGACGCCGTCCTTGCTCGCCTGATCCAGGATCCGCTTCTTGATCAGCGCGGAGTCGTTCGTCGAGTAGTCCTTGGCGGTGGCGCTCCACAGGACCTGGGAGAGCCCCAGGTCCTTGCTGATGTCCGAGACCGTGTCGTCGGTGCGGCCCTGCGGCGGGCGCATCAGCCGGGGCCTCTTGCCGGTGATCTTCTCGATGGCCAGCTGCGTCTTCTCCAGCTCGGCGCGTATCTCGTCCGGCTTCTGGTCGGTCAGGACCTTGTGCGTCCAGGTGTGGTTGGCGACCTCATGGCCCTCGTCCTCGATGCGTCGCACCGTGTCGGGATGCTTGATGACGTGGTGTTTGCCCAACAGGAAGAAGGTGGCGCGCGCCTTCTTCTCCTTGAGGATGTCCAGCAGCCTCGGGGTGTCCTTGCCCGGTCCCGCGTCGAAGGTCAGGGCGATGCACTTGGCCTTGCGGCAGTCCACCGACCCGAATGAGCCCTTGGCGTCGGAGGCCGCCTCACCTCGTGCCGAGCCCGGCGCCGTGGTGTCCATCGAGCAGCCGCTCAACGTCAGTGTGAGCGCGGTCACCAGCGCCGCGGTCAACCCCACCTTGGTCAACGGCATCTTTGTGGACACGACACATCACTCCTCTGTGCGGGAAATCCCGCACAGGTGTGCGGTACGCCGAGGACTATACATCGTGCGTATACACGGAGTTCATAGTGGAGGTCCGGGACCGCGGAAGCCCCGGCCGATGGGCAGCTCGCCGGCTGTCGTGCCGTACCGGGTCGCCCGCGGCGGTCGGTGGCGCCGAAGCCCGCGTTGTCGCGGGCGGGATGGGGTGGGGCCCGGCCTTCCGGGCGCGCCGGGTGTGCGGGACGTGTGCGGTGCGCCGGATCCGCGCACAGGCGTGAGCGCGCCTCCGGGGCGGGGTGGGGCCGGGAGGGCTGTGGCTGCGGGTGCGGAGGTGGGCCGGGCGCATGAAATGGTGTGCCCATGTCATCAGTCCCGCCGCCGGTGACGCGACGCACGTAGACCCGGGGGGTGGAAGAGGGCCGGGCCGCCGCCGTTGGTCTGCTCCTGCGAAATACTGACCGAACCGCGGCGTTGACCGGTCGCGGAAGAGACTTTCATCGGCAGGAAACCGTACGAGGGGTACTGACGTGCGCGGGAACGACAGCGAGCCGGAGCCGGGCGCGACGGACGGAAGTGGTGTGGACCACGAATTTCTGGCCTTGGAACGCGAGTTGGCCGTGTTCCTGCGGCGGGCGCGCGCCACCTCGGGCGATATGGCCCGGGAGGTCCACCCCGAACTGGAGCCCGCCGCCTACGGTCTGCTCGTCCGGCTGGAGGCGGCGGGCCGGCAGCGGGCCACCGAACTGGCCGCCTACTTCGGCGTCGGCAAGGCCACCATGAGCCGCCAGCTGCACTCCCTGGAGAACCTCGGGCTGGTGGCCCGCGAGCCCGACCCGGCCGACGGGCGGGCCTGGCTGGTCCATCTCACCGACGGCGGTCTGGCCCGCTTCCGCAGCGTCCGGGACGCGCGCCGGGGGCGCTACGTGAGCAAACTGGCCGACTGGGACCGGGCCGAGGTCGCCGAACTGGCCCGGCTCCTGCACCAGCTGAACGCCCGCGCCGAGAGCTGACCGCCGGGGCGGTCGCGCCCGCCGGGATCCGTAGGGCTGCCGCCGCGCTCGCCGCGAGCCGCTCTGCCGCCCGTCGCGTGCTCAGTCCAGCTCCACCAGGAGCGCCGTGGCGTCGTCGTGCGTCTTGCCCTGCCGCAGCCGTACGCGCCCGGCCTCCGCGTCGGCGTCCTCCAGCTCCCGCACCCGGTCGATCAGGCCCTGCGGCCCCGCCTTCCGCAGCAGCTCCAGCGCGTCCCTCCAGTCACCCTCGCCGAACACCTCCGTCCAGCGGGCCGCGCCGTCCGTGAGTGCGGCGAGGGCCCTGACGCCGGACGCCGGGGTGTTGCCGGTCACCGCGCGCGCCGCCACCGACGGATCCGCGGCGGCGGTGAAGAAGCCGCCCTCCTTGTTGCGCGCCGTGGAATCGGCGATCTCGTTCGAGGCGAGCGACTCCGGCGGCAGTCGGTCCAGCCGGTCGTCGAGGACCGCCCGGACCGTGCCGTCGCGGGACTCCATCAGCAGCGCCGAGTCGGACAGCACCAGGTGTTCGATCGCGCGTTCGTCCCAACGCGCCAGCACCACGGTCGACTGAGGTGTGCGCACGTGAGAAAGGTCACAGGTGGTTCGATGCGTGTCGGCTGTACGGGAGATGGCCTCGGCCAGAACCTCGGTCAGCGTCAGGTCGGGTCGGGAACCGGACAGTTCCACCAGCGCACCGCCCAGCCGTGCGGTGAACCACGGGACCGAGTGCACGCAACCGTCGTCCCCCCGTGGTGGGGTGACGCCGTCGAGCAGGACCAGCACACCACCCTGGCCGGACGCGGGAAGGGCCCCGGAGGCCCAGTCCTCGTTGGGGCGTTCGGGGCTTCCGGGCGCGGTGGCGAGTTCGATGCGCATGCCGTCAGTCTGCACGAGCCCTTCACCTTCTCCGTACGCGACCGGAAACGGCCTGTACCAGCAGGTCAACGGTGGGCGCACGGGGTGGAGGGGGGCGGCTCCGGACCGATGCGGGCGGGCATCCTGCCAAAGGCGGAGCGGAAGTTCCACCCCATGGTCCACGCATGGTCAGGGGCGCACCAGGGGAGACTTGTTCGCCAACTCAAGAGTGATGTTCACTCCTTCGAGTGGCGGAGCGGTTGATGCGCGCCCCCCTCTCAAAAGCGCTGGAATGGTCAGAAGCCGTACCAGGAGCGGGGCGCCCTTCCATGTGACCGTGCGTCACCTCCGCTTCAAGGGTGGACGAGTCAAGATTGCGAGCACCGGTGCAGAAGAAGCGGCCGCGGAGCAAGGGCACGACGCGCGACGGTTCCGGGGCGACGCCTCCGGCACCCGATGCGGACAGGCGGACCGTGCGGGTGCGCAGCCGACTGGTCGCCGGAGTCGCGGTCGTCGGCGTCATCGTCCTAGCGGCGGGCGCCCCCGCCGTGCTCGGGGCCTCCGCCGATCTGACCGAGTCCCAGCGGCTGGTCACCCTCGCCGAGCTGAATCAGCAGGCGGTCACCCTCGGGCACTCCCTCGCCGATGAGCGTGACGCCATCTCCGCGTACATCGCCGACGGCCGGGACGAGGGTGCCGACGACAACGACGGCGCGAAGAACCGCACCGCCCGCACCACCCGCGTCGACCAGCAGATCGACGAGATCCACGAGGCGGCCTCCGCTGCGCTGCGCCGCGACCTCTCGACGGTTCCCTCGCTGCGCCGCTCCGCGCTGACCGGCAAGGGCTCGGCCCTGGAGGCGCACCAGGCGTACTCCGACATCATCGCCAAGCTGCATGGCATCGCCGCCGAACTGGCGGAGAAGACCCCGCCGCGCGCCGCCGACGCCACCCGGGCCCCGCTCACTCTCGGCGGCGCGTCCGAACAGGCCTCCGCCACCCGTGGGCTCCTCCTCGCCGCGCTCGCCGTGCCGAGCACCGGGCCGACGGCTCGGACGGACCCCTTCACCGGGCTCCCCGTGGCGACCCGGGACGAGGGCGACACCCGGTTCGACCGCGAACGCGACGAGCTGAGCGCCGCCGCCCAGCAGGCCCGCGTCCGGGAGCTGGCCGCGCTGGCCGACTTCGACCAGGCGGCGGACCCGGAGGCCCGCGACAAGCTCTCCGCCACCGTCACCGGATCCGAGGTCAACGACGCGGAGAAGCACCTCACCCGCCTCACCGACCGCCCCGAGCTCTCGGAGGCGGAGCGCGGGATCAGCCCCCAGAAGCTGGAGGCCGCGCTCTCCGCCCGCGTCGACCGGATGCGGAGCGTCGAGTCGGCCCTGACCACCGGCCAGGTCCAGCACTTGGAGGGACTCCGCGACGACGATGTCACCGCCCTCGAACTGAGCATCGCCCTGCTCGGCGGCTGTTTCCTGCTCGCCGTCGGCGTCTCCACCGCCGTCGCCCGTACCCTCACCCAGCCGCTCGCCGTCCTGCGCATCGGCGCCGCGCGCCTCGCCGAGGACCCCGAGGGCGCCGAGCCGGTCCGCTACACCGGCCGCAACGACGAGTTCGCCCAGGTCGTCCGGTCGATGAACTCCCTGCACGGCAGGCTCACCACCCTGCACCAGGACCTCGGCGGACGCGTCGACAGCCTCACCGGCGAACGGTCCAAGCTGGTCGCGGGCCGTGAGACCCTCATCGCCCAGCGGGCCGAACTCCAGACGCGGGCCACCGAGCTCGCCACCCAGCTGGAGCAGCTGCGGAACACGGTCAACCACACCTTCGTCAACCTCTCCCTGCGCACCCTCGGACTGGTCGAGCGACAGCTCGGCGTCATCGAGGGCCTGGAGGAGCGCGAGCAGGACCCGGAGCACCTGGCCACCCTGTTCAAGCTGGACCACATGGCCACGGTCATGCGCCGCCACAGCGAGAACATGCTCGTCCTCGCCGGCGCCGAGCACGGCCACGGCCACGCGGGGCCGATCCCGCTGGTCGACGTGGCGCGCGCGGCCGTCAGCGAGATCGAGCGGTACGAGCGGGTCACCATCCAGTCCCTGCCACCGCACGCCCAGATCGCCGGGTTCGCCGCCGATGACCTCAGCCACCTCCTCGCCGAACTCCTGGAGAACGCGACCTCCTTCTCGCCGCCCGACTCCCATGTCGAGCTGTCCGGCTGGCTGCTGGAAAGCGGCGAGGTGATGCTCTCCGTGTCGGACGCGGGCATCGGCATGTCGTCGGTCCGGATGGGCGAACTCAATGCCAGGCTGGCTGACGCGGCCTCGTTCGAGCCGGGGGAGCGGCACGTCGATATGACCGGGGCCGGACTCGGCCTCCAGGTCACGTCGTTGCTGGCCGCCCGCCACGGAGTGCGGGTCCAGCTGCGCGAGCAGAAGGGGAGTGGTGTGACGGCCGTCGTCGTTCTGCCGAGCGCCCTGCTGCCCAACTCCCTGCCCGCCTCCTCACCGCCCGCCGTGCAACTGCCCGGTGACGCGCCCACGCTCAACCTGCCGGGCTCGGTGGCGGAGGCGAACTCCAACGCCCTGCCCAGTCGTTCACCCCTGCCGCCCTCGGCGCCCGGGCCCGGGACGCCCACTGAAGCGGAGCCGACGCCGGGCCCGGCACCGACTCCGGAGCCCGAGGCGGCGTCGGACCCGGTCGCGGAGAACGCCCCCGAGACGGCTGGCCGGCCCCTGGCCGCCGTCGACCCGCTGATCATCGCCGCCGAGCGGACGATCCGCGAGAGCGCGGCGGCCGAGAACGCAGTGGCCGAGAACGCAGTGGCCGACGAGGACCCGGAAGCCACCGCCGTACCGCCGCAGGAGCAGGAGCAGGACGCGAGGCAGCCGGTCGCCGAGAACGGGACCGGGACCAAAGCCGGGTCCGGGGCCGAATCCGGGACGGAAGACGGGACGGAAGGCGGGGCCGAGACCGAGGACGGGGCCGGAGTCGAGTCGGACTCCGAGATCACCATCCAGGTCCGGCTTCCGAAGCCTCCTCCGGCCCCGGCCGGCCCGACGGCCCCGGTGGTACCCACGGCTCCGGACGTCCCGGCAGTGCTGGACACCCCTGCCGTGCCCGCCGCCGTCGACCCGTACGCGATCGGCCCCGACCGCCACGAGCGCCCGGCCGAGACCGGCCCGGGGGGCCAGGACCCGGACGGGCCCGCGTTCCGCCCCGCCCCCCACGCCGAAGCGGCCTCGACCCCCGCCGACACCGTTCCCGGCCCCCGCCGCCCGGAGGCCGGGCGGATCACCGACAAGGGGCTGCCGAAGCGCACCCCCAAGGTGGTCCGGCCCGACTCGACCCCCGCCCCCGGACGCCCCGGTAGCCTCGACCGGGACGCCCTGCGCCGTCGGCTCGGCAGCTTCCACCAGGCGGCGAAGGAGGGCCGGCGCGACGTCGAGGCGGAGATCGCCGAGACCGGCGGCATCACCGTCGCCGACCCCGGGGGCGTACCCACCGGGCGTACGGGGCACCCGACCACCACCGCACACGCCACAGGCGCCGCACAGGACGCACCTGACGCAAGGACCGCACGGACCGCCGAGACCGGCGGCTGGGCGGACGGCCGGAACGAAGAGACGGGGGACACAGTCGAGGAGGCACGCAGTTGACTGCGCCCAGCACATTCGGGCTGAGTACCGAAGCCCGGAACCTTCACTGGTTGCTGAGCAATCTCGTGGAGGAGGTGCCAGGGGTCCACTCGGTCACCGTCGTCTCGTCCGACGGCCTGATGCTGCTCTCCTCCGACCCCGGCCATCTGACCGCGAAGGCGGCCGGACCGGCCGCCGGAACGTCGGACGGGCCCAAGGGATCCAGCGCCGACCTGGCCACGATCGTCTCCGGCATCGGTTCGCTGACCGTCGGAGCCGCGAAGCTGATGGACGGCGGTGGCGTCAAACAGACGATGGTCGCCATGGACGAGGGCAGCGTCTTCGTCATGTCGATCAGCGACGGCTCCCTCCTCGGCGTCCACGCCGCCCCGGACTGCGACATGAGCGTCGTCGCCTACCACATGGCCCTCTTCGTCGGCCGGGCCGGACACGTACTCACCCCCGAACTCCGCAGTGAGCTGCGCACATCGATGGAGAGCGCCCTGTGACCACCGCCGCGGAACCCGCCCCCCGACTCCCCGTCCGCGGGGCGGACAAACGCCCCGCCCGGGTCCGCCCATACTCCCTCACCGGCGGTCGCACCCGGTTCGGGCACGTCCTGCTGGTCGAGACGTTCGTCGCGGCCCTCGAAGCACCCGACGAGCGCCGCGAGCTCACCAACGGCAACCTCGCCTCGCGAGTGATGCCGGAGCTCCGGGCCATCGTCGAACTCTGCCGCCGGATGCGTACGGTCGCGGAGATCTCGGCCCTGTTGAAGATGCCGCTCGGAGTCGTCCGGGTGCTGCTCAGCGACTTGGCCGACCAGGGAAAGATCCGCGTGTACGGAACCGGCCACGGCGCCGGCCAGCCCGACCGCGCACTGCTCGAAAGGGTGCTCAATGGACTCCGCCGTCTCTGAGGCGCCGCTCTTCGCCCCGCGCCAGCCGGGGCCCCGGGAACAGGCCGAGGAGTCCCTCCAGGCCTGGCAGCTCGACCACACCCGCGCGCCCACCGCCACCAAGATCGTGGTGGCGGGCGGATTCGGCGTCGGCAAGACAACGTTCGTCGGCTCGGTCTCCGAGATCACGCCGCTGCAGACCGAAGCGCTGATGACCCAGGCCAGCGAGGAGACCGACGACCTCACCGCGACGCCCGAGAAGACCACCACCACCGTGGCCATGGACTTCGGCCGGCTCACGCTGGAGGACGACCTCGTCCTGTACGTCTTCGGCACCCCGGGCCAGCAGCGCTTCTGGTTCATGTGGGACGACCTGGTGCGCGGGGCGATCGGCGCGGTCGTCCTCGCCGACACCCGGCGCCTGGAGGACTGCTTCCCCGCGCTCGACTACTTCGAGAGCTGCGGGCTGCCGTACATCGTGGCCGTCAACCACTTCGAGGGGACGCCCGGTTACGAGGCGGAGGACGTCAGGGAAGCCCTGACCGTACCCCCGCGGGTCCCGATAGTGATCATGGACGCTCGTCACAGGATCACGGTGGTCGAGTCGCTCCTGGCCCTTGTGGGCCATGCTCTCGACGCCACCCCCGCATAGCCCGGCGGCTCCGCACGGAGCGGCGGAGCGCTGGATCACACACAACGGAGAGCCGCGATGCGGAAGATACTCATAGTCGGAGCCGGCCAGTCCGGGCTCCAGCTGGCCCTGGGGCTTCAGTCCAGAGGCTACGAAGTCACCCTGATGTCCAACCGCACGGCCGACGAGATCCGCACCGGCCGGGTCATGTCGACGCAGTGCATGTTCCAGACCGCGCTCCAGCACGAGCGGGACTACCAGCTGAACTTCTGGGAGTCCCAGGCCCCGAGGATCGAGGGCCTCGGTGTCTCCGTCGCCGCCCCCGACTCCTCGCGCGCCATCGACTGGGTCGGCAAACTGGACGGCTTCGCCCAGTCCGTCGACCAGCGCGTGAAGATGGCCGGCTGGATGGAGACCTTCGCCCAGCGCGGCGGTCAGCTCGTCATCCACGGGGCGGCCGTCTCCGACCTGGACTACTTCGCCCGCATCTACGACCTGGTGATGGTCTCGGCCGGCAAGGGCGAGCTGGTCTCCATGTTCGGCCGGGACGCGGCACGTTCGCCGTTCGACGCCCCGCAGCGCGCGCTGGCCGTCGCCTACGTCCACGGCATGGGCCCACGTCCCGAGCACCCGGAGTTCGACGCGGTCCGCTGCAACCTGGTCCCGGGCGTCGGCGAACTGTTCGTGATGCCGACGCTCACCACCTCCGGCCGCGCCGACATCCTCTTCTGGGAGGGTGTCCCGGGCGGACCGCTGGACACCTTCCAGGGCATCAAGGACCCCTCCGAGCGCCTGGCGAAGACGCTGGAGCTCATGGAGAAGTTCACACCCTGGGAGTACGCCCGTGCCACCAAGGTCGAGCTGACCGACGCCAACGGCACCCTCGCCGGCCGCTACGCCCCCACGGTCCGCAAGCCGATCGGGCGGCTGCCCGGCGGCGGACTGGTCCTCGGCGTCGCGGACGTCGTCGTGGCCAACGACCCGATCACCGGCCAGGGTTCCAACTCGGCCTCCAAGTGCGCGAATGCCTACCTCGACTCGATCGTCGAGCACGGCGACAAGGAGTTCGACGCGGAGTGGATGCAGTCCACGTTCGACGGTTACTGGGAGACCGCGCAGCACGTCACGAAGTGGACCAACGCGATGCTCGGCGTCCCGCCGGAGCACGTGCTGAACCTGATCGGCGCGGCCGGTCAGCTCCAGCCGGCCGCGGACCGCTTCGCCAACGGGTTCAACGACCCGGCGGACTTCGAGAACTTCTTCTACGAGCCGGAGAAGACGAACGCCTACCTGGCCTCGCTCACCGGAGCCTGAGCGCCCGCCCACCGCTTCGGCGGCCGGACCCGCACCGCCGGTCCGGCCGCCGGGGTCCAGGTCTACGGAGTGGCGTCCGGTGCCGCGTCCGTGCCGTACCCGGTGTCCGCGCCGTCGCGTGCGCCCTCGGGCAGCTCCGGGGGCGTGTACGTGGACAGTGGGGTGCCGCCGGGGTCGGGCCGGACGGCGCCCAGCAGTGGGTTCGACGCGAGCGGCGAGACCTTGACCGTCGTGCCGGGGCGGGGCGCCTGCACCACCAGGCCGTTGCCGATGTACAGCGCCACGTGGGTCGCCTTCGGGAAGTAGATCACCAGGTCCCCGGGGCGCAGCGCGGAGACCGGCAGCCTGGGGAGCTGCCTCCACTGTTCCTGCGAGGTGCGCGGGATCGTCCGCCCCGCCGCCGACCAGGCCTGGGAGGTGAGCCCGGAGCAGTCGAAGGAATCGGGGCCCTCGGCCCCCCACACGTACGGCTTGCCGATCTGCCGGACCGCGTACGCGACGGCGTCGCCGCCCTGCCGGGTGGGCGGCCGGGTGGAGCTGAGCGCCCCGGAGGCGACCAGGTCGCGCTGCGCCTCGTCCACGCCCCGCTGTTCGAGACCGGCGAGCTGGGTCATCTGTTCCTCGGAGAGCGTGGCCAGCAGCCCCTCGACCTCCTTCAGCCTGCCGCGGACGGCGTCGCGCTGCTTCTTCTGCCGGTGGGCCAGCCTCTTCTGCTGGTCCAGCGCCTTGCGGGAGGCGGCGGCCAGCGTGTCGGCCCGGCGTGCGTGGTCGGTCAGCCGGTCCACCGTCGCCGCGCGGTTCGCGGCCAGCCGCCCCACGACATGGGTCTGGTCCAGGGCCCGCAGCGGATCACGGGACAGCAGCAGCCGGAGGTACGCGGAGAACTCGGTACGCCCCTGGTACTGCTCCCTGGCCAGGCGCCCGGCGTCCCCGCGGCTGAGCTCCAGCGCGGCCCGTGTCTTCGCCAGGTCGGCGTTCACCTTCTTCACCTGCGCGGTCCGCTGCTTCAGCTTCTCGGCGGTGGCGTTGTAGGCCTCGCTGGCCTCCTCCGTCGCCTGGTAACGGGTCCGCAGCTCGCGCAGCAGGGCGGCGACGCTCCTGGGCGCCTCGGGTGCGGCGAGAGCCGTCTCGGCGTCGACCTCCGCCGCGTCCGGATCGGCCGCGCCGGGGGACTCCTCCGCAGGGCCCTCCGCGTCCGCGGGACTCACCGGATCCTCTAGGCCCGCAGCGTCCACTGGATCCTCAGCGCCTTCTGCGTCCTCCGTGCCGGTGGAGTCCGCGGAGTCCGTCCCGGCGGCCTCCTCGGCGAGCGGTGCGGATTCCTCGGACGGTACGGGGCCGGGCTCGGCCGGCACGGCGGTGGCGGGGGAGACCGTGAGCGCCGCGGCCAGCGAGGCCGTGCAGACCACGCGCAGGAGTCTGCCTGACACGACATCACCTCCGTGACGGAGACGCGGCCCGGCTACGGGCTCGTCCCTAAATGGGCGAATCCGATCATCGGGTCACGTGTGGTCAGGTGACGCAAGCACCGGGCGGCGCGCCGCCCGGGGGACCCCCCGGACGGCGGTGGTGAGGAAAGGGGGGCCGGGGCCTCAGGCCACCGGGAAGGCGTAGAAGGACCTGTCCCGCTGGACGACGACGGTCTTCCCGGCGGCGAGCGCCCGGTACGGCGCGCTCACCGTCGCCCCCTTGGGGTCGGCCGACCCGATGTCCTGGAACTTCCACAGCCGCTCGCCGTCGGCCGCCGAGAACGCCGTGACCTGGACGGCGTCGGCGGCGATCAGGGTCTTCCCGCTGCCGCTGAGCGTGAGCGACGGGGCGTTCCCGATGCCCGGCACCTCCGTGGAGCGCCGCCACACGAGCCGGCCGCTCTCCCGTTCCACCGCGCCGACCAGCCGGCTGCGCTCGGTGGTGTGGATCAGGTGTCCGGCGGCGAGTGGGGTGCCGAACACCGAGCCGTCGCCGCCCTCGACGCGCCACAGCGGCTTCGCCGTGTCCGTCTCGAAGGCCTGGAGGTCCTTGCCGACCGCCGCGTACAGTGTCCCGTCCTCATCGCCCGCGGTGGCCGCCTCGGGGGAGGCCGCCCCGTACTGCTTGGTCCACAGCAGCTTGCCGGTCTTCTGGTCGAACGAGCGGATGGAGCCCTTCCCCTTGGCCGCCTTGACCTCGGCCGCCGTCAGGCTGACCGCTTCCTGCCGTACGAGGACGTCGGAGGAGCGTTCCACGACCACCCGGTAGGCAGGCGTTCCCGGGGCGCGGCCCGCGGGTACGGGAGCCCGCCACAGCTCCTTGCGCCGCACGGTGTCGTACGCGAAGAAGTAGGCCTGGACGACTTCCTTGTCCTTGCTCTTCTTCTTGCCCTTCTTCGGCTTCGGGGCCTTCACGGTGACCGTGTGCGAACCGGGGAACCAGATGACCGGCCCGGAACTCCCGGCCAGCCGCCCGACGGCGAGCCCCGGCAGGTCGCCGAAGGCGTCCGTGTAGCGCACGCGGTGCACGACCTTGCCGTTCTTCGGCGACAGCCACAGGAACTCCGTCGGGCTCGCCACGAAGACCAGATCGGCGCCCGCCTCCAGTGCGGCCTGCCCCTTCGCCGCGTCCGCGCGCTGCCACAGCCGCTTGCCGGTGCGCAGGTCCACGGCGCTCGCCTGGCTCTCGCTGGTCACCACGAGAAGCCTGTCCCGCCAGACGGCGGTGGTGAGCGGGGACGACTCGGAGGCCGGGTGCGCGTAGATCCAGCGCGGCTCGGGGGGCTGCCCGGGGAGCGTGCGGCGGGGCTTCGGCGCGGGCTTGTCGTCCGTCGCCACCGCGGTGTCCCCGGACCCGAGAGCGGCGACCGAACCGCCGCCCACGATCAGCCCGCCGACGGCCGCCGCCGCGATGGTCAGCAGGGTACGACGGCTCGCGGCGGGGTCGGGCGCGGGGGCCGGCGCGGGAGGCAGTGGCAACGACACCATCGGGCCCCTGCCCATGCCGCCGGGACCGGCGGACCCGGCGGGGAGCGCCGCCGCGGGGTACGGGGCGGGCCCGCCGTGCGTAGGGCCCGGCCGCTGCGGGGCGCCGGTCGCGGCGGGCAGGGCGGGATGCGGGGCGGGAGGCCCAGGACGGCCCGCCGGGACGGAGGCGGTCCCCGGGGGTGCGGTGAGTTCGTGGGGGAGGGCGAGCTGTGTCGTCGGGCGGTCGTTCTGCGGCGGTCGCGGCCCGGTGTCGAGGAACCGGGTGGTGCCCCGGTCCTCCCCGGTGGCCCCCTCGCCCGCCGACATGGGTGCGGCGGCGGGGTCCCGCGGCGCGGGCACTGCCACCGGCCGGGCGTCCTGCGGTTCCTGGGGCGCGGGGCTTCCCGCGGGCTCCGGGGCGGCGGAGGTCTCCACCGGCGCGGCGGGCGTGTCCACCGGCGGCGTGTCCACCAGCGGTGCGTCCACCGGCCGGGCGTCCTCGGGCTCCGGGACCGCCGGGCCTTCCGCGGGCTCCGGGTCCTTTGCCGCGACAGGAGTAGGCGCCTTCTCCGGAGTCCGCCGGTCCCTCTCCAGCGGCTCCGGGTCCTCCTCCGATGTCGCCGGTTCCTCCTCCGGCACCTCCAGGGCCAGGACCCGCGCCTCCTGGTCCGCGACCGCCGCCGCGAGCCGTTCGGGGAGCCAGCCGCCCCGGGCGAGGCCCGCGGCGCCCTCCAGGGCCAGTTCGGCGGCGACCGTGCCGGCGGTGGGCCGTTCGGCCGGGTCCTTCGCCAGGCAGGCCGTGATCACCTCCCGCAACGCCTGTGGTACGCCGTCGAGTTCGGGCTCGTCCCCGGCGATCCGGCGGGCGGCCTCCTCGGCCGGGCCCTCCGTGAACGGGGTCGTCCCGGTCGCCGCGTACGCCAGCAGCAGGCCCAGCACGAACAGGTCGGAGGCGGCGGAGACCTCCTTGCCCTCGATCTGCTCGGGTGTCAGATAACCGAGCCGCACCGAGAGCTGGCCGCCCGGCCCGGCCTGGGCCGAGGCTGCCGCGCCCAGCGGGCCGAAGGCGGTGAGGCGGGGTCCGTCGGCCGCCAGCAGCACCGTGCCGGGGGCCAGTCCCTGGAGCACGGCCCCGGCGGCGTGCACCCGGGAGAGGATCTCGGCGATGCCCGCGCCCAGTATCCGCAGGGACCGCTCGCCCAGCGGACCGGCGATCCCGATCGCCTCGGCCAGTGGCAGCGCGGGGACGTAGACCGCCGCCGTCCACAGGGGTTCCGGCCCGTCCGCCGGGACCTCCGGCTCATCACCGGTGTCCAGGGGCGCGGCCACCCAGCCGCCCGCGAGGCGTTCGGCGGTCCGCGCCTCGGCCAGGAAGCGGCGGCGGAACGCCGGTAGGCCGGCCAGCCCGGGGCGCGCGGCGGTGATGAGGGCCATCTCGCCGGAGGCGGTGTCCCGCGCCACGTACCGCACCGCGCTCGCACCTTCGTGGAAGCGGGCCAGCGCGGTGAAACGGCCGAAGCGGCGTGGATCGTCCTGACGCAGCGCCTCCATGGCGCACCCCCTTGTGACCGTCCGACGGCGACCGGGTGACCCGTCCTCCGGCGCCTGACCGTCGATCTTAGGGCCTGCGCCCCACGGACGGTCGCCCGCCGCTCAGTCGCGGCTCGGGGAGCTCGGGGGAGTCCTGGACCAGGGCCACTTGAGGGTGCGGTGCTCGCGGCCCCCGGGGGCGTACTCGTACACCCAGCCGCGCTGGAGCCCGAGCCGCTTGGTGTAGCCGGCCGGGACCCGCGCGTAGGCGTACACGGTGGCGGGGCCGCCGTCGGGCGAGGGCACCGGGACCTCGTACCACTTCGGCGGATGGCCGGTCGGGCCGAGCAGGACCGGCAGGACCCGGCCGTCCAGGGGGCCGCCTCGGAAAGGGGTGTTCTCGCTCTTCACCCGGTCAGTCTGACGCAGCGGCGGCGGGCAGCAGGTGCGCCGCCTCCGCGACGACCGGAATCACCCGTTCCGCCAGCTGCCCGGCCGGGCCGTCGGAGGTCTCCAGGGCCAGCAGGTCGTTCACCACCGCCGCGGTCTCCGGGTCGGTGGCGGCCGTCGCGGCGAGCAGGGCGATCAGCTGGTCGACCAGCCAGCCGCGCAGCTCGGCCGCGGCCGGCCGCTTCCCGTCGTCCAGCCAGATCAGCGAGGCCGCCTCGACGCCGGCGATCCAACTGCGCACCATCATCCGCAGGCGTGGCCCGGCGGGCTGCTCCCCGGCCCCGGCCATCCGCCCGAGGTGGCGCAGGATCTCGTCGGCCGCCGCCCGTCGCACCCCGTCCACGATCGTCGTCGTGCGGGAGGTGTCCACGACACTGCCGCCGCGCAGCAGGGCACTGAACCCGGTGTCGTGCTCGTCGACGAAGCGCAGATAGCGGTCCAGCACCCGGGCGACCCGCTCGGTGGGCGGGCCCACCGGCGGTTCGCTGAAGCACAGCGTCAGCTCGTCGGCCGCCGAGCCGAGCGCGGCCTCGTACAACTGCTGCCGCCCGCCCGGGAAGTAGCGGTAGACGAGCGGCCGGGACACCCCGGCCGCCACCGCCACCTCGTCGAGCGAGACCTCGTCGGGAGCCCGGTGGGCGTAGAGCCCCAGCGCGGCGAGCAGCAGCTGGGCGCGGCGCTCCTCCACGCTGAGCCTGCGGTACGTCGCCCGGGGCGGCGGGACTGCGGCGGTGGGGGTCATGCCACCGACCCTAAGGCCACCGGGACCCGCACCTGACGTCCGCACGGCTTTCAGGCCAGCAGCCCGGAGCTTCGCCACAGCCGGCGGCCGACGCCGTTCAGCAGGCCGATGTCGTCGAAGAAGTCGGTGAGCCGTTTCGCGCCGGACCGCATGACCTCGGCGCGGTGGCCGCTGGCCCGTGCCTGGGCCAGGGCCTCGCGGCGGTCCAGGCCGACGTTCTCGTACACCCGCGGGTTCACGAAGCAGATGGAGAAGACCCGGGCCGCGTCGCCGCAGCTGACCTTGGTGAGTTCCCGCTCCCAGCGCGGGGCGGTCACCATCTGGCGGCGCAGCTCCTCCCGGGCGTACCGGACGTGCCGCGCCTCCTCGATCACATGGATCCGGGTCACCCCGCGCACCAGGGTCTGCACACGGTCGTCCGGGAAGGTCAGGCGCTGCATCCAGTCCAGGATCTCCTCGCCGAGCAGGGTCGCGGCGAACGAACCGGGGGTGGTGGAGAGGGTCTTCAGGACCCGTGCCAGATTGTGGTAGACGCGCGGCACCGGGTACGTCGGCGCGCCGCCCCAGTCGATCATGCGGCCGAACATGATCGAGTGCCGGCACTCGTCGGCTATCTCCGTGAGCGCGTAGCGGACGTGGTTGCTGGTCACCGGCTTGTCGTAGACGTGCCGGACCAGCAGCTGCATCAGGATGATCTCGAACCAGATGCCGAGCGAGGCCAGCGCGGCCGCCTCGTGCCGGGAGAGGTCCAGGCGCTGCTCCTCGGACATGCGGTCCCACATCGGGGTCCCGTACAGCGAGAGCAGTTCCGGCGGCCAGAACCACTTGCCCTCCTCGACGGCCGCGTCCCAGTCGAGTTCGGTGTCGGGATCGAAGGAGTGCTTGGCCGAGGATTCGAGCAGCCGCAGGGCGACCTGTTCGCGGTCGCGGAGCGGGCCGAGTGCGTCGCGGAGCACAGTGACATCGCGAGCGGTGACGGGCGTCATGGCGGGAATACCTCACACGGGTGTTGCCGGGAACTGGGGTCACCGGGAACTGGGTGGACCGGGAACGGGAGTTACCGGCGGTCACCTCTTATGAGACTACCTGTCAGTAAGGCCGTCAATCCCTTGGGCGCGACTTCGTGCGACTTGTTGACCCGCTGTCTATCAGCGTGTGAACCTGCCAGGGAGGCGGTCGACGGGCGGGCCCAACTGCCCTCGGTGTCACGGAACTTGTCGATCCAGTCGAGCCATTCGAGGCGAAGGAGCCGTCCGTGTCCACCCATGATCTCTACACCACTCCGCCCGCCGAACCGGTCTGGCAGGTCCCGGCCACCGGAGCCGCCCGGTTCAACTGGGACTACGACGACGGCCGCGAACGCCTCCTCGCCCTCTACCAGAAGGGCAAGGACAAGCAGTGGGACGGCAACAAGCGCATCGACTGGGCCCTGGAGGTCGACCCCGCAGACCCGCTCGGCACCCCCGACGAGGCGCTCACCCTGTACGGCACCCCGCACTGGGCGAAGATGACGGAGAAGGACCGGGGTGAGCTGCGCAAGCACTACACCTCCTGGCAGTTCAGCCAGTTCCTGCACGGCGAGCAGGGCGCGATGGTGTGCGCGGCGCGCATCGTGGAGTCCGCCCCCGACCTGGACGCCAAGTTCTACTCCGCCACGCAGACCATGGACGAGGCCCGGCACGCCGAGATCTACGGCCGCTTCCTGCACGAGAAGGTCGGCATGCTCTACCCGGTCAACGACAGCCTCCAGGGGCTGCTGGGCGACACCCTGCGCGACTCCCGCTGGGACATGCCCTACCTCGGGATGCAGGTCCTGATAGAAGGCCTGGCGCTGGCCGCCTTCGGGATGATCCGCGACACCACGACCAAGCCGCTGCCCCGGCAGATCCTGGCGTACGTCATGCAGGACGAGGCCCGGCACGTCGCCTTCGGGCGGATGGCGCTGCGCGACTGCTACAAGCAGCTGAGCGACGCCGAACTCCGCGAGCGTGAGGAGTTCGTCATCGAGGGCTGCTACCTGATGCGCGACCGGCTCAGCGGCGCCGAGGTCCTGGAGAACTTCGGCATCGGCAAGCAGGAGGCGAAGGACCTCACGGAGCGCTCGGAATTCCTCCAGCTCTTCCGCAAGCTCCTGTTCAGCCGGATCGTCCCGTGCGTCAAGGACATCGGCCTGTGGGGCCCACGGCTCCAGAAGGCGTACGTCGACATGGGTGTCCTCGAACTCGGCGACTCCAACCTCGACCTGCTGATGTCCCAGGACGAGGAGATAGCCGAGGAACTGGACCGCGAACGTTTCGCTGCCGAGGAGGAGGCCCGGGTGGCGGAGATCGCGGAGGCGATCGGGGAGGGCGCGGCCGAGGCCGCCTGAGGGGGTGCGGTGAGGTGGCGGTGTGGGGAGGCGGTGGGGATCGGGCGGTGGGCGGGCGGGCTGCTCAGGGGCGATCCTCTCGACCTGATACCGATATCGGGCGCATCGAAAGTCCGTTCGTAAACGTGTCGTACGGTGAGCGCATGACCACCCCGCCGCACCCGCCGCAGGGCCCGTACGGGCCGCCGTCTCCGCAGAACCCGTACGGCCAGAACCCCTACGGCGCGCCGCCGGCCGCGCCCGCGTCCGTGCCGCAGCATCCTTACGGCTACCCGCAGCAGCCTCCGGCGCCGCCCCAGCAGGGCGGCTGGGGTCAGCCCGGCATACCCGGCGGAGGCGGCCCGGGGGCGGGCGGCGGCTGGCCGCCCCAGGGCCCGCAGCCGCCGCGCGGGAAGCGGACCGGACTCATCGTCGGGATCGCGGTCGGCGCGGTGGTGGTGGCGGGGGCGATCGTCTTCGGCGTCGCCCGGCTCGCCGACGAGGGGGCCGAACTGGCGTACCCGAAGGCGGAGTACAAGCTCCTCGTGCAGCAGAAGCTCCTGGACGGCGAGTTCAGCCTGGGGCAGGACCTCTCGGAGACCGAGGGCAAGGAGATCGAGGACACTCCCGACCCCAGCATCCGGGACAGCGAGGCGGTCATCGCGCACTACGCTTCGGACAAGGGCGGCGCCCTGGTGCTCTCGGGGATGTACGGGCGGCTGGCCAGCCCCGGCTTCATGCGCGGCAAGATCATGGAGGGGGCGGCGGGGGCCGACGGCGCGAAGCTCGTCGTACCCGCCGAGGAGTTCACGCCCGAGGGGTACGACATCACGATCGAGTGCCAGGTCGTGCAGTCGAACGAGGCCGGCGGCGTCGCGAACATCCCCATGTGCGCCTGGGGCGACGACAACACCGCCGCGATGATCGCGGTGATCCGTCCGGAGAGCGTGGTCAAGGACGCCAAGTCCATCGACCTGGCGGCGGTCGCGGCGGAGACGGCCAAGGTCCGCGAGGAGGCCCGCAAGCCGATCGGCTGACCGGAGACCGGAGACCGGAGACCGGAGACCGGAGTGCCCGCCCGGTCCCGGAAGGGCAACGCGCCGACAGGGCAACCTGTCCTCCGCCCTGCCTCCTGCCTCCTGCCGCCCCTCCGCCCTGCCGGCTCTGCCGTCCGTCAGCGCAGCCCGGCGGTGGGCGGCATCGGTGCGGCGGGCAGGGTGTCCTCCACCGCGCGGGCGGCGGCCAGCAGCCGGACGTCCGCGCCGCGCGCCGCCGCCAACTGGAGCCCCACCGGGCAGCCGTCCCCGGTGAATCCCGCGGGCAGGCTCGCCGCCGGGTGCCCGCTCAGGTTGAACGCCCAGGTCAGCGCTGTGGAGTAGAGGTCCCCCGGGCCCTCGTGGCCGTGCGGCCGGTTCGGGGTGACCGGGGTCAGCAACAGGGCCCCGCCGCCGAGAAGTTCCTCCAGCCGCTCGTTGTTCGTCCGCCGCACCCGCACCGCCTCCGGGTCGTCGGGCGACCCGCCCCGTACCGCCGTCCAGGCCCCCACCGGGTCGAGCAGTGCGACCTCGCGCCCCAGCAGGCGCACGGTCCCCGCCGCGACGAGCCGGTCCACCGCCGCCCGGACGACGGCCGCCACCTCCGGGTCCACCGCCGCGTATCCGAGGTCCTCGCTGTACACGGCGGGCAGCGGCAGTACGGGGCGGGCCGGCGGCTCGTGGCCGTCCAGCACATGGCGCAGATACGGCTCCGCCGCGGCCGCCGACCGGGCCAGTACCCCGGCCGAGGCCAGTCCCGACCGGTCGGGGGAGGGAAGCAGCCCGTTCGTCGTCTTCAGCCCGAACACCCCGCACCAGGCGGCCGGGATACGGACCGACCCGGCCCCGTCGCTGCCCGTCGCCAGCTCCGCCATCCCCGCCGCCACCGCGACCGCCGACCCGGCCGATGAGCCGCCCGGAGTACGGTCGGCCCGCCACGGGTTGACCGTACGGCCGTGCGCGCCCAAGCCCCAGGTCTGCCAGTGGGTGCCGGGTCCCGGCACCGAGGTCGCACCGACCGGGGACCCGCCCGCCGCGATCAGTCGGCGCGCCGCGAAGGACCGGATCCCGGAGGGGCCCTTCACCGCGAACGGCAGTCCGCCCAGCGGGAGTCGGTGCGCCATGGCCTCCCGCTCCCGGGCGAGCGCCCCGTCCGGCCAGACCTCGGTGAACGCGTGCAGCGCCGGGTCCAGCCGGCCGATCCGCTCCAGGGCCCGCGCCACCGCGGAGGTCGTCCGTGTCATGGGCCCAGTCTGCCGGTGCGCCGCTCCGCGCGCCCGGGCTTCCCGGCTACTCCTCCAACGCCGCCTCCATCACGGCCCGGGCGATCGGGGCCGCGCTGCCGCCGCCGCTGATGTCGTCCCGGTCGGCGGAGGCGTCCTCCACGACGACCGCCACCGCGACGGCGGGGCGGCCGGAGTCGGGAGCCTGGGCCCAGGAGATGAACCAGGCGTACGGCAGCCCGGAGTTGTCGACGCCGTGCTGGGCGGTGCCGGTCTTGCCGCCGACCCTCACCCCGTCGATCGCCGCGTTCGCCCCGGTGCCGTTCTCCACCACGTCGACCATCATCCGCTGGAGCTGCACGGCCGTCGACGGGCTCATCGCCCGCTCGTACGGGTCGGACCCCTCCTGCCGGACCGTGTCCCCGTCGTTGGTGGTCACGCGGCCCACCAGATGCGGACGGCGCAGATCTCCGCCGTTGGACACCGCCGAGGCGACCATCGCCATCTGGAGCGGGGTCGCCGTCGTGTCGAACTGCCCGATCGAGGACAGGGCCAGCTGATCGTCGCTCATCTCCGTGTCGAAGTTGCTCTTCGCCACCCCGGACGGGATGCGCAGCCCGGTGTCGTTGAAGCCGAACCGCTCCGCCGTCTCCACCATCCCCTCCAGGCCGACCTCCACCCCCAGATGGGCCATCACCGTGTTGCAGGAGACCCGGATCGCGTCCGCCAGGGAGGCCTGCTCGCAGCCTCTCGCCTCGTTCGGCAGGGTCGTCCTCGTGCCGGGCAGGACGTACGGCGACGGGGTGTCCGTGGGGGCGTCGGCGTCCGTCACCGCCCGGGCGTCGAGGGCCGCCGCCGCCGTCACGATCTTGAAGGTGGAGCCCGGCGGATAGGTCTGCCGGATGGCCCGGTTGAGCATCGGCAGACTTGTGGCCGCGTTCAGCCGGGTCCACGCGTCGGTCACCGCGGAACCGGTCCCGGACAGCCGCTCGGGGTCGTACGACGGGGTCGAGACAAGCGCCAGGATCTCGCCCGTCGACGGATCCAGCGCCGCGACCGCGCCCCGCCGCCCGCTCAGCCCGTCGTACGCGGCCTGCTGCATGGACGCCTTGATGGTGGTGACGACATCGCCGCCCGGCTGCCTGCCCCGCGTGAGCTCGTTCCAGAAAGGCAGCGGCGCCAGCGAGGAGTCCGTACCGGACAGGACGGAGTCCTCGGCGTTCTCGATGAGCGTGGTGCCGTACGTCTGCGAGGCGTATCCGGTCACCGGGGCGTACAGCGGGCCGTGCAGATAGGTGCGCTCGAAGCTCAGCTGCTCGCCGGTCTCCCTGCTGCCGGTCACGGGCCGGTCGCCGACCAGGATGTTGCCGCGCGGCTGGTCGTAACGGGCGATGGTGTTACGGCGGTTGGCCGGATTGTCGTCCAGCTCGTCGGCCTCGAAGACCTGGACCCGGGCCGCGTTGACGAGCAGCGCCACCAACAGCAGCAGACAGAAGGCGGCGGCACGCCGGATGTAGCGGATCACCGGTCCTCCTCCACGGCCGCGGCGATGATCCCGGTCTCGGCCTGTTCGGGGTGAGGTCTGCGCGAGACGTCGCTGACCCGGATCAGCAGCGCCACGATGATCCAGTTGGTGACGACCGACGAGCCGCCCTGCGCGAGGAACGGCATCGCCATCCCGGTCAGCGGGATCAGCCCCATCACCCCGCCCGCGATCACGAACACCTGGAGCGCCAGGATCGACGACAGGCCGATGGCGAGCAGCCGCCCGAACGGGTCGCGCAGGGCGAGCCCGGCCCGGTAGCCGCGCGCCACGAGCAGCGCGTAGAGCAGGAAGATCGCGGTCAGCCCGCTCAGGCCCAGCTCCTCGCCCGCGGTCGCCAGGATGAAGTCGGACTTGGCGGCGAAGCCGATCAGGATGGAGTGGCCCGCGCCGAGCCCGGTCCCGAGCATCCCGCCCGCGGCGAAGGCGAACAGCGACTGGGCGAGCTGGCCCGGCCCCTGCCCCGCGTCGATCGAGGCGAACGGGTCCAGCCAGTCCTGCACCCGGCTGTGGACGTGCGGTTCGAAGGAGCCGACGACGAAGGCCCCGACGGCGGCCAGGAGCAGACCGACCGCGATCCAGCCGGTCCGGCCGGTCGCCACGTACAGCATGATGACGAAGAGCCCGAAGAATAGCAGCGAGGTGCCCAGATCGCGCTCCAGCACCAGCACCCCGACGCTCAGCAGCCAGATCGCCACGATCGGCCCGAGCACCCGGCCGGCGGGCAGTTGCAGCTTCCACACCGTGCGGCCGGTGTAGGCGAGCGCGTTGCGGTTGGCGGCCAGGTAGGCGGCGAAGAACACCGCGAGCAGGATCTTGGCGAACTCGCCGGGCTGGAAGGAGAGTCCGCCGATCCGGATCCAGATCTTCGCCCCGTTCACCGCCGGGAAGAAGATCGGCACGATCAGCAGCGCGAGTGCCGAGGCCACCGAGAGGTACGCGTACCGCTGGAGCACCCGGTGGTCGCGCAGCAGCACCACCACGGCCGCGAACAGGGCGACGCCGAGCGTGGACCAGACGAGCTGGGTGGGCGCCGCCTGGTCCCTCGGGGTCTCCAGGTCGAGCCGGTAGATCAGCACCAGGCCGAGCCCGTTGAGCAGGACGGCGATCGGCAGCAGCAGCGGATCGGCGTACGGGGCCCGGAAGCGGACCGCGACATGGGCGAGCAGCGCGAGCGTGCCGAGCCCGGCGCCGTACCCGGCGACGTCGGGGGGCACGGTGCCGTCGTGGGCGAGGCCGACCGCCGTGTAGCCGAAGACGGAGATCAGGACGCCCCCGACGAGGAGGGTGAGCTCCATCCCGCGCCGCTTGGGCAGGCGTAGCTCGGGCGGGGGAGCGTCCGCCGTCGTTGCGGTCATGCCCCGCAACGTAGCAAGAGGTGGGCAGTATTTCCTTTATGTCACACCTTTGTCGAGGCTGGATCCCATCGGCACATGCGCCCGCCCGCGGAGCCGACGGCGACACGGCCGGGCTCCACGGGCGGGCGGGTGTGCGGGTGATGTGAGGTCAGCACCACTTCGGCGCGTCGCCGATGTTCTCGATGTAGCGGGCCGAACCCCAGGCCCAGGTGCCGTCGGTCAGCAGGTACCAGCGGTCGTTGCCGTCGACGTTCTCGCCCGTGGTCTTGCAGAAGATGTTGACGACCTCGCCGTGGTCCACCGAGCCGACGATGCGGCTGCTGCGGGTCGGCTTGTCACGCAGCAGCAGGTACGGCTGGGCGATGACCCGTCCCTTGTAGGTCCTCCTGGGCGCCTGGGGGCGAGCCTGCTCGCCCGGGGCCTGTGCCTCCTTGTCGGCCTGCTGGCGGGCCTCGTGCTCGCGCTGCAGGGCCGAGGCGGAGAGCTCGTCGGACGTCGGGTCCGCAACGGCGGCCTCCGCGCGCTGTCCGACGGGCTGGGGGTCGGCCGCCAGAGCGGCGGGAGCGGCGGCCGTGAGCGCCGCGAGCGTGCCGGTGGCGACGCAGAGACCGAGCCGGCGGAGCCGCGAGGGGCGGGACAGGGGGGACATGCTGCCTCCATGCGATGAGGAAAGGGGTCGTGGGGGACACGAGCTGGGCTCGTGCCGACCACGCTAGAATCGCCACTCACGGTCCGCAATGCGTCACGTTGTGTGAGGGCTGTTCCCCGTTGAGCCGTCCGGGTCGTCCGTCCCCGCCGGGCCCCCGTCACCACCGGGATTCCCGTCGGCGTCACCGTCGTCGAGGGTCACGTACTCCGGCAGGGTCAACCGGGCGAGCGCCCCGCCGTCCGGCGGATTGCCGAAATCCAGCCGCGCGCCGATCACCCGGGCCTGGCCGAGGGCGATCGTCAGCCCCAGCCCGTGCCCCTTGCCCGCGCCGTCCGTGCGGAACCGCTGCGGCCCGCCGTCCCGCAGATACGCGGGGAAACCCGGGCCGTGATCGCGCACCGAGACCACCGGGCCGTCCACGCTCAGCACCACGGGAGGGCCCCCGTGCCGATGGGCGTTGGCCACCAGATTGCCGATCACCCGCTCCAGGCGCCGCCGGTCGGTCTCCACCCGGGCCGCGCCCGCCACCCGCACCTCGGTGTCGGTGCCCGACGCCCGGACGACCCGCTCCGCGACCGGCGCGAGATCATGCACGGCGAGGTCGACCTGCTCGGTACGGGCGTCCAGGCGGGAGATCTCCAGCAGGTCCTCCGTCAGCGCCCGCATCGCCTTCACCCGGTCGCGCACCAGCTCCGCCGGGCGGCCCGGCGGCAGCAGTTCGGCGGCGGCCGACAGGCCGGTCAGCGGGGTGCGCAGCTCGTGCGCCACATCGGCGGTGAAGCGCTGCTCGGTCTGGAGCTTGCGCTGGAGGGTCGAGGCCATGGTGTCGAGCGCGCCCGCCACGATCGCCACCTCGTCCTGGGCGCGGACCGGGCGCGCGGTCCGGGGATCGTGCACCCGGGCGTCGAGATCGCCCGCGCTGATCCGGCGGGCCACCCGGGCGCTCTGGTGGAGCCGGCGGGTCACCCGGCCGACGGCGAACAGTCCGACGAGCAGGGTGGCGGCGATGGCCAGCAGTGAGGAGCCGATGATCGCCCGGTCGAGGCCGCCGATCGTGCGGGCGCTGTGGCCGTAGTCCGTCCAGGTGGCCAGCGCCCGCCCGTCCGCCGGGCCCGCCGCCCACATGGCGGGGTCGCTCCGCCCGTCCGGGTCGCCCGGCCGGTGCGGCCCGTCCGCGACGACGGTGCCCCGCTCGCCGCTCGCGGCCAGGGCGCGCAGCGAGGCGGGCAGGCCCGGCGGGTCGATGCCGGACCCCGGGGGCAGCGGCTCCCCGGCCTCGTACGCGTCGGTGACCACCTCCAGCCGGCTCAGCGTCTTCTCCCGGGCCTGCTCGACCGTCTGCCGGGTGACCGCCGTGTGCACCAGGAAGCCGAGGAGGGCGGCCAGGGTGCAGCACATGACGGTCAGGAAGACCGCGGACTTCCAGGTGAGGCTCGCGGTCCAGGAGGGCGAGCGGAACCGACGCCGCCTCATCGCGCCCCCGTGGCGGACGTGGGCGACGCGGAGGACGCGGATGGTTCCGGGGAGGGCTTCGGTGCCTTCCGGTGCTCGGGCGTCCGTAGGATCTCGTCCCGGGTGGGCAGCATCGCTCGCTGCCGGTCGTCCCAGGACCACGCGGTGCGGTACTCGTACCCCGGGATCACCGAGGGAGCCCGCATGATCAGGTCCCGGCCCGCCAGCTCAACGCTGATGACGGCGTCGTAGGTGGACATGATCCGGGTCAGCCGGCCCTCGTCCGGCATGTAGACGCGCACGGCGAGCTGTCGGTCGGGCATCCGGATGCCGAGCACCAGTTCGTCCCTGCCGTCGCCGGTCAGGTCGCGGTAGTACGGCGGGAGGACCGGGCAGTCGTCCGGGGCGGTCCGGCACGCCTCGATCTGCCGGACCGTCCCGTCCGGCAGCTCGTCCAGGCCGCTGTCCCGGTCCGTCCTCGCCTTCAGCCCGGCCTGCGCCACGGTCACCGGGTCCAGCCGCCGTACGTCGCCGTCCGTCAACCGGATCCCTGGGATACGCGCGGTCTCGCCCTCGCCGTAGTCGTACGGGGCGGCGGAGGCGGGCGGCAGATCCGGCCAGAGGCTCTTGGGCTGGACGGCCGACGGCGCGTCCCCCGCGCTCTTCAGCTCGCCGGCCGCGCCGCAGCCGGACAGCAGGACGAGCGAGGCGAGGGCGGACACGGCGGTACGGGGCGCCGCCGGGACGCGGTGCGGGCGCACGGCTCGCCTCCTCTTCGACGACGGACGACACAGCGGTCTCACACCCTAATCGGACGACCGTGCGCAATGCCGACTTCGTACCCCTGCGTAACGTTGTGCGGCCCCGCAGTCGTGGGACCACGGGGCCGGGGCGGTCAGGAGGGCCGCGGGATCAGCGCCGAATCGGATCAGCGCCGGTACGGATCAGCGCTGGTACGGATCAGCGCCGGTACGGGTTCAGCGCTGGTACGGGTTCTGCCCAGGAGGCGTGAAACCGGGCTGCTGGGCCTGGCCGTGGGCGTTGCCGTCCTGCCCGGCCGCGGCCTGGGCGAGCAACCGGTCCGCCTCCTCCTTGGGTATCTGCCGCTCCCCACCGCAGAACGTGCACTGCGTGACGTACTTCGACGAGAACGGGAACAGCGGCACGAAGAACAGCGTGAACTTCGTGACCCGCTTGCGCAGGGTGTGCGCCGCCGGATTGCCGCACCAGCCGCACACCATCGTCAGGATGGCCAGCTGGTAGAGGTAGCCCTTGGTTCCGAAAATGATCATGCCGTGGTTCCTTTCCCCGTCCCCCGGAGTGCCCGTCGGCACAGTGCCAGGAGCTTCTCGTCCTCATGGATGTCATGACTGCCGTACCCGCCGTCCATCGCGTTGTGACGGCGTACGGAGGCGAGTTCGCTCCGCAGGACGTGTGCCGCGGCCGACCCCTCCGGGACCGGCCCCATCCGTGCCACACATTCTGCCACCCGGACCCGCACATGACGGCTCCGCTCCCAGTCGGCGAGCAGCGACTCGACGGTCTCCCGCGACCGGCCGGACACCTCCCACAGCGCGATCGCGGCGTCGACCCGCAGCCACAGCTCCTCATGCGCCAGCAGCCCGCGCAGCCGGGGCGCTACCACCGCGGCGCGCGGCCCGAGGGCCCCCAGCGCCACCGCCGCCGCCCGCCGGTCGTGCACATGGTGCGACTGGAGGCCCTCGATCAGCGCCGGCAGCACCGCGTCCGCGTCCCCGGAGATCGCCCACAGTGCCTCGGCCGCCTCCGTCGCGGAGGCCGACCCCGGGCGGCGGATCAGCGCCCGCAACTCCGGGACGGCCTCCCGCGCCGCCGGCCCGAACGAACCCAGCGCCCGCAGCGCCGCCGTACACAGCCACTCGCCCCGGTACTCCGGCGCCCCGCGCAGCACCCGCAGCACCTCGGGGGTCGCCTCGCCCGCCCGCAGCCCGGTCAGCCCGGCCAGCAGCGGGCTCGCCCGGTCGTAGGCGCCCTCGTCCAGCTTCACCTCCGCGAGCCGGTGCCGCAGCGCACCGGCGAGCGGCTGGGCCGCCGCTCCCAGGTGGCCCACCGCGAGGCCCACGTCGTGCGCCACCTGCGGCAGCTCCAGCGCCGCCGCGAGCGCGGGCACCACCCGGGCGTCGCCGAGGCGAGCCAGGGCCTTCACCGTGGAGCCGAGCCCGGGCGGACCACTGGCCCAGGACTTCACCCAGTCCCCGGGGCGGTCGGCCAGCCGGGCGGCCAGGGCGTCCGCGGCGGGCGCGGCCAGGCCGAACAACTCCTCCAGCACATGGGACGCGGCCTCGGCAAGCCGGGGCTCGGGGGCGGACAGCTGATCGCCGACGAGCGCCACCAACTCCTCGTAGGGGCCGCGCCAGGCCCGTATCAGCCCGCCGCTCATCCGCACGGCGTCGATGCGCTGCCGGCTGTCCGGGCTGCGCAACTGGTCGGCGAGCAGCGCCGTGCGGTCGCCCACCCGGTCGTCGAGGCCGACATGCAGGGTGCGCAGCAGGTCGGCGGCCCAAGGAGTGCCGCGCCCGGCGTTCTCCTGCGCGGACAGCGACCGCAACTGCCCCACGAGCGTCGGCGTCGCGACCTGCTCGCCCCGGCAGGTCTCCCCGGTGGCCACCGGCTCCGCGTCCACGTCCACCGGCTCGGAGTCCGGATCCACCGGCTCCGCGTCGGGGCCCCGGCCGGGATCCGGTCTGTCCCCCTCCGGCCCGCCCCCTTCCGGGGTGGACTCGCCCGGCGTCTCACGCATCTCGCGCAGCAGCCCCGAGACCACCGGCACCACATCGCCGGGCAGCCCGTCGGGTGAACAGCGCGCCAGCTGGGCCAGGGCCGCGAGCCGCAGACCCGGGGAGTGCGCCCGTGACACCAGCCGGCCCAGCCACTCCGCGACCCGCCCCGCCAGCGGCCGGTGCCGCAGCGCGACGCGCCCGGCCGCCTCCACGAGGGCGAGCCGCACCTCCTCGTCGGGCTCCACCGGCAGTCGCTCCCGCAGCAGCGCGAGCACCCGCACGGGGTGCCGGTGCAGCGTGGCGAGCGCCAGCGGGGCCGCGAGCCGCACCCCGGGGTCCTCGTCGGCGATCAGCTCGAAGAACACCCCCGCACCCGCGGTGACCGCCGCCGCCGCCATCGCGTAGTTCGCGGCGCCCTCGATCTCGTCCTCGTCGATCTCCGCCTCGTCGTCCTCGTCGAGGTCGAAGCCGCCGATACTGGTGAGCAGTTCGACCACGCTCCCGCGGTCCTGCACCCCCGGGTCCACGGCCAGTTCGAACAGGAACGGGATGCACGCGAGCGTGCACGCGTACACGTCGCCCTGGTGGTGCACCGCGCCGTACATACCGTCGAGCGCCGCCTCGCGCTCCGCCGGATCGGCGGAGGCGAGCCCCCGCAGGAGCTCCGGCACATCATCGGCAGGCCCGTAGGCATGCTCCATCGAGGCCCAGTCGACCTCGTCGATCCCCGAGAACACGCCATCCCCTCCCCACGATCACGGCAGCGCCCGGACAGGTGCGCCCCCGTGGCGAGCCCTGTCCGTCACACCCCTCCCGGCGCGCCATGGAGAAAGCGCCTGCGCAGAGTGTGCACCACGGGTCCGACAATCCACCCGCCACTTGTGGCCTTTCCTCGCGCCGTAACAAGGTCATGACCCGGTCAAGACGATTCGGCTGTGGATTCCTGTGAACCGGGGGTGTGTCACGCGGGCAGCGGACGCGCCTGTCCCGGGTTGTTCAGGGGCGCGAGCAGATCGCCGTGCAGATCCAGCCGAGCGGCCATGTCCCCGGCCCGGAACACCAGGGCGCCGGCCTCCCGGCACTCGGCGACCTCGTCCCACGTGACCGGGGCCGACACGGTGGGCTCGGGCCCGGCGCGCAGGGTGTAGGGCGTGGCGGTCGTCTTGGACGCGGCGTTCTGGCTGAAGTCGACGAAGACCTTGCCCGGCCGCAGGGCGCGCTTCATCCGGTGCAGGGCCAGCGCCGGAAGGGCCGCCTCCGCCTCCACGGCGAGCCGCTTCGCGTACGTGGACACCTCGCCGGACGGGGTCGGTTCCAGCGGGACCAGCAGATGTATTCCCTTGGACCCGGACGTCTTCCCGTACGCGGTCAGCCCGTCGGCCGCGAGGCGCTTACGCAGCCAGAGCGCCACCGTGCAGCACTCCACGACGGTCGCGGGGGAGCCGGGGTCCAGGTCGAGAACCATGCGGTCGGCGATCTCCGGTGCGTCCTCACGCCACTGCGGGGTGTGGAACTCCACCACCAGGTTGGCCGCCCACATCAGGGAGGCCAGATCCCGCACCACCACCTGCCGGGCGCCCGGGTCCTGGCTCCGGGGAACGGCGGTGGTTCCCACCCAGGCGGGTGTACCGGGTGGCGGATTCTTGGTGAAGAAGAGCTGGCCGTCCGGCCCGTCCGGGTAGCGCAGGAAGGACACGGGGCGATCGCGGAGATGGGGCAGGATCACGCTGCCCGCAGTGGCCGCGTAGTAGTGCAGCACCTCGCCCTTGGTCGTTCCGGTGGCCGGATACAGGACCTTGTCGAGATTGCTGAGCGAGACCCGTCGCCCCTCCACCTCGGTGATCGGCGTCATACGATAAGAGTCACACGAAACCATGCCAAAGCTCTTTAAGTGCCTCAAGGGTGCTCAACGGTCGGCAAGGGGTGAACGGTGAGGTCCATCTGGAACGGCGCGATCTCCTTCGGGCTGGTCAGCATCCCGATCAAGCTGGTCAACGCCACCGAGAACCACTCGATCAGCTTCCGGCAGATCCACCTCGCCGACGGTGGCCGGATCCGGTACCGCAAGGTCTGTGAACTGGACGAGGAGGAGGTCTCCGGCGACGAGATCGGCAAGGCCTACGAGGACGTCGACGGCACGATGATCCCGATCACCGACGAGGATCTGGCCCAGCTCCCGCTGCCCACGGCCAAGACGATCGAGATCGTCGCCTTCGTGCCCGCCGACCGGATCGACCCCCTCCAGATGGACGCGGCGTACTACCTCTCCGCCAACGGAGTCCCGGCCGCCAAGCCGTACACGCTGCTCCGCGAGGCCCTCAAGCGCAGCAACAAGGTCGCCGTCGCCAAGTACGCCCTGCGTGGCCGCGAACGGCTCGGCATGCTTCGCGTCGTGGACGAGGTGATCGCCATGCACGGCCTTCTGTGGCCCGACGAGATCCGTGCCCCCGAGGACGCGGCCCCGGACGGCGACGTCACGGTCCGCGACGTCGAACTCGACCTGGCGGACGCCCTGATGGACACCCTCGGCGAGGTCGACATGGACAGCCTCCACGACGACTACCGGGAGGCGGTGGAGGTACTCGTCGCCGCGAAGGCCTCCGGCGGGAGTGTGCTCCCGGCCGAACCCGAGGACACCGGCGGCGGCAAGGTCATCGACCTGATCGCGGCCCTGGAGAACAGCGTGCGGGCGGCCAGGAAGTCCCGGGACGACGAAGGCGGCAGCGGCGAAGGCGACATGGCCGATGTCCACCCCATCAAGAAGGCCTCGTCAAAGACGTCCGGGAAGATCTCGCAGACCACCGAAGCCGCGCGGAAGACCACGCACCGCACCCCGACCGGCAAGACGGTCACCCGCTCCGGAAGCTCCACGACGAAGAAGCCCGCCCCCAAGTCCACCGGCGAGAAGAAGTCCACGTCGGCGGCGAAGAAGTCGGCAGGGGGCGGCGGAAGCGGCGGAAGCCGAACGACCAGGAAGGAGACCACGGCGAAGGAGACCACGGCGAATCAGACCACCGCGAAGAAGACCACGGCGAAGAAGCGGACGTCGTCGAGCGGTGGCACGGCGGCGAAGAAGACGACATCCTCCCGCAGACGAACGTCGGCCTGACCGAGAGGCGGCCTGACGGAGAGGCGGCCGAACGGAGACGCGACCCGAGGCCGCCGCGGCCCGGCGGCGCCGCGTCGACGAGCCGCGGCCGACGGTGTGTTGCCGCCCGGCGCCATGGCCGCCCGGCAGTCCGCACGGCCCGCCGCCCCACTGTCGTACGCCCCCCGTACGCTACGGCCCATGAGCGCAGAGGCCCCTTCGGGACGGGTGATCGACGGCCGCTTCACGCTGGTGGAGCGGCTCGGTAGCGGTGGCATGGGCATGGTCTGGCGGGCCCGCGACGAGGCGCTCCACCGCGATGTCGCCCTCAAGGAGGTACGGCCCCCGGACCCGGCGCTCGCGGAATACGACCCCGAAGGCGCCCGCACCCTGCGCGCCCGGGTGCTGCGCGAGGCGCGCGCCCTGGCCCGGGTCGACCACCCCAACGTGGTCACCGTCCACCACATCGTCGACCCCGGCGAGGACGGCTACCCGTGGATCGTGATGGAGCTGGTGGCCGGCTCCTCCCTGCACGACCGGCTCGCCGACGGGCCCATGGAACCCGCCGAGGCCGCCGAACTGGGACGCGGCATCCTCTCCGCCCTGCGCGCCGCCCACGCCGCCGGCATCCAGCACCGCGATGTCAAGCCCGCCAACGTGCTGCTGCGCACCGACGGCCGCCCCGTCCTCACCGACTTCGGCATCGCCGCGATCCGGGAATCGACGAGCCTCACCGCGACCGGCGCCCTCATCGGCTCGCCCGACTACATAGCCCCCGAGCGGATCCGGGGCACCGAGGGCGACCCGTCCTCCGACCTCTGGTCCCTCGGCATGATGCTGTACGTCGTCGTGGAGGGCCGCCACCCGCTGCGCCGGGCCACCACCCTGGCCACCCTGGCCGCCGTGCTCGACGAGGAGATCCCGCCGCCGGTACGGGCCGGCTCCCTCACCCCGGTGCTGAACGCGCTCCTCACCAGGGACGTCCCGGCCCGCCCGGACGCCGAGGCACTCGACCGCCTGCTGGCCGAGGCCGCCCGCACCGGCGGGAGCCCGGCCCCGACACCTACGGAGCCCGTACGGGGACGGCCCGCGTCCGCGCGCCCCGGGGCCGTGCACAGCACACCCCCGCGGACGGCCGCCACGCCGCCGCCCCGGCCGGGACCCGCGTCTGAGCCCATGCCGTTCCCGTCACCCGTGTCCGACCGGAACCCTCCCGCGTCCGCCCGGCCCGGCGGGCCCTTCGCCCCGCCCTCCCCGTCCGGGGGCCCGGAGGACCGCGTCCCGACGGGCTACGGCTTCCCGCCCCCCGCTTCCGCCCCCACGCCCGCACCCGGCGGCAACCCGTACCAGCAGCCCACCACCAACCCCTACGACGCCCCGCACGAGCGCGGCCGCCGCGTCGGCCGCCGGGTCCGGCGGATCAGCGCCGCGTCGTCCGTCGTCTCGGCCGTGGTGATCGCGGGCGCCGTCCTCTGGACGGTCGACCCGTTCTCCTCCAAGGGCTCCGACAGCGACGACCGCCCGCGCGACCGGGCGGGCGCCCCTTCGGCCTCCGCTCCGGCACCGGACCCGGCGGCCGACGACTCCGACGGGCCCGGTGACACCGGCGGGTCCGAGGAGAAGGCACCGGAGACCGTGGACCTGCTGACCCCGGACGGGGCGCGGGCGGCTGTCAAGGCGATGAAGCCGCTCATGGGCGGGACGAAGGTCACCGATTTCACCCTCTACGGCGAGCACGCCTTCGCCGATGCGCCGCTGAAGTCCAACGCCGCGCTGTACGACCGCTTCAGCTACCGCGACGGTCGGGCGAAGAACGACGACATGGGCGGAACCCTGATGTCCGGGTCCACGACGATCGACCTGAACTCCGTCGACTGGGACGCGCTGCCCGCCCTGCTGAAGACGGCGGAGAGGACGCTCAACGTCGACGAGCCGGAGAGCCGTTACGTGATCGTGGACCCCTCGTCGCCCTTCCACGACGACCGCCCGGTGCTGCGCGTCCACGTCTCCGACTCGCACGGCGGCGCCTTCCTCACCGCCGAGCTGGACGGCCGGGTCATCGAGAAGAGCCCGCGCCCCAAGGGCTGAGCACCGGCCGGATCGGATCCGGAAGCTGCGGAAGGTCCAGGTCGAACGGGTTCCGCTCGATGACATACGTGCAACTGGTGAAGGTGTAGCCCGGCTGGACCTTCGTCCCGGAGGAGTAGCTGTCCACCCGGGCGGTCGCGCCCGTGCCGTGCTTGTAGAGGAAGTGGTACGCCCCTGCGGGGAGTTGGAGCCGGGCCTTCGGGTAGTTCCTGCCGCTCGCCCCGCAAGCCCGCCGCGAGCCCTCGGAGGCGCTGTACCGCTCACAGCCCGCGCAGGCCTTCAGCGTGACGGTGCCGGTGACCGGGCCGGTGTAGAGCACCTCGACCGCGTTCGGCGCGTCATTGCTGATGACCAGCTCCATCCGGGCCCCGCCGGGCCGCTTGGACGGCGGCAGCCGCTTTCCCGCCGCCGGCCGGTCCTCGGCGATCTCCGCGGCTATGGCGATGTTCCGCGCCTGCCGCACCCGCCCGTCGCTCTTGTACGTCCGCGCGAAATCGGTCAGCGTCGTGCGCGCGTCGCCGAACTTCTCGTCCTTGAACTGGTCGACCCCACAGGCGTACACCCCGTCCACAACACCCTGGTCGGCATCGCCGCGCAGCGCCCTCACGCCCTCGGCGGGCAGGTCGGACGCGGTGGCTCCGAGGCCCCGCAGCACCTCCGTGGCCGCACACGGCTCGGCCCCCTTCAACGCCGCGACCTGGTCCTTGATCCGCTTCCCGATCGCCGGCCCCACCTGCCGCGCGGAGGCGGAGTCGGGGAACGTGCGCAACAGCTCTCCCAGCTCCGTACCGCCGCCGCCCGGCCCGCCCAGACGCGACACACCGCACCCGTACAACGACGCGGCGAGCGGTTCGTCGGGCCATGCGGCGAGCGCGCCCAGCAGCCTCTCGTCCACCGAGTCCGGAAGTGTCCGCAGATAGGTCAACGGGGCTACGGCTTCACAGAGTCGCTTCTCGGCGTACGGGGCGGAGACGGCGTCGTAGTACGCCTTCAGGCGGTCCGGGACGAGCTTCGCGGCCCGGGAGCCGGGATGGTCCTCGCCGAGCGCGCGATAGACGTCGAGCGCCCGCTCGTACTCGCCCTTCGCCGAGTCGAACGGCTGCCGTGAGGCCGCCGCGACCCGCTCGTCCCCGCCCGCCAGTCGGTCCAGCAGCTGCTGCTCCCGCGCCTCGTCCCGTGCGGAGCCGTACACCACGGCCCCGCCCGCCGGAACGGCCAGCAGCACCATGCCGAGCCCGACCGCGAGAACGGGCCGCCATGCCCCGCCCAGCGCCGAACGCCGGGCGATCCGGGCCCCGTCGGCGGCGGCGAGCACCAGCACGAACAGATACCCGACGAGGACGCCCCCGGGCACCCCGTCCGGATCGGCCGGCAACGCCGCCCACAACAGCACCGCCGACGCCGCCCAGCACACCGCGGCCCGCGCCCAGCGCCCCAACAGGGCGTAACCGAGCCCGAGCCCGGTCAGATTGAGCAGCGCGGCGCCGACCGCACGCAGAGGCGCACCGGGCGGCGGCGGCCCAACGGTCGGCGCGTGGGAGGGTGGCGGCGGCCCGAACCCGGGCGCCCCGTCCGGAGGCGGCGGCACAGCCCCGCCCCACCCGCTCCCCTCGGCGCTCCGCCCCGGGGCCCCGTACCGGTCATCGGACTCCATAACGGTCCCCCCGCCGTCGAGCCTCATAAGTCCTGGCAAACCTGCCCGGTTCCGTCCCGCTCCAAGCACGACGACCACAGGAGATCGCTGTGCGGCCACATCGGAGGCCGGCCGGTGTCGAACAGTGCCCCTCCATCACGCCTCCCGCCTCCCGCCGCTCGCGGCCCGGATCCGTCCGATCACCTTCGCGCCCGGGCTCGCCGGGCAGCGCACCCTATCCACCGACCCGGCCCTTCACGACGCCTGTTCCCGTGGACGGCCCGGCGGGCTGCCTGGAGGCGGGCGAGCGTCAGGCAGCTCCGCCCGAGACGGACGGGCGGGTCGGGGCGGGCCCGGCGGAGCGCGAGGCGGACTCCGCCGCGATCCCCGCGGAGTGCGCCCTCGATCTTTCGTTCCACGACATCGCCGAGGGAGAGCCGGCCCAGGGGCCTCCCGTGCGGTGACGTCGGTACGCGCGCCGGTACGCGGGAGGGGCGGGCAGTCACAGGCGTGTGCCCGCCCCTCCCGCTGTGTCCGCGGCGTGCCTGTCATGTGTGCACCATCCGCACCATGGAGCCCCTGCGTCACAGAGGCCCCTTCCATCGGTCACGGTGATCTCTTAGTCTCACATTCTGTTCACATAGTGAAATGTGATCTCGTAACAGAGGTCAGGCGCGGGGGTAGTGAAGCATGCGTGAAAACTGGCGCTCGAAGTCGAGCGTTCTCGCCGGGGCGTCAGCGCTCGTGTTCTCGGCGGTCACCGCGACGCCGGCGGTGGCCGCCGACGCACCGGCGAGCCCCCGGGAAGTGCGGATACCGGCGGACGTGCGGATCGTCGAAGGTGGGGCCACCGAGCCCGGGGCGACTGCTCCCCTCCTTGCGGAACCTGCGGAACCTGCGGAACTGCTGGAGATCGCGGAGCCGGCCGGACGGGCTGAGGCCATGGCAGCGGCCAAGGGCGCTCCGTCGACGAACACGTGCCTCGGTTCGATCTCCGCCTACGGCGTCGGCGGGTGCTTCCAGCACAACGGGGACATCATCTGGGCGGGCGATACGAAGAAGGACGGCATGTCCGCGGCCGTCGGCGTCTACACCGACTACGGGCGCGCCGAGGAGGTCTGTGTCAACAAGCTCGGCGTGGACACCTGGGCGACCTGCGACAAGGACTACCACGAGGACGGGAACGTACGTCTTCGGGTCCTGCGCTACGACGGCGACACCGGCAGGTTCTACCAGCCCGAGACCTGGTCCGGCTGGATCCCGGTCAACGGGAGGTTCTGACCCACTCGACGGGGCGGTGCTGCCTTGCCCCGCCCTCGTCCGGGGGGAAGCCGCGGCGTTCTCGCACGCACCGCCGACGGCCGTGCCGTGGTCGCCGGGGGTTCGATCGGGTGCCAAACGCTCGGCCGCGTAACAGCCCGTAGGGTGAAGGATGTTGGCGGACCCGAGCCGGCGGGGAGCACGGCGAGTCGTGCTGCTCGCCCGCTACGGCCCCAAGGTGATCGACTTCGGTCTCGCCGTGCTCGGGGAGCCGGTGCCGCGGGGAAAATCACGCGGTCGGAGGACCGTTCACGTTCGGCATGCACGAGAAAGGGCCTGGCCTGTGTTCACACACAGGCCAGGCCCTCTTTCCGGAAGTGCCCCCGGCAGGATTCGAACCTGCGCACCCGGCTCCGGAGGCCGATGCTCTATCCCCTGAGCTACGGGGGCGTATCGCGGTGCTGCTCTGCGACGGGTGAAACACTACCAGCTCCCACAGGGTGTCCGTGAACAGGTATTCCGCCGTGCCGCCGCCCCTCATCCGTCCTCGTCCGGGAGGCTCGGAAGCGGTTGCCACCCGTCCGGGGCGGAAGTGGACAAAACCCTGACGCCGCCCCTTCGACCGGCCTATTCTCGAAGGGTGTCAGGGGCGTACGGCCGCGTGCTTGTTGTCGACGACAACAAGGCCATCCGGCAGCTGATCAGGGTCAATCTCGAGCTGGAGGGCTTCGAGGTCGTGACCGCGGCCGATGGTGTCGAATGCCTGGACCTGGTCGAGCGGGTCCGCCCCGACGCGATCACCCTCGACGTCGTGATGCCCCGGCTGGACGGCCTGGAGACCGCCACCCGCCTGCGCTCCGACCCCCGGACCTGCCGTCTTCCCATCGCCGTCATCAGCGCCTGTACGCCCTGTGAGGTCGACGCGGGCGTGGCGGCCGGGGTCGACGCGTTCCTGGCGAAGCCGTTCGAGCCGAGCGAGCTGGTGCGGATCATGCGCCGGCTGGTGACGGGGGAGGACGCGACCTCGGTGGACGGTCGGCGCGGTGCCGGGCGGGCGGGGAGCGCCACCGGCTGACCGGGGCGTCCGGCGGGTTCCGGCTCCCCGGGCCGCCGCCGCCGGGTCCGGCCGACCGGGGCGCCACCGTCGGTCCGGCCGAGCGGGGCAGCTGTCCCGGGCCCGGCTGGTCAAGGGCGTCGGACCGAGGTCGGCCGACCGTATGGCGAAACCGGGTCGCGAAGTGCCCCCCTCTCTCGCCTACGCTTGACCCGTGACCCCCGCCGACCTCTCCCGGACCGTGCTGCACGCCGTGCGCCGCGCGGTCGACGAGGATGCCTTGCGCGCACCCGTGCCCGCGCGCGTGCGGGTGGAGAGGACCCGGCCCGGCGGCAGCGGGGACTACGCCTGCGCCGTCGCGCTCCAGCTCGCCGGGCCCGCCGGGCTGCCCGCTCTGGAGGTCGCCCGCGTTCTGCGCGAACGCCTCGCCGCCGATCCCGGTGTCGGACGGGTCGAGATCACCGGACCGGGGTTCCTGAGCTTCACCCTCGACGCCCCGGCCGAGGGTGACAGGGCCGTGCTCGACGCCGTACGGGAACAGGGCCTCGCGTACGGACACGGGGACGCGCTCCGGGAGGAGGTCCTTCAGTTCCACCACGCGCGGGAGGTGCGTGCCGCCGTCACCGCCCACGCCGTGCGCCGGCTCGTCATCGCCCAGGGCGCCCGGGTCCGGGTCAGCTGCCAGGAGGCGTCCGACCCGGACTGGGTCCGCCTCGGCGTCACCGTCGACGCGCACGGGACGCCCCCCGTGCCGCTCGCCGGGATCCGGCCCGTCCCCGCCGGGGCCACCGCGGGGGAGCTGCTGGAGCGGCTCGGGTCCGACGCGGCCCGCTGGGGGCTCCTGCGGCCTGCCGGACACGACCGCGCCGCCCTCGGACCCGAACTGCTCGTCCAGGGCGAGGCCAACCCGCTCTTCCGGGTCCGTTACGCCCACGCCAGGGCCCATGCCCTCACCCGCGGGGCCGCCCTCCTCGGCTTCAGCGCCGAGCACGCGCCGGACGCCGAGCCCGCCGCGCACGCCGAGCCCGCCGCGTACCGTGAGAGCCACGCCACGCACGCCACGCACGGCCAAGGCCCCCTGTATGACGACGCCGCCGCCCGCCCCCTCCTCGATCTCATCGCCGACCACCCCGGCGTCCTGCTCGCGGCAGCTCGTCACCGTGCGCCCGACCGGGTCGCCCGGCAGCTGGAAGCCGTCGCCCACGCGTTCTTCGACTTCCACGACTCCTGCCCGCCCCTGCCCGCCGGTGACGAGAAACCCTCGGCCGCCCACCGTGCCCGGCTGGCTCTCGCCGAAGCCGCCGGGACGGTGCTGGCAGGCGGCCTGTCCCTGCTCGGCATCCGCGCGCCCGAACACCTCTGACGCGATCAGAAGAGACCCGAGAGAACATCACGATGAGCCGCTCCGCACACCCCGCAGGACCCCGTCACGCCGACGTCCTCAACGAGGGGCACTACTCCGCGCCCGCCGCCGACCTCAACGTCCTCGACGAGAAGGTCTGGTCGCGCACCGTCACCCGCGACGCGGACGGCGCCCTCACCGTCGGCGGGATGACCGTCGCCCGGCTCGCGGAGGAGTTCGGCACCCCCGCCTACTTCCTCGACGAGAGCGACTTCCGCGCCCGCTGCCGCGCCTGGTCGGACGCCTTCGGGCCGGACGCCGACGTCTTCTACGCCGGGAAGGCCTTCCTCTCCCGCGCCGTCGTGCGCTGGTTGAAGGAAGAGGGGCTGAATCTTGACGTCTGCTCCGGGGGTGAGCTGGCCACCGCCCTCGACGCGGGCATGCCCGCCGAGCGCATCGCCTTCCACGGCAACAACAAGGCCGTCGCCGAGATCGAGCGGGCCGTCGTGGCGGGCGTCGGGCGGATCGTGCTCGACTCCTTCCAGGAGATCGCCCGCGTCGCCCACATCGCCCAGCGTCACGGCGTCCGCCAGCGGGTGCAGATCCGCGTCACCGTCGGCGTCGAGGCCCATACCCACGAGTTCATCGCCACCGCGCACGAGGATCAGAAGTTCGGGATCGCGCTCGCCGACGGGCAGGCCGCCGAGGCGGTGCGCCGCGCCCTCTCGCTCGACAGTCTCGAACTCATCGGCGTCCACTCGCACATCGGCTCGCAGATCTTCGACATGGCCGGCTTCGAGGTCTCCGCCCGACGCGTGGTGCGGCTGCTGGCCGAGGTCCGCGACGAGCACGGCGTCGAACTGCCCGAGATCGACCTGGGCGGCGGTCTCGGTATCGCGTACACCTCCGAGGACGACCCCCGCGAACCGCACGAGATCGCCAAGTCGCTCAGTGACATCGTCACCCGCGAGTGCGAGTCCGCGAAGCTGCGCACCCCCCGTATCTCCGTCGAGCCGGGCCGCGCCATCGTCGGACCGACCGCGTTCACGCTGTACGAGGTCGGCACCATCAAGCCCCTGGAGGGGCTGCGGACGTACGTCAGCGTCGACGGCGGCATGTCGGACAACATCCGCACCGCGCTGTACGACGCCGAATACAGCGTCGCGCTCGTCTCCCGCACCTCGGACGCCGAACCCATGCTCGTCCGGGTCGTCGGCAAGCACTGCGAGAGCGGCGACATCGTGGTCAAGGACGCGTTCCTGCCCGCCGATCTGGCTCCCGGCGACCTGATCGCCGTCCCCGCCACCGGCGCGTACTGCCGTTCCATGGCCAGCAACTACAACCACGCACTGCGCCCGCCCGTCGTCGCGGTCCGCGACGGAGAGGCGCGCGTCATCGTCCGGCGCGAGACGGAGGAAGATCTCCTGCGTCTCGATGTCGGCTGATGAAATAGTTATCTCAGGATCCGGACGAGGGTCAGAAACTCCCGTCCGGTGAGTGAGACTGGTCCACACATGAGCATGGCCCTCCGGCGATGGGGGCGGGAGAAGAAGCGCTGCCGGGTGCGTGCGGCTGCAAGGCGGAGGATTGAGGCATGGCGGAGCCATGGTGATTGACGACAACGCCGCAGACGCGCGTGCCCAGCACCGCGACGCCGCCCCCCATCGCCGGAGGGTCCAGGTATGAGAGACGAGGTCGGATGATGCGTACGCGTCCGCTGAAGGTGGCGCTGCTGGGCTGTGGTGTGGTCGGCTCAGAGGTGGCGCGCATCATGACGACACACGCCGACGACCTCGCGGCGCGCATCGGCGCGCCGGTCGAGCTCGCCGGCGTGGCCGTCCGTCGGCCCTCGAAGGTGCGTGAGGGCATCGACCCCGCACTGGTCACCACCGACGCCACCGCGCTCGTGGAGCGGGGCGACATCGACGTCGTCATCGAGGTCATCGGCGGCATCGAGCCGGCCCGGACGCTCATCACCACCGCCTTCGAGAACGGCGCGAGCGTCGTCTCGGCCAACAAGGCGCTGCTCGCCGAGGACGGCGCGGCCCTGCACGCCGCCGCCGAGAAGTACGGCCGGGACCTCTACTACGAGGCCGCCGTCGCCGGGGCCATCCCGCTGGTGCGTCCGCTGCGCGAGTCGCTCGCCGGGGACAAGGTCAACCGGGTGCTCGGCATCGTGAACGGCACGACCAACTTCATCCTCGACAAGATGGACACCAGTGGCGCCGGCTACTCCGAGGCGCTCGACGAGGCCACCGCCCTCGGATACGCCGAGGCCGACCCGACCGCCGACGTCGAGGGCTTCGACGCCGCCGCCAAGGCCGCGATCCTCGCCGGGATCGCCTTCCACACCCGCGTGAAGATCGGCGAGGTGCACCGCGAGGGCATCACCGAGGTCACCGCCGCCGACATCGCCTCCGCCCGCCGGATGGGCTGCACGGTCAAACTGCTGGCCATCTGCGAGCGCGCCGCCGACGGGGCCTCCGTCACCGCCCGCGTGCACCCCGCGATGATCCCGCTCAGCCATCCGCTGGCCTCGGTCCGCGAGGCGTACAACGCGGTCTTCATCGAGGCCGACGCGGCCGGGCAGCTCATGTTCTACGGGCCCGGCGCCGGCGGCTCGCCGACCGCCTCCGCGGTTCTCGGCGACCTCGTCGCGGTCTGCCGCAACAAACTGGGCGAGGCCACCGGCCCCGGTGAGTCCGCCTACACGCGCCTGCCGGTCAGCCCCATGGGCGAGGTCGTCACGCGTTACCACATCAGCCTCGACGTGGCCGACAAGCCGGGCGTGCTCGCCCAGGTGGCGACGGTCTTCGCCGAGCAGGGCGTATCCATCGACACGGTGCGGCAGCAGGGCCGGCCGGACTCGGACGGCGAGGCATCCCTCGTCGTCGTCACCCACCGCGCGCCCGACGCCGCCCTCTCCGGGACCGTCGAAGCGCTGCGCAAGCTCGACACCGTGCGCGGTGTCGCCAGCATCATGCGTGTTGAAGGGGAGTAAAGGACCCATGACCAGCAAGGGCACCCACCAGTGGCGCGGCATCATCGAGGAGTACCGGGACCGGCTTCCGGTCACGAGCACGACGCCCGTCGTCACGCTTCGTGAGGGCGGTACGCCGCTCGTTCCGGCGCAGGTCCTCTCCGAGCGCACGGGCTGCGAGGTGCACCTCAAGGTCGAGGGCGCCAACCCCACCGGTTCGTTCAAGGACCGCGGCATGACCATGGCCATCACCCGGGCCAAGGAGGAGGGGGCGAAGGCCGTCATCTGCGCCTCCACCGGCAACACCTCGGCCTCCGCCGCGGCGTACGCGGTGCGCGCCGGGATGGTCTGCGCCGTCCTCGTGCCGCAGGGCAAGATCGCGCTCGGCAAGATGGGCCAGGCGCTCGTGCACGGCGCCAGGATCCTCCAGGTCGACGGCAACTTCGACGACTGCCTGACGCTGGCCCGCTCGCTCTCGGACAACTACCCGGTGGCGCTGGTCAATTCGGTCAATCCGGTCCGTATCGAGGGCCAGAAGACCGCCGCGTTCGAGATCGTCGACGCGCTCGGCGACGCCCCCGACATCCATGTCCTGCCGGTCGGCAACGCGGGCAACATCACCGCGTACTGGAAGGGATACACCGAGTACGCCGGTGACGGCGTCTCGACCCGCTCCCCGCGCATGTGGGGCTTCCAGGCCTCCGGCTCCGCTCCCATCGTGCGCGGCGAGGTCGTCAAGGACCCGTCCACGATCGCCACCGCGATCCGCATCGGCAACCCGGCCTCCTGGGACTACGCCCTGGCCGCCCGCGACGAGTCGGGCGGCTTCATCGACGAGGTGACGGACCGGCAGATTCTGTCCGCGTACCGGCTGTTGGCCTCCCAGGAGGGCGTCTTCGTGGAGCCCGCGTCGGCCGCTTCCGTCGCCGGCCTGCTCAAGGCCGCCGAAGAGGGCAAGGTCGACCCCGGCCAGCGCATCGTCTGCACGGTCACCGGCAACGGCCTCAAGGATCCCGACTGGGCCGTCGCGGGAGCACCGCAGCCGGTCACCGTCCCGGTCGACGCGGCCACCGCCGCCGAGAAGCTCGGACTCCTCTGATCGGGTCCCGGGCCGGGCGCCGGCAAGCGCCGCGACCGGCCCGGGCGACGGCGGCAACCCGCTCAACCAGCCCCTTTCCGGGGCGGAGAGCGCATGGGAGGCGGGCGACACGCATCGTGCGCCTCCTGTGCGCCCTATGTCGCCACAGAACCTTCCTTCGATAAGCTGTACCCCATCCGCCCGGCATCCGCCCGCCGGACCGCCACGTCTGCGGTTCCCGTCGTGGCCGTCGGGCCGGCCGCCGGATTCCCGCACCGTTTCGGATCCCTCCGCACCCCCCGACCCCCACCCCCACCGCCCCGACCCCCACCGTTCGCCCCCGCCCGTGAGCCCGTCCGCACGCCCCGCCGCCGCAGAGCCACCCGCACTGCATCCCCGCCGCCTTACAAGGAGTGGTCCGACCGATGGCCGGTCCCGCGTTCCGAGCCGCCGCCGTCAGGGTGCGCGTCCCCGCAACCAGTGCCAACCTGGGGCCCGGGTTCGACTCCCTGGGCCTCTCGCTGGGGCTGTACGACGACGTCGTCGTCCGGGTCGCCGACTCCGGGCTGCATATCGACATCGCAGGTGAGGGCAGCCGGACGCTGCCCCGCGACGAGAGCCACCTGCTCGTGCGCTCCCTGCGCACCGCGTTCGACCTGCTCGGCGGCCAGCCCCGTGGGCTGGAGATCGTCTGCGCCAACCGCATCCCGCACGGCCGAGGCCTCGGCTCCTCCTCCGCCGCCATCTGCGCCGGAATCGTCGCCGCCCGCGCGGTGACGACGGGCGGCGACGTCCGCCTCGATGACGAGGCCCTGCTGGAGCTGGCGACCGAGATCGAGGGGCACCCCGACAATGTCGCGGCCTGTCTGCTCGGCGGATTCACGCTCGCCTGGATGGACGGCGGCGCGGCCCGGGCGATCAGGATGGACCCCGCCGAATCCGTCGTCCCGGTGGTTTTCGTACCGGGGCGCCCGGTGCTCACCGAGACGGCGCGCGGCCTGCTTCCGCGCACCGTCCCGCACGTCGACGCGGCCCTCAACGCCGGCCGGGCGGCCCTGCTCGTCGAGGCCCTGACCCGCCGCCCGGAACTGCTGCTCGCCGCCACCGAGGACCGGATCCACCAGGAATACCGGGGCCCCGCGATGCCGGAGAGCGTGGAGCTGGTGGGCCGTCTGCGCGCCGACGGTGTGCCCGCGGTCATCTCCGGTGCGGGGCCCACGGTCCTCGCGCTGACGGAGGAGGGCTCGGCCGACAAGGTCGCCCGACTGGCGGGGGAGGGCTGGGCGGCGAACCGGCTGGCCCTCGACGCGAGGGGCGCCATGGTGCTGCCGCTGGCCGCGTAACCGCATGTGATTACCGGTGGGCGAGAGGGGGAATGTTTGTTGGAGCCGGTAGTGTTAACCTCAAGTCTGCAACCGACGTCTTCTAGGCGCGTTGCTTCGTGTCCCCCTCCGGGACCACCATTCTTCCGGGAGCCTCCCCAACTGCCTGAGCAGCCTGCCTGAGCAGTTTCGAGCACGCTCCGGAACCGGCACGACACCCCTCGCTGGTCCAGGAGTGGGCCGAGCAGGGGGATCTCGCGCCGGACCCCGCACGTTCATCTCTCCGCCGTACACCCGGCGGACCACCGCCCCGGCAAGGTCCGCGATCCAGCAAGATCAACAGACCGCAGTCGGACAGCACAACCGGTCGCCGAGCCAGAAGGCCGACGTCCGCTCCAGGGAAGGACCCTTCGTGAGCGACACCACCGATCTGATGGGCGTGACTGCCGACAAGAGCGTCGACAGCGCCGCGCCCGCCGAAGGTGCTGCCACTGGCACCACCGCACGGCGCCGCCGCTCCGGCACCGGCCTTGAGGGCATGGTCCTGGCCGAGCTGCAGCAGGTCGCGTCCGGCCTCGGTATCAGGGGCACTGCGCGGATGCGCAAGAGCCAGCTGATCGAGGTCATCAAGGAGGCGCAGGCGGGTGGCGGATCCGCAGCCCCCAAGGCCTCCTCCAAGGCCGCGGCGGCCCCCGCCGAGGCGGAGGGCAAGCCGAAGCGCCGCGCGACCTCGAAGGCGCGCACCGGGGACGAGGCCGCCGCTGCCGCCACCGAGAAGGACACGGCCCAGCAGCAGATCGACATCCCCGGTCAGCCGGCCAGCGACGACCAGCCCTCGGGCGAGCGTCGTCGCCGTCGTGCGACCGCGCAGGCGGGCAGCCCCGACACCAAGACCGAGGCGAAGACCGAGGTCAAGGCCAAGGCGGAGCCCCAGGCGGAGCAGAAGACCGAGGAGCGGGGCGAGCCGAAGGGCGACGCCAAGGCAGAGGCCGCCGCCGACACGGCCGAGGGCCGTCGTGGCGACCGTCAGGGCCGCGGTGAGCGGGGCGACCGTGGCGAGCGCGGCGAGCGTCGTGAGCGTCAGCGTGACCGCCGCGGCAAGGGCGACGACCAGGGTCAGCAGGGCGGCGGCGGGCAGCGCCCGCAGCGTCAGGGCCAGGGGCAGAGCCAGGGCCAGGGTCAGGGCCAAGGCCAGGGTCAGGGTCAGCAGAACCGTGACAACGGTCCGCAGGACGACTTCGACGACGAGGCGGGCGGCCGTCGCGGCCGTCGCGGCCGTTACCGCGACCGCCGTGGCCGTCGTGGCCGCGACGATTTCGCCAGCGATGTACAGGTGGCCGACGACGACGTCCTGATCCCCGTCGCGGGCATCCTGGACATCCTCGACAACTACGCGTTCATCCGGACCTCCGGCTACCTGCCGGGCCCGAACGACGTGTACGTCTCGCTGGCCCAGGTCCGCAAGAACGGTCTGCGCAAGGGCGACCACGTCACCGGCGCGGTGCGCCAGCCCAAGGACGGCGAGCGGCGCGAGAAGTTCAACGCGCTGGTCCGCCTCGACTCGGTCAACGGCATGGCCCCGGAGTCGGGCCGCGGCCGCCCCGAGTTCCAGAAGCTGACGCCGCTCTACCCGCAGGACCGGCTCCGTCTGGAGACCGACTCCAACATCCTGACGACGCGGATCATCGACCTGGTGGCCCCGATCGGCAAGGGCCAGCGCGGGCTCATCGTGGCCCCGCCGAAGACCGGCAAGACCATGATCCTTCAGGCCATCGCCAACGCGATCACGGTCAACAGCCCCGAGTGCCACCTGATGGTCGTCCTGGTCGACGAGCGTCCGGAGGAGGTCACCGACATGCAGCGGTCGGTGAAGGGCGAGGTCATCTCCTCGACCTTCGACCGTCCCGCCGAGGACCACACCACCGTCGCCGAGCTGGCCATCGAGCGCGCCAAGCGCCTTGTGGAGCTGGGCCACGACGTGGTCGTCCTGCTCGACTCGATCACCCGCCTGGGCCGCGCGTACAACCTCGCGGCGCCGGCCTCCGGCCGCATCCTGTCCGGTGGTGTCGACTCGACCGCGCTCTACCCGCCGAAGCGCTTCTTCGGCGCCGCGCGCAACATCGAGGACGGTGGCTCGCTGACCATCCTGGCCACCGCGCTCGTCGAGACCGGCTCGCGCATGGACGAGGTGATCTTCGAGGAGTTCAAGGGCACCGGCAACATGGAGCTCAAGCTCGACCGGAAGCTCTCGGACAAGCGCATCTTCCCGGCGGTGGACGTCGACGCGTCCTCCACCCGTAAGGAAGAGATCCTGCTCGGCACCGACGAGCTGGCGGTCGTCTGGAAGCTGCGCCGGGTGCTGCACGCGCTCGACCAGCAGCAGGCGATCGAGCTCCTCCTGGACCGGATGAAGAAGACCCAGTCCAACGCGGAGTTCCTGCTCCAGATCCAGAAGACGACGCCGGGCAGCGGTAACGGCAACGACTGACGTTCTTCCCGCTGTTCCGCGAAAGCGCCCCGTTACTCCGGTGACGAGGGCGTTTTCGCGTTATACGATCAGCGCCACCAGGTGGGGGGAACGTATTTTCTATATTCCCACTGTGATGTGTCTCCAGTGGGGAGAACTTTCTCCTTCGCGTGCACGTACACGGCGCCGTCACCGAGGTGCGCCGTGTTCATCGAGGGGAGTCCTGTGACATCTGGCAGACGGAGGGGTTTCCTTACCCTCCCCGTGGCAACTGCCGTGCTCGCCCTGGGAGCGGGGGCACTCGCCTCCACTCCCGCGCAGGCCACGGACACGGTCCCGCTTCCGGGCAAGCAGAGCACCCAGAAGCGGTCCGACGTACCGCGGGCCGAACTGCTCGACACCGTCAAGGGGTCGGCCGCCCGGCTGGCGGAGGGCGAGTCGGGTGCGCCCGCGCCCGGCGGAGTCACGGAACCGGCGCCGGAGCGCACCGCCGATCCGAAGATCATCGGAGGGTCCGAAGCCCTGATCTCCGAGGCGCCGTGGATGGTGCAGCTGCACTACTACGACGACAAGGGAACATCCGGCACCGCGGACGACGACAGCTACTTCTGCGGTGGCACGCTCGTCGCGCCGGCCAAGGTCCTGACCGCCGCGCACTGCGTGGACGGACTGGACTGGAACAAGTACGGCGCCGTCGTGGGCGGCACCGCCAAGCTCCCGGTCGGCAGTGACCTGAACGGCGGCCAGGCCGTCGGCGTCTGGCGGCAGTGGGTCCACCCCGCGTACGACGACGTCGAGTTGAGCAGCGACGTCGCCGTGCTGACGCTGGGCGCGGCCCTGCCGTACAAGACGCTCCAGCCTGCCTCCGGTGCCGAGACGGCGCTGTACAAGGAGGGCACCCGAGCCACGGTCTACGGCTGGGGCCGCACCAGCTCCACCAGCGAGGCCATCTCGCCGACGCTGCGCAAGGCCATGGTGCCGGTCAACGCCGACTCCACCTGCGCGTCCTTCTACGGCTCCGAGTTCACGGCCGGGAAGATGACGTGTGCCGGAGTGCCGGCGGCGGGCCAGGACGAGGGCACCGTATCGCCGTGCAACGGCGACTCCGGTGGTCCACTCGTGGTCAACGGCCGTATCGCGGGCGTGGTTTCGTGGGGTGTCCGGGACTGCGTCGCCACCGGCGCGTACAGCGTCTACTCCAAGGTCAGCTCGTTCTTCGGGCAGATCAACCCCCGGGTCGACGACGCCAACCTCAACTTCGACACCACGGCGGACCTGTTCGCCCGGCAGTCGAAGGGCGAGGCGTTGGAGTACTACTCCAACGGCAAGGCGCTCACCGCGCCGGTGGCCCTCGGCGACTGGGGCGCGGTCGATCTGGTGCGTCAGGTCGACTGGGACCGCGACTTCTACCAGGACTACGTCTACCGCGTCGGCGGCGACCTGTACTGGTTCTACTTCGACGGTACGGACTGGGCCGAGAAGAAGATCGGCACGGGCTGGTCCTCGTTCAAGAACATCCTCTTCCCCGGCGACATCACCGGTGACGGGAACCCCGACCTCGTCGGTATCAACAGCACGGGCACCCTCGTCACCTACCCGGGCCGCGGCGACGGCACCTTCGCGTCCAAGGTCACGGCGGGCTCCGGCTGGGGATCGCTGACGGTGTTCGGCAAGGGCGACTACAGCGGTGACGGCATCCCCGACCTGCTGGCCCGGGACGCCCAGGGCCGGCTGTGGCTCTACGCCGGTCGCCACAACGTGGCCTCGCCGTTCGCCAACAAGGTCCTGGTCGGCACCGGCTGGAACTTCTCGGCGTACATCGCCACCGGGGACAACACCGGTGACGGCAAGGCGGATATCACCGTCCGTGACAGCGCCGGCGCGATGTGGTTCTACCCGACCAGTGGTTCGGCGACCAAGCCCTTCGGGCCGAAGCTGAAGGCCGGCACCGGCTGGAACGGATTCAACCTCTTCGGCTGACCTCGGCCGATCCCGCCGTCCTCGGCCGACGTCGGCCGGCCCGAGACCTTGGCCACACCGGCCTCGGTCCCCGAACCGTCCGACGCATCGCTGTACCGAGCACGAAACCCCAGGTGAACACCGCCTCACGGCCCGTTCGCCCGAACGTCCTGTGGCCCCCTTCGTCCGACGGGGGCCACAGGCGCGTATGCAACCCTTCTTGCTGCTTCGGCCGTCCCTCCGGGAGAGGCCGACCGCGCGTGGAACACCACGGCAGGGGGGGCACACGGGCACCAGGAGTGACGAGGAGACGCGTGAGCGAGCAGAGCAGGAGCACCGGCCGCGTACGCGGCACCGGCAGCCGACGGAGGAGGCCGTCCCGCCGACGCCGTGCCAAGGTCGTCGCGGCCTGGACGGTGGCGGGCGTCGTGGTCGTCGGCGGGACCGGACTCGGATACGCCTACCTGGCGCTCGACGGCAACCTCTCCAGCATCGACATCGACGCCAAGCTCGGCGCCGACCGTCCCGACGAGGTGGACGACGGCTCGCAGGACATCCTGGTGCTGGGCTCCGACTCGCGCTCCGGCGACAACGGGAAGTACGGCGACGACGAGGGCGCGGCCCGCTCCGACACGGCGATGGTCCTGCACGTCGACAAGGGCCACAAGTCCGCGAGCGTCGTCTCGATACCCCGCGACACCCTGATAGAGCGCCCCGCCTGCGCCAGTGACACGACGGGCGACCCCGTCGCCGCCGAACACCGGGCGATGTTCAACACCGCCTACGAGGTCGGCGGGCCCGCCTGCGCGGTGAAGACCGTCGAGTCGATGTCCGGCATCCGCATGGACCACTACCTGGAAGTCGACTTCACCGGCTTCACGAAGCTCATCGACGAGCTCGGCGGCGTCGAGATCACCACGAAGACCGCAATCGACGACTCCAAGAGCCACCTGGACCTGGAGCCGGGCACCCACACCCTGAACGGTGAGCAGTCCCTCGGCCTCGTCCGTACCCGCGAGAGCGTCGGCGACGGCAGTGACCTCGGGCGCATCCAGCTCCAACAGGCGTTCATCAAGGCGCTGATGGACCAGACGAAGAGCGTCGGGGCGTTCACCAGCCCCACCAAGCTCTACGGCCTCGCGGACGCCGCCACCAAGGCCGTCACCACCGACTCCGCGCTCGGCTCCGTCACGAAGCTCACCGGCTTCGCGGGCGGCCTCAAGGAGCTGGACGCGAAGAACGTCGACATGGTGACCCTGCCCGTGGAGTACGACCCGGCCGACCCGAACCGGGTCCTGCCGCAGGAGGAGGCCGGCCGGCAGGTCTGGGCCGCCCTCAGGAACGACCTGCCGATCCCCGCCTCCGCCACCGAGAAGTCGGCCGGCGACAAGGGCGACGCCGCGGAGGTCCTCGAGTAGCCCCACCGGTCACCCTGTGTGTGCGGCCGGTCGGGGAATACCTGCGCTCCGCCCCCGGTTTTGGGAGATACGGCCGGTCCTGGCAGACTGGTACGTCGGCCCCGGTTCACGGCCGCGCAATCCGCGCGGACGACCCGGCGCCCTCCCGAAACTAGGAGACACCTTGAAGCGCGAGATCCACCCCGAGTACGTCGAGACCCAGGTCAGCTGCACCTGCGGTGCGGCGTTCACCACCCGGAGCACCCTCGGCAACGGCACCATCCGTGCCGACGTCTGCTCCGAGTGCCACCCGTTCTACACGGGCAAGCAGAAGATCCTCGACACCGGCGGCCGCGTGGCCCGCTTCGAGGCCCGCTTCGGCAAGGCTGCCGGCTCCGCCAGCAAGTAGCGAGCCACTGCGCCGGTTCTCGGCGCCCTCTTCCCGGGGGCGTCGGAACCGGCGTTTTTTCCGGTCGGGTGTCCCGGGGGAGCCACCCTTGGACCCTTGGACACCCCACCGGGCAGTACGCCCTCCAGCAGGCCCGCAGACGCACAACCAACCAGGAGCCCCCGAATGTTCGAGGCGGTCGAGGAACTGATCGGTGAACACGCCGGTCTTGAGACGAAGCTCGCCGACCCGTCGGTCCACTCCGACCAGGCGGGCGCGCGCAAGCTGAACAAGCGCTACGCGGAGCTGACCCCGATCGTCTCCACGTACCGGACCTGGAAGCGGACCGGCGAGGACATCGAGACCGCGCGCGAGTTCGCCGCGGACGACCCCGACTTCGCCGCCGAGGTCAAGGACCTGGAGAAGCAGCGCGAAGAGCTCACCGAGAAGCTCCGCCTCCTCCTCGTCCCGCGCGACCCCAGCGACGACAAGGACGTGCTCCTGGAGATCAAGGCGGGCGCCGGCGGCGACGAGTCCGCCCTGTTCGCGGGCGATCTGCTGCGCATGTACCTGCGCTACGCCGAGCGCATCGGCTGGAAGACCGAGATCATCGACTCCACCGAGTCCGAGCTCGGCGGCTACAAGGACGTCCAGGTCGCCGTGAAGACCAAGGGCGGCAACGGCGCCACCGAGCCCGGCCAGGGCGTCTGGGCCCGGATGAAGTACGAGGGCGGCGTGCACCGCGTGCAGCGCGTGCCCTCCACCGAGTCGCAGGGCCGCATCCACACCTCCGCCGCGGGCGTGCTCGTCACCCCCGAGGCGGAGGAGGTCGAAGTCGAGATCCACGCCAACGACCTGCGCATCGACGTCTACCGCTCCTCGGGCCCCGGCGGCCAGTCCGTCAACACGACCGACTCCGCCGTCCGCATCACGCACCTGCCCACCGGCGTCGTCGCCTCCTGCCAGAACGAGAAGAGCCAGCTCCAGAACAAGGAGCAGGCCATGCGCATCCTGCGCTCCCGGCTGCTCGCCGCCGCCCAGGAGGCCGCCGAACAGGAAGCCTCCGACGTGCGCCGCAGCCAGGTCCGCACCGTCGATCGCTCCGAGAAGATCCGGACGTACAACTTCCCGGAAAACCGCATCTCGGACCACCGCGTCGGCTTCAAGGCGTACAACTTGGACCAGGTGCTCGACGGAGAGCTGGACGCCGTCATCCAGGCCTGCGTCGACGCCGACTCCGCCGCCAAGCTCGCCAACGCGTAAGCGACCCGCCCCGCACACCCGTAACCCGTACGGAGAACCGCGATGAACCTGCTGCTCGCCGAGGTGGCCCAGGCCACCCAGCGGCTGGCCGACGCCGGTGTCCCCTCACCGCGATTCGACGCCGAGGAACTCGCGGCCTTCGTCCACGGGGTGAAGCGGGGCGCCCTGCACACGGTGCCCGACACGGACTTCGACGCCCGGTACTGGGAGACGATCGCCCGCCGAGAGGCCCGCGAACCCCTCCAGCACATCACCGGCCGCGCCTTCTTCCGCTACCTGGAGCTCCAGGTCGGACCCGGTGTCTTCGTGCCCCGCCCGGAGACCGAGTCCGTTGTCGGCTGGGCCATAGACGCGGTGCGCGCGATGGACGTCGTCGAGCCCGTCGTCGTCGACCTGTGCACCGGATCGGGTGCCATCGCGCTCGCCATGGCACAGGAGGTCCCCCGCTCCCGTGTGCACGCCGTGGAGCTGTCCGAGGACGCCCTCAGGTGGACGCGGAAGAACGCCGACGGGTCCCGGGTCACCGTGCACCGCGGAGACGCCCTGAGCGCCCTTCCGGAGCTCGACGGCCAGGTCGACCTGGTCATCTCCAACCCGCCGTACATCCCCCTCACCGAGTGGGAGTACGTCGCCCCCGAGGCCCGCGACCACGACCCGGAGATGGCCCTCTTCTCCGGCGAGGACGGCCTCGACACCATCCGCGGCATCGAACGCACCGCCCACCGCCTGCTGCGCCCCGGCGGCCTCGTCGTCATCGAGCACGCCGACACCCAGGGCGGCCAGGTTCCGTGGATCTTCACCGAGGAACGGGGCTGGGCGGATGCCGCCGACCACCCCGACCTCAACAAGCGGCCCCGGTTCGCCACCGCCCGCAAGGCCATGCCGTGACCGGCCCCCGGCACCACCACCCGTACCCGTACCCGCTCCAGGAGGCCGGCTGATGGCTCGGCGATACGACTGCAACGACGCCACCGACCGGACCACGGGCCTGCGCGAGGCCGCATCGGCCGTCCGCCGGGGCGAACTGGTCGTGCTGCCCACCGACACCGTGTACGGGATCGGTGCGGACGCCTTCACCTCGGAGGCCGTCGCGGACCTGCTGGACGCCAAGGGCCGGGGCCGCAACATGCCCACCCCCGTCCTCATCGGCTCGCCGAACACGCTGCACGGCCTGGTCACCGACTTCTCCGAGGAGGCCTGGGAGCTCGTCGACGCCTTCTGGCCCGGCGCCCTCACCCTCGTGGCCCGGCACCAGCCCTCCCTCCAGTGGGACCTCGGAGACACCCGGGGCACCGTCGCCATCCGGATGCCGCTGCACCCGGTGGCCATCGAGCTGCTCACCGAGGTCGGCCCGATGGCCGTCTCCAGCGCCAACCTCACCGGACACCCCTCGCCCGAGGACTGCGACGCCGCCCAGGGCATGCTCGGCGACTCCGTCTCCGTCTACCTCGACGGCGGCCCGACGCCCGGCATCGTGCCGTCCTCGATCGTCGACGTCACCGGCGCCACCCCGGTCCTGCTGCGCGCCGGCGCCCTCTCCGCAGAGGAGCTGCGCAAGGTGGTCCCCGACCTCGAGGTGGCCAATTGACCGCGCCCGAGGGGCGTGGCATAGCGGGGCGGGCCGACACCTTCCGCATCCTCCATGTCAGCACCGGCAACGTCTGCCGCTCACCGATCACCGAGCGGCTGACCCGCCATGCCCTGGTGGGCCGCCTCGGCGACCCGCTCAGCGGCGGCCTCATCGTGGAGAGCGCGGGCACCTGGGGCCACGAGGGCGCGCCCATGGAGGCCAACGCCGAGGTCGTCCTCGCCGACTTCGGCGCGGACGCCACCGGCTTCGTCGGCCGTGAGCTGCTGGACGAGCACGTGATCCGCGCCGACCTGGTCCTCACCGCCACCCGCGACCACCGCGCCCAGGTCATCTCCATGGGCCACTCCGCGGGCCTGCGCACCTTCACGCTCAAGGAGTTCACCCGGCTGGTACGGGCCATAGACCCGGCCACCCTGCCCGACCCGCGCGACGAGGGCGTCGTCGAGCGCGCCCGCGCCCTGGTGCGCGCCGCCGCCGCGCTGCGCGGCTGGCTGCTGGCCCCGACCGCCGAGGCGGACGAGGTCTACGACCCCTACGGCGCCCCCATCACCTTCTTCCGCTCCGTCGGCGACGAGATCAACCAGGCGCTCGACCCCGTGGTCACCGCGCTCACCGGCGTACGCGCCCCGCACTGACGGGACGTATCCGCGCCGCACCGGGGGCCGGTGCGTCGACCGGCGTACGGCACCCCGCGACAGCGGGCACAGCGCCCGGCCCCGGCCTACAGGGGAGCTGACACCGGCACCCCTCGCCGGCGCACCCGCCTCCAGGCCCGGAGCCGTCCCATGCCGGTCACCTCTCCCGCCGCACCCGCAGCCGTGCCGCCCGCGCCCGGCGCCCTGCCCCATGACCCCGGCGCCCCGCTCCGCCAAGACCCCGAGGTCGCCGGGGTCCTCCGCGCGAAGAGCGGCCGGCGGCGGCCGGTGTGGTCCTGGACACCTGCGCCCTGCCGTACGGGGACGCCCGGGGCATCCGGCTGGGCACGGCGGCCGTCACCACCCAGGGGATGGACGACGGGGACATGGCCCCGATCGCCGCCCTGTTCGGAGCGGCCGTACGGGAGCCGGGCGACGTGAGCCCGATCGCGGCGGAGGTCCGTGAACTGACCGCGCGCAATCCGCCGTATCCGGGGTAGTGGACTCCGCGCTGTCCGGGGCACACGAACCCTGTGCAACCATCATCCGTACCGTGGAGTCCTTGTTTCAGAGACTAGGGTGTGGTTTTTGGATGGCCGGCGAGTTCTGTGGGGCAGCCCGTGCGTGATTACCTGCTGACGCTCTGTGTCACGGCGGCGGTGACCTATCTGCTGACCGGACCGGTGCGTAAGTTCGCCATCGCGGTCGGGGCGATGCCCGCGATCCGTGCGCGCGACGTCCACCGGGAGCCGACACCCCGGCTCGGTGGGATCGCCATGTTCGGCGGACTGTGCGCGGGGCTGATCGTCGCCGACCACCTCTTCAACCTGAAGAGTGTCTTCGAACTCTCCAACGAACCGCGGGCGTTGCTCTCCGGCGCCGCCCTGATCTGGCTGATCGGCGTCCTCGACGACAAGTTCGAGCTCGACGCCCTGATCAAGCTCGGCGGCCAGATGATCGCCGCCGCCGTCATGGTCATCCAGGGGCTCACGATCCTGTGGCTGCCGATCCCCGGCGTCGGCACGGTCGCCCTCACCCAGTGGCAGGGCACGCTGCTCACGGTGGCGCTGGTCGTCATCACGATCAACGCGGTCAACTTCGTCGACGGCCTGGACGGGCTCGCGGCGGGCATGGTGTGTATCGCGTCGGCGGCGTTCTTCCTGTACGCGTACCGCCTCTGGATGGGGTACGGGATCGAGGCGGCGGCCCCCGCGACGCTGTTCGCGGCGATCCTCATGGGCATGTGCCTCGGCTTCCTGCCGCACAACATGCATCCGGCGCGGATCTTCATGGGCGACTCGGGCTCGATGCTGATCGGCCTGGTGCTGGCCGCGGGTGCGATCTCGATCACGGGCCAGGTCGACCCGGACCTCATGAAGATCTTCGAGGGCAGCGAGCGCGAGGCCACCCACGCGCTGCTCCCGGTCTTCATCCCGCTGGTGCTGCCGCTGACGATCATCGCGATCCCGGCCGCCGACCTGGTCCTCGCCATCGTCCGTCGCACCTGGAACGGCCAGTCGCCGTTCGCCGCCGACCGGGGCCACCTGCACCACCGGCTGCTGGAGATCGGCCACTCGCACAGCCGGGCCGTGCTGATCATGTACTTCTGGTCGGCCCTCATCGCCTTCGGCGCCGTCGGCTACTCGGTGCACTCGGCGTCCTCGTGGATCGTGTTCGTCATCATCGCGGCGAGCGCGGTGGGCCTCGTCCTGCTGCTGATGCCGCGCTTCACCCCGCGTGCCCCGCACTGGGCCAACCGCTTCGTTCCGCCGCGCTATCGCCACCGCGCCGCGGAGCCGGATTCCGCCCCGTACGAGGTGAAGCCGGCGCCCGTGGCCTCCGGGGCCCAACAGGGCTCGGCGGGCGCGTCGATGGGCGAGGAGGCCGCCGAGCGGGCTCCCGTGGCGGTCGGAGTGTCCGGCGTCAACGGCGCTACCGCGATCGGCGCTCGTTCGCGGTTTCCGGATCGCCGCTCGATCGACTCCTCGCGCTGACGATTCGGAACTCGCGGTGCATTACCAGACATTGCGCCGTCTTGTCCTGCGTGCAGGCACGGATTCACTCTCATGTGTGACAGTTGGCACACTTTTGAGGTAAAGACCTCATCAAATAGTTTGTGATAGCGTTCACGAGACCCAGTGACGGAGCCGAAGGACCCTGGTAGGACGGTCCATTGGCCCGAGAATCCGCCTCGCGGACCGGGCCTACGCTCGTCCATGACGACGCCCCATTCCTCCCCTCAGACCAGTGGAGCTGCCGCCATGCAGTCCGACATGCGCGAACTACTGCGCATCGCCATCCCCACCGCCGCGGTGGGAGCCATCGCCACGCTTGTCGGCGGGCTCGTCGTCGGCGGCAAGGGGGCGATCGGTGCTGTGGTGGGCTGCCTGGTGGTCATTCTCTTCATGGCCCTCGGACAGCTGGCGCTCCAGTGGGTCGGCAGGGCCATGCCTCAACTTTTCCAGGGCATGGGGCTGCTGGTCTACTCGGTCCAGCTCGTGCTCCTGCTCGTGTTCATCATGGGCATCAAGGACACGTCGCTCTTCGATCTCCAGGTCTTCGCCCTGACGCTGGTCGTCTCGGTGATCGCGTGGATCATCACGCAGACCGTGCTGCACGCCAGGAGTAAGACCCTGTACGTCGATCCGGAGGCGGAGAGCCGGAACACCCCGGGCGGAACCAAGGGGAAGCATGACCAGTAGGGCCGGGATAAAGCCCTGTTCGACATGCTGCTATCGTCCGGTCTCGGTTGCGGTATCGCGGGCGCGGACAACACGACTGTCGCCTGATTCATCGCGAGGCTTCGGGCCCGGCCGCCGCCTCCCCACCGTAAGAAACCAGTCCGGTGCCGACCTGCGGCTGCCAGCCGCTCCGATCCAACGAGGTAGCCGTATCCATGCGCCATGCAGAAGGAGCTCCTGGTGACTGCTGACGCCCAGACGCTCGCCTTCGAGGTTGACTGCCACCTGTTCCAGGGCTCGTGCGGATTCCCAGCCCCGAGCGCGTGGTCGTTCATCTTCGACCCGATCTTCACGATCGGGCCGGTCGAGTTCAACAAGCCGATGCTGCTGGCGATCATCGGAACGATTGCGATCGTGACCCTGTTCTGGATGGGCTTCTCCAAGCCCAAGGTCGTTCCGGGCAAGTTGCAGATGATCGCCGAAGCCCTTTACGACTTCGTGCACCGGGGCATCGCCAAGGAGATCATCGGCAAGAAGGGCGAGCCGTTCGTCCCGCTGCTGGTGTCGCTGTTCTTCTTCGTCTGGGTGATGAACCTCTGGGCGATCATCCCGCTCGCGCAGATCCCGGTGACCTCGCTCATCGCCTACCCGGTCGGCATGGCTCTGCTCGTCTGGGTCGTCTACATGACGGTGACCTTCCGGACCCACGGCTTCGTCGGCGGTATCCGTAACCTGTGCGTACCGAGTGGTCTTCCCAAGCCGATCTACGTGATCCTGACGCCGATCGAGTTCGTCTCGAACATCTTCGTGCGCCCCTTCACGCTGGCGGTCCGGCTCTTCGCGAACATGTTCGCGGGTCACATCCTCATTCTGGTCTTCACGATCGCGACCTGGTACATGCTCGGCACCGTGCTCGGCACCGTGTACGCCACCGCGTCGTTCGCCGTGACACTCGCCCTGACCGTCTTCGAGATGTTCATTCAGGCGCTCCAGGCGTACGTGTTCACCGTGCTGACCGCCACGTACTTGTCCCAGGCACTCGAAGAAGCGCACTGAGGACATCCGGGCCACCGCCCGGACACCCCTAGACGTTCGGTGGACGTCATCTCCACCGGCCAACCAAGAGAAGGAATCACAGATCAATGTCTGAGACTCTCGCAGCCGTCACGGGCAACATCGGCACCATCGGTTACGGCCTCGCGGCCATCGGCCCCGGCGTCGGCGTCGGCATCATCTTCGGTAACGGCGTGCAGGCCATCGCCCGTCAGCCCGAGGCGACCGGCATCATCCGCCAGAACATGCTGCTCGGCTTCGCGGTCATCGAGGCCCTGGCGCTGATCGGCTTCGTCGCGCCCTTCATCTACCCGAAGTAGTCCAGGCGACCTGACGATACGTTTTCGACGAAAGGTCCACCATGTTGCATCTGGCAGCCGAGGAGCCGCAGTCACCGCTGCTGCCGGTCTGGCCCGAGATCGTCATCGGTCTGATCTGCTTCAGCATTGTCTTCTTCGCGTTCTACAAGAAGCTCCTCCCGGCCATCAACACGGTCCTGGACGAGCGTCGCGAGGCGATCGAAGGGGGCATCGAGAAGGCGGATGCGGCCCAGATCGAGGCCCAGAGCGTTCTTGAGCAGTACAAGGCTCAGCTCGCCGAAGCCCGCCACGAGGCCGCTCGTCTGCGCCAGGAGGCGCAGGAGCAGGGTGCCGTCATCATCCAGGAGATGAAGGCGGAAGGTCAGCGGCAGCGCGAAGAGATCATCGCCGCCGGTCACACCCAGATCGAGGCCGACCGCAAGGCCGCTGCCTCGGCGCTGCGTCAGGACGTGGGCAAGCTCGCCACCGACCTGGCCGGCAAGCTCGTCGGCGAGTCCCTCCAGGACCACGCCCGGCAGAGCGGCACCGTCGACCGTTTCCTCGACGAGCTCGAGGCGAAGGCCGAGGCAGCCCGATGAACAGCGCGAGCCGCGAAGCACTGGCTGCCGCACGCGAGCGTCTCGACGCGCTGACCGACAACACGTCGGTCGACGCGGCGAAGCTCGCGGAGGAGCTCGCATCGGTCACCGAGCTGCTGCACCGCGAAGTATCCCTGCGTCGGGTCCTCACCGACCCGGCCCAGAGCGGCGAGAGCAAGGCCGAGCTGGTCGCACGTCTGCTCGGCGGGCAGGTGGGCGGCGAGAGTGTCGACCTGGTCTCCGGACTGGTCCGGTCCCGCTGGTCGCACTCCCGTGACCTGGTGGACTCGATCGAGGGGCTGGCGAACACCGCAGACCTCACCGCGGCCCAGCGCGGCGGCAGCCTCGACGACGTCGAGGACGAGCTGTTCCGGTTCGGCCGGATCGTCGGCTCCGACAAGGAGCTGCGCTCGGCGCTCACCAGCCGTACGGCCACGGCGTCCGCCAAGGGCGAGCTGCTGCGCAGCCTGCTCGGCGGCAAGGCGCAGCCGGTCACCGAGCGGATGATCGTCCGCCTGGTCACCCAGCCCCGTGGACGTAGCCTGGAAGCAGGGCTGGACTCGCTGTCCAGGCTCGCCGCGGAGCGCCGGGACCGCATGGTCGCCGTCGTCACCTCGGCGGTGCCGCTCGGCGACCGGCAGAAGCAGCGCCTGGGCGACGCCCTGGCGAAGCTCTACGGCCGGCAGATGCACCTGAACCTGGACGTGGACCCCGCGGTCCTCGGCGGGATCTCGGTGCGCGTCGGTGACGAGATCATCAACGGCACCGTCGCGGAGCGCCTCGAAGAGGCGACCCGACGCATGGCCGGCTGACACAGCGCAGAAGAACAAGCAAGACCAGCGGCCCGGTTGGGCCGTGCAGAAATTGCAGAAGATTCCTGGGGGTCGGCCCCCAGACCCCCTTAAGAAACTTCGGGCCCAACAAGGAGAGCAGGGAACCCAGATGGCGGAGCTCACGATCCGGCCGGAGGAGATCCGGGACGCACTGGATAACTTTGTCCAGTCGTACCAGCCGGACGCGGCCTCGCGCGAGGAGGTCGGCACGGTCAGCGCTGCCGGCGACGGCATCGCGAAGGTGGAGGGTCTTCCCTCCGCCATGGCGAACGAGCTGCTGAAGTTCGAGGACGGCACCCTCGGTCTCGCCCTCAACCTCGAGGAGCGCGAGATCGGTGCGATCGTCCTCGGCGAGTTCAGCGGCATCGAGGAGGGCCAGCCGGTGCAGCGCACCGGTGAGGTGCTCTCCGTCGGCGTCGGCGAGGGTTACCTCGGCCGCGTCGTCGACCCGCTCGGCAACCCGATCGACGGTCTCGGCGAGATCGAGACGGACAGTCGCCGAGCCCTCGAGCTGCAGGCCCCTGGCGTCATGGTCCGTAAGTCGGTGCACGAGCCGATGCAGACCGGCTACAAGGCCGTCGACGCCATGGTGCCGATCGGCCGCGGCCAGCGTCAGCTGATCATCGGCGACCGTCAGACGGGTAAGACCGCTCTGGCCGTCGACACGATCATCAACCAGCGCGACAACTGGCGCTCGGGCGACGTGAACAAGCAGGTGCGCTGCATCTACGTCGCCATCGGTCAGAAGGGTTCCACCATCGCCTCCGTGCGTGGTGCGCTCGAAGAGGCCGGTGCGCTGGAGTACACGACCATCGTCGCCGCCCCGGCGTCCGACCCGGCCGGCTTCAAGTACCTGGCGCCGTACACCGGTTCGGCCATCGGCCAGCACTGGATGTACCAGGGCAAGCACGTCCTGATCATCTTCGACGACCTTTCGAAGCAGGCCGACGCCTACCGCGCCGTGTCCCTGCTGCTGCGTCGCCCGCCGGGCCGCGAGGCCTACCCGGGTGACGTCTTCTACCTGCACTCGCGTCTGCTGGAGCGCTGCGCCAAGCTCTCCGACGAGATGGGCGCCGGTTCGATGACGGGCCTCCCGATCGTCGAGACCAAGGCGAACGACGTGTCGGCGTTCATCCCGACCAACGTCATCTCCATCACCGACGGCCAGTGCTTCCTGGAGTCCGACCTGTTCAACGCGGGTCAGCGTCCGGCGCTCAACGTCGGTATCTCGGTCTCCCGAGTCGGTGGCTCCGCCCAGCACAAGGCCATGAAGCAGGTCTCCGGCCGGCTTCGCGTGGACCTCGCCCAGTACCGCGAGCTGGAGGCGTTCGCCGCCTTCGGTTCCGACCTGGACGCGGCCTCGAAGTCCTCGCTGGAGCGCGGCAAGCGCATGGTCGAGCTGCTGAAGCAGCCGCAGTACGCCCCGTTCCCGATGGAGGAGCAGGTCGTCTCCGTCTGGGCCGGCACCACGGGCAAGATGGACGACGTCCCGGTCGAGGACATCCGTCGCTTCGAGGGTGAGCTGCTGGAGTACCTGCGCCGCGAGCGCAAGGACCTCCTGACCAGCATCGCCGAGGGCGGCAAGATGTCCGACGACACGCTGCAGTCGATCGCCGACGCGATCGCCGCCTTCAAGCAGCAGTTCGAGACCTCGGACGGCAAGCTCCTGGGCGAGGGCTGATCGATGGGCGCTCAGCTTCGCGTTTACAAGCGCCGCATCCAAGCCGTCACCGCGACCAAGAAGATCACCAAGGCGATGGAGATGATCGCCGCCTCGCGCATCGTCAAGGCGCAGCGCAAGGTGGCGGCGTCCAAGCCGTACGCGACCGAGCTCACCCATGCGGTGACCGCGGTGGCGACCGGCTCCAACGCCAAGCACCCGCTCACCACCGAGGTCGAAGCCCCGACCCGGGCCGCGGTCCTGCTCGTCACGAGCGACCGCGGTCTGGCCGGCGGCTACTCCTCCAACGCCATCAAGGCCGCGGAGCGACTGCGGGAGCGCCTTGCCTCCGAGGGCAAGGAGGTCGACACGTACATCGTCGGCCGCAAGGGTGTCGCGTACTACGGCTTCCGCGAGCGCAAGGTCGAGGACTCCTGGACCGGCTTCACCGACAACCCGGCGTACGGGGATGCCAAGCGCATCGCCGCCCCGTTGATCGAGGCCATCCAGAAGGACACGGCCAAGGGCGGCGTCGACGAGCTGCACATCGTCTTCACGGAATTCGTGTCGATGATGACGCAGAACGCGGTCGACGACCGGATGTTGCCGCTCTCGCTCGACGAGGTGGCCGAGGAGAGCACCCGTAAGGGTGAGATCCTTCCGCTGTTCGAATTCGAGCCGTCGGCCGAGGACGTCCTCGACGCCCTTCTGCCGCGCTACGTCGAGAGCCGCATCTACAACGCACTGCTGCAGTCGGCGGCTTCCGAGCACGCTGCCCGCCGCCGTGCGATGAAGTCGGCCACCGACAACGCCGGGGACCTCATCAAGAGCCTGTCCCGGCTTGCCAACGCGGCCCGCCAGGCCGAAATCACCCAGGAAATCAGCGAGATCGTCGGCGGTGCCAGTGCTCTGGCCGACGCGACCGCGGGGAGTGACAAGTAATGACGACCACAGTTGAGACGGCCGCTGCCACGGGCCGCGTCGCCCGGGTCATCGGCCCGGTCGTCGACGTGGAGTTCCCCGTCGACGCGATGCCGGAGATCTACAACGCCCTGCACATCGAGGTCGCCGACCCGGCCGAGGACGGCGCCCGCAAGACGCTGACCCTGGAAGTCGCCCAGCACCTGGGCGACGGCATGGTCCGCGCGATCTCGATGCAGCCCACCGACGGCGTGGTCCGCCAGTCGCCGGTGACCGACACGGGCGAGGGCATCACCGTCCCCGTCGGTGACATCACCAAGGGCAAGGTGTTCAACACCCTCGGTCAGATCCTGAACGAGCCGGAGGCCGAGGCGCAGATCACCGAGCGCTGGCCGATCCACCGCAAGGCCCCGGCCTTCGACCAGCTCGAGTCCAAGACCGAGATGTTCGAGACCGGCCTGAAGGTCGTCGACCTGCTGACCCCGTACGTCAAGGGCGGCAAGATCGGTCTGTTCGGTGGTGCGGGCGTCGGTAAGACGGTCCTCATCCAGGAAATGATCATGCGTGTGGCGAAGCTGCACGACGGTGTGTCGGTGTTCGCCGGTGTCGGTGAGCGCACCCGTGAGGGCAACGACCTCATCGACGAGATGACCGAGTCGGGCGTTCTGGAGAAGACCGCGCTCGTCTTCGGCCAGATGGACGAGCCGCCGGGCACGCGTCTGCGCGTGGCCCTGTCCGCCCTGACCATGGCGGAGTACTTCCGCGATGTGCAGAAGCAGGACGTGCTGCTCTTCATCGACAACATCTTCCGCTTCACGCAGGCCGGCTCCGAGGTCTCCACGCTGCTCGGCCGCATGCCGTCCGCGGTGGGTTACCAGCCGACCCTGGCCGACGAGATGGGTGTGCTCCAGGAGCGCATCACCTCGACGCGTGGTCACTCGATCACCTCGATGCAGGCGATCTACGTCCCTGCGGACGACCTGACCGACCCGGCCCCGGCCACCACGTTCGCCCACCTCGACGCGACGACGGTTCTCTCCCGTCCGATCTCCGAGAAGGGCATCTACCCGGCCGTGGACCCGCTGGACTCCACGTCCCGCATCCTGGACCCGCGTTACATCACGCAGGAGCACTACGCCGCGGCCAGCCGCGTCAAGGGAATCCTGCAGAAGTACAAGGACCTCCAGGACATCATCGCGATCCTCGGTATCGACGAGCTGGGCGAGGAGGACAAGCTCGTTGTCCACCGTGCCCGTCGCGTCGAGCGCTTCCTGTCGCAGAACACCCACGCCGCCAAGCAGTTCACCGGCCTGGACGGTTCGGACGTTCCGCTCGACGAGTCGATCTCCGCGTTCAACGCGATCTGCGACGGGGACTACGACCACTTCCCCGAGCAGGCGTTCTTCATGTGCGGTGGCATCGAGGACCTCAAGGCGAATGCCAAGGAGCTCGGCGTCTCCTGAGCCTCCGGCTCACCGAGGGGGGTGGGTGTGTCCCGCCCCCCTCACCACGCCCCGTAGAATTGAACCGACACCCGGCCGGGCGGCCGGGTGGTGACCCGAGGAGCCACCCTTGGCTGCTGAGCTGCATGTCGAGCTGGTCGCCGCCGACCGAAGTGTCTGGTCCGGCGAGGCCACCCTGGTCGTCGCGCGCACCACGTCCGGCGACATCGGCGTCATGCCCGGTCACCAGCCGCTTCTCGGTGTGCTGGAATCGGGCCCGGTGACGATCCGCACGAGTGAGGGCGGCACCGTCATCGCCGCTGTGCACGGTGGATTCATCTCGTTCGCGGACGACAAGCTGTCGCTGCTGGCCGAGATCGCCGAGCTGGCCGACGAGATCGATGTCGAGCGCGCCGAGCGGGCGCTGGAACTCGCGAAGTCGGACGTGGACTCCGCTGCCCAGCGGCGCGCCGACGTACGACTGCGCGCGGTGGCGGTGCGCTAGCACCCCACTGACAGATGTTTTTACTCAGCCGCGGCCCGAGCTGGAGCAATCCAGCCGTGTCGCGGCTGAGGCGATGCAGGTGCCATACGGTTTCGGTGTTCGTTACTCGACGATGCGAGGAGGTCGGTGGAGATGGTCCTCGCGTTGTGGGTGGGCGCGTCCGTCATCGTCACGGTCCTGTTGGGGCTGTTCGTCTTCGGCCTGCGCCGGAGGCTGATCCAGCGGTCCGGAGGAACCTTCGACTGCAGCCTGCGCTGGGACGTGTCGGAGGAACCCGATGCGCTCGGCAAAGGCTGGGTGTACGGGGTCGCCCGCTACAGCGGTGACCGCGTCGACTGGTTCCGGGTCTTCTCCTACGCTCCTCGCCCCCGCCGGGGCCTGGAGCGTTCTGCGATCGAGGTGATCGCCCGCCGGCTGCCGGAGGGCGAGGAGGAGCTGGCGCTCCTGTCCGACTCCGTCGTGCTCGGCTGTCTCCACCACGGGACGCGCCTGGAGCTGGCGATGAGCGAGGACGCCCTGACCGGCTTCCTCGCCTGGCTGGAGGCGGCGCCGCCCGGCCAGCGGGTGAACGTCGCGTAGCACCGTGCGCACCCGGCGGGAGAACTGTTCGCAGGGCTCCTCCGTGCGGCGGCTCGCCGTGGACGTTTGCGCCATCGACAGGGAGCGCGTGACCTTGGCGCGCGGCGCTGGGGTGCCGGACGGTTCACGCGTCCGAGGCGCGGCCCGGGACGGAAGGCGCGCTCACCGGCGATGACCGGCTCGCCGTCGAGCACCCGGAGCAGGTCGCCGGAGTGGGGGAGCGGCGGTAGGGGGCCGGTGGAACGCCGTCGGGGCGGGGAGTGCGCACACAGCGGAAAACCGGGGAGGCGGGGGGCGGACCCGTCTCCCCGGTGCTTTCCGGGGCGGTGCTTGCCGTTATGGCGTGGGGAGCACCGTCGTGGCTACTGGAGGCCGCTCTTGATCGCGTTCACCAGTTCACCGTTGTTGGTGTCACCGGAGAACTCCCAGAAGAACGCGCCACCGAGGCCCTGGTTCTTCGCCCAGGTCATCTTGGTGCCGATGGTGGCCGGGGTGTCGTAGCTCCACCAGTTGGTGCCGCAGTGCGCGTAGGCCGTACCGGCGATGGTGCCGGTGGACGGGCAGGTGTTCTTCAGGACCTTGTAGTCCTCGTTGCCCGGCTCGTACGTGGCCGAGGCCGGGCCGGTCGCCGTGCCTCCGGGTGCGGACTGGGTGACGCCGGTCCAGCCGCGGCCGTAGAAGCCGATGCCGAGGAGCAGCTTCTTGGCGGGGACGCCCTTGGCCTTCAGCTTGGCGATGGCCTCGGAGGAGGAGAAGCCGGCCTGCGGGATGCCGGTGTACGGGGTCAGCGGCGAGTGCGGGGCCGTCGGGCCCTTGGCCGCCCAGGCGCCGAAGAAGTCGTACGTCATCACGTTGTACCAGTCGAAGGACTGGGAAGCGCCGCCGTAGTCGGCCGCGTCGATCTTGCCGCCGTTGGAGCCGTCTGCGGTGATGGCGGCGGTGACCAGGTACTTCGGGCCGAACTTCGCCCGCATGGCGTCGGCCATGTTCTTGAGCGCGGCCGGGCCGCTGGTGTCACAGGTCAGACCACAGGCGTTGGGGTACTCCCAGTCGAGGTCGATGCCGTCGAAGACATCGGCCCAGCGGGGGTCCTCGACCAGGTCGTGGCAGGACTGGGCGAAGGCGGCGGGGTTCTGCACGGCCTGGCCGAAGCCGCCGGACCAGGTCCAGCCGCCGAACGACCAGAGGATCTTGATGTGCGGGAACTTGGCCTTCAGCTTGCGCAGCTGGTTGAAGTTGCCGCGCAGGGGCTGGTCCCAGGTGTCGGCGACACCGTCGACGGACTGGTCGGCGGTGTACGCCTTGTCGTAGTCGGCGTAGGCGTCGCCGATGGTGCACTTGCCGTTCTGCACGTTGCCGAAGGCGTAGTTGATGTGCGTGATCTTCGCGGCGGAACCGGACGTCACCAGGTTCTTCACGTGGTAGTTGCGCCCGTAGACGCCCCAGTTGGTGAAGTAGCCCATGTTGATCTTGTCGCCGCCGGGCTGCTGGCCACCGCCGCCGGTGGTGCGCACGGAGACGGCGCCGGAGACCGGGCCGGTCTGGTCGGCGGTGTCCCGGGCCTGCACGGCGTAGGAGTAGTCGGTGCCGGCGGTCAGCCCGGTGTTGGTGTACGTCGTGCCGGTGACCGTGGCGACCTTCGCGCCGTCGCGCAGCACGTCGTAGTTCTTGACGCCCTTGTCGTCGGTCGCCGCGCTCCAACTGAGCTTGACCGAGGTGTCGGTGACCTCGCTGGTGGTGGGGGCACCGGGGGCCGTGGGCGGGTTGTCACCGGGGATGGTGGGGCCGCCGTCACAGGAGGCGCCGTTCAGCTTGCAGCCCGTGGGGGCGCCGGAGCCGGTGCCGTTGAAGCCGAAGCTGACGCTGGCGCCGGGCGCCACGGACCCGTTCCAGGAGAGGTTCTTGGCGGTGTAGTGGCCGGCGCTGCTGGTGAGCGTGGCGTCCCAGCCGGAGGAGGCCGTGGTGCCCGAGGGGAAGTCCCACTCGACGGTCCAGGAGGAGAGCGCGGTGGTGCCGGTGTTCTTCACCGTCCACTGGCCCTCGAAGCCGCTGCCCCAGTCGGACTTCTTGGTGTACGTGGCGGTGGCAGACGCGGCTGCCGAGGCGGGGGAGGCGAGTCCCACCATCGCGGCCAGCGGCACGACCAGCGCGGTCAGGCCCGCGACGACCTTGGACCGGCCGCTCACAGAGGGTATCCATCTGAACCTGGATCGGCGTTGGGGGGAATCAGTGCTCAACGGTGCTCCTCGGGTGAGGTCCAACAAACGGGGGGTGATTCGTGGACTGCAAACCCTGCGCCGCCCTGAGTACGGGTGCTCTCGTACTCACCGCAGTGTGTGTCGGTGACAGTAGGAAGGTCTGGACCAATCGTCAAGAGGTCTGGACCAAAGATCAGGAGGTGGCTCGAATCCCCAACTCCTGCGCCAGCACGGCCGCCTGGACCCGGCTGCGCAGCTCCAGCTTGCCCAGCAGCCTGCTGACGTGGGTCTTCACCGTGGCCTCGGCCATCGAGAGGCGCAGCGCGGTCTCCGCGTTCGACAGGCCCTCGCCCAAGCACCCCAGCACCTCGAGCTCGCGCCGCGTGAGCGCGTCCAGCACCGCCGGATCGGCCGTTCCCCGGCCGCGTACGGGGGACGCCCCGGCGAACTCCGCGATCAGCCGGCGGGTCACGGCCGGAGCGATCAGCCCCTCGCCGCGCGCCACCGTCCGCACCGCCTCCAGCAGATCGCGGGCGTCGGCGTTCTTCAGCAGGAAGCCCGACGCACCCGCGCGCAGCGCCCCGAAGACATACTCGTCCAGATCGAACGTGGTCAGCACCAGGACGTCCGCGAGCTCCTCCTCGACCACCTGCCGCGTCGCCGCCACCCCGTCGAGGCGTGGCATCTGCACATCCATCAGCACCAGGTCCGGGCGGAGTTCACGCGCCAGGCGCACCGCCGCCTCGCCGTCCCCCGCCTCTCCGACGACCTCGATGTCCGGCGCGCTGGAGAGGATCAGTACCAGCCCCGCGCGCACCGCCGACTGGTCCTCCGCGACCAGTACCCGGATCGTCATTCCCTCATCGTTCCTTCCGTCACGGGCAGTTGAGCCCGTACCCGCCAGATCTTGGTTACGTCGCCGTCCGGTTGGGCCCCCGCGGCGATCCTCCCGCCGAGCAGCGCCACCCGCTCCCGCATGCCCACCAGGCCCGCCCCCGAACCGGGCGCCGTCGGTCCCGGGCGGCTGCCGAGCACACTGGTCACCTCGATCGTCAGCACCCCGTCACCGTGGGCGAGCCGCACCACGACCGGGCCCGGCGCCGCGTGCTTGAGGGCGTTGGTCAGGGACTCCTGCACGATCCTGTACGCGGCCAGCTCGACCGGCGTCGGCAGTGCGGCGGGCGCCGCCTCCCCGGTGTCCTCCAGGGTGCAGACCAGCCCGCTGGAGGCCCCGTTGACGTTCGTCTGGTCGATGAGCACGTCCAGGGACGCGAGCGTCGGGGCCGCCGCCGGGGCGTTGTCCTCGCCGCCCTCCCGCAGCAGCCCGATCAGCCGGCGCATTTCCGCCAGTCCTTCGACGCTGTTCTCCCGGATCACCTTCAGGGCGTTCCGGGAGGTGTCCGGGTCGTCGATGGTCAGGGCCGCCGTGGAGTGGATCGCCACGGCGGAGAGGTGGTTGGCCACCATGTCGTGCAGTTCCCGTGCCATCCGGGCGCGCTCGGCGATCACCGCCTGCGTCCGGTCCATCTCGGCCAGCCGCGCGGTCTGGCGGGCGGCCAGCCGGGCGGCCTCGGCCGCGACACGGTGGTTGCGCACGACGACGCCGGTGAGCGCGGGCACGAAGGAGACCAGTCCCGTGACGACACCGATCAGCAGCGCCTCGGGCCGGCGGAACCAGGCCAGGAAGCCGATCGTGCTCGCGACGGTGATCAGGAGTGTGGTCACCGGGATGCGGCGGGCCGCGGCCGGGGTCCCGTAGAGCACGGCCGCGTACATGATGTCCGTGAACATCAGGAGGGTCGCCAGGCTGCCCCGGGTGAACTGGTCGGCGACCAGCATCACTGTGCCGACGTTCAGCGCCGTCCGCGGGGCGCTGCGGCGCAGCAGCTCCATCGCCGCCATCACGGTCATCGGCAGGAGGGAGACCCACGGGGCGGTGAGGGGGCGGCCGCCCTGGGTGTGCAGGCCGAGCAGCCACAGGAGCAGCCCGCCGAGCAGCCCGGAGGCGGCGAGGACGACGTCGTCGCGGTGGGGGCGGATCGCGGTGAGCACCCCTCCATCCAACACGCAGCGCTGCTGCCCGGCCTCCCTTCGGGGGTCGATGTACGGCTACATCGAAGGATGCAGTCCCGTTTCGTCACCGCCGACGACGCTTTCCCGCACGCCGGACGGAAGGCTGGAGGAGAACGGGAGGAGAGTGACTGTGATCGCGCTACTGGTTGTGCTCTGTGAGGTCGCGTTCTGGGTGCTGCTGGCCGCCGGACTGGCGCTGCGGTACGTCGCGAGGAGGCCGAAGCTCGGCGCGGCCGTGCTGCTGTGCGAGCCGCTGCTGGAGGTCGTGCTGCTGGTGGTGACGGTCATCGACCTGAGGAACGGCGCCGAGCCGGACTGGAAGCACGGTCTGGCCGCCGTCTACATCGGCTTCACGGTGGGCCTGGGCCACGCCACCATCAGGTGGGTGGACGCCCGCGTCTCCCACCGCTGGTTCGGCGGCCCGCCGCCGGTGAGGCCGCCGAAGTACGGCAGGGCGCGCGCCGCCCACGAGTGGCGCACCGCGGCCCGCTGGATCCTTGCCGCGGTGGTCGCGCTGGGCCTGCTCCAGGCAGCCGTCTGGTACGTCGGCTCCGGCGGGGAGATCAGCTCGCTGCGGGCCTGGCAGCAGAAGATGGGCCTGGTGATCGGCGTCAACCTGATCATCGCCGGGAGCTACACGCTGTTCCCGAAGGAGGCCCCGAAGGACACGGTCACGGAACGGGAGCCGGCCGACCGGTAGGCGGACTCCCGCCGGCGATCCGCTAGCGCTCGCCGCCCGGCACCCACAGCACGTCCCCGACCTCCTTGTTCGCGCTCCGCGCCAGGATGAACAGGAGGTCGGAGAGGCGGTTGAGGTAGGTGGCGGTCAGGGCGTTCATCGACTCCCCGTGCACCTCCAGCGCCGCCCAGGTGGACCGCTCGGCGCGCCGGACCACGGTGCACGCCTGGTGCAGCAGGGCCGCGCCGGGCGTACCGCCGGGGAGGATGAAGCTGCGCAGCTTCTCCAGCTCCTCCAGGAAGGTGTCGCAGTCCGCCTCCAGCTTGTCGACGTAGGACTGCTCGACCCGCAGCGGCGGATACTTCGGGTCCTCGACCACCGGGGTGCACAGGTCCGCGCCCACGTCGAAGAGGTCGTTCTGGACGCGTACGAGGACCTTCACCAGCTCCTCGGGCAGTTGCCCCAGCGCGATGGCCGCGCCGATCGCCGCGTTGGCCTCGTTGGCGTCCGCGTACGCCGAGATCCGCAGATCGGTCTTGGCGGTGCGGCTCATGTCGCCGAGGGCCGTGGTGCCCTGGTCGCCGGTCCGGGTGTAGATGCGCGTCAGATTGACCATGGGCCCAGCGTAGTTACGTTCCGGCCCGCCTGAAGACCCGTGTGCCCACGGTCAGGGCCGCGGCGGCGAGGCCCACGGCGACGAGGACCCCGTAGAGCATGTGAGCGGTGGCGTACGAGCCGGCGTAGGCGTCCCGTACCGCGTCCACCAGATAGCGGAACGGGGTGAGGTGCGAGACGACGTCCAGCCATCCGGGCCCCAGGGTGATGGGCAGCAGCAGACCGGAGAGCAGCATGGCCGGCATCGTCACCGCGTTGATCACCGGCCCGAACTCCTGCGGGGTGGTGACGCGCATGGCCAGGGCGTACGAGAGGGAGGCGAGCGACAGCGCCAGCACTCCGGTGAACGCGAAGCCGATGAGGATGCCCGCCAGTGGGGCCCGTAGCCCCATCAGCAGCGCGGCGAGCACCAGCAGGACGGCCTGGAAGGTGAACAGCAGGGCATCGCGCAGCACCCGCCCCAGCAGCAGGGCCAGCCGGCTGACCGGGGTCACCCGCATCCGTTCCACCACACCCGTGGACTTCTCGATGATGATCGCGAAGCCGGCGAAGGACGCGCCGAACAGGCTGAGTTGGAGGAGCAGGCCGGGCACCAGGATCTGCCAGGAGTCGGCGGGGGAGCCGAGTGGCAGGTCCTGGAGCAGTGGACCGAAGAAAAGGAGGTGGAGCAGCGGCACCAGCGTGCCGAAGAAGATCTGGAAGCGGGAGCGCAGGGTCTGCCGGGCGTACCGCCCGAAGATGATCGCGGTGTCGTGGAAGAGCATGGTCGGGTCCTATACGGCTGCGGGGGCGGAGTCGGCAGGGGTGATGGGACGGCCGGTGGCGGCCAGGAACGCGTCCTGGAGGGAGGCGTCGGGGGAGCCGGCGTACCGGGCCTTCAGCTCGGCCGGGGTCCCCTCCGCGAGGACCGTGCCGCCGTCGACGAGGATCAGCCGGTCCGCCAGCGCGTCGGCCTCGTCGAGGTAGTGCGTGGTCAGGACGACGGTGGTGCCGTGGTTGTCGCGCAGGCTCCGCACCAGATCCCACAGATCGGCCCGGCTGCCGGGGTCCAGGCCCGTGGTGGGCTCGTCCAGGAAGAGCACGGCCGGCCGGTGGGTGAGGCCCATGGCGATGTCGAGCCGCCGCCGTTGGCCCCCGGAGAGGCTCGCCGCCTTCCGGTCGAGCAGCCCGTCGAGGCCGAGGACGGCGGCCAGCTCCTCGGTGCGCGCGGCCGCCTCCGCCCGGCTCAGCCGGTACAGCCTGCCCTGGGTGACCAGCTCCTCCCGGACGGTCAGATACGGGTCGACGCCGCCGGACTGGGCGACGTACCCGCAGACCGCGCGGACGGCCGCCGGGTCGGTGAGGAGGTCGTGGCCGGCCACGGTGGCCGCGCCGCCGGTAGGGGCGAGGAGCGTGGTGAGCATGCGCAGGGTGGTCGTCTTGCCCGCGCCGTTGGGGCCGAGGAGGCCGACGATCTCCCCCGCGCGGATGGTCAGGTCGATGGAACGGACGGCCTCCACCGGGCCGCTCGGGGTCGTGAAGGTCCGGGCCAGCCCGGAGGTGCTGATGACGGTCATGGGGTCAGAAAAACAGAGTGAGCCTAAAATTGCAATGACTCCAAAAATTCATTGACACCATGATCGTCCGATGCGTCCTACGATGGAGGCATGGCTGAGGGACTCAGGGAACGCAAGAAGCGCCAGGCCAAGCAGCGCATCTCGGACATGGCGACCGGGCTGTTCCTCCAGCACGGCTTCGTCACGGTGACCGTCGCCGAGATCGCCGAGCTGGCCGACGTCTCCGTGAACACCGTCTACAACTACTTCCCGGCCAAGGAGGACCTCTTCCTCGACCGGATGACGCACGTCACCCAGCGCGTCGCCCGGTACGTCCGGGCCCGCGACCCGGGCGAGTCGGCCGCCGAGGCCGTCCTGCGCGAGGTGCGGGCCGCCGTCGTCGCGGTCTCCCCGGAGTTCGGGCTGATGGACGGCTTCGCCGACTTCATGCGCGTCATCGAGGACGCCCCCACCCTCAAGGCCCGCCTCTGGTACCTCCAGCAGGAGGTGCTCCAGTCCGTCGTCGCCACCCTGCGCGAGGACACCGGAGCGGGCGAGGACGACCCGCTGCCGCTCCTCGTCGGCGGCCAGATCGCCTGGATCGAGGGCGCCCTCGTCGGCTACGTCAGCCAGGAGATGATGAAGGGCCGCAAGGCCGTCGAGGTCTCCCACGACGCCCTCGGCGTTCTCGACGAGATCGAGGGGCTGCTGGGCGACCAGGTCCTCAACTACGCGCGGCGCGGAGCCGAATGACGTGTCCCGGTGTGATGTCCGTCATCTGAGACGTGACGCGCATCTCTTCACCGCCCCAGCGCGCCCGACGGGTACTAACCTCCGCCGGAGAGCATGTGAACCGCCGTGAACAATTGCGCACGGGCGAACAGAGACCAAGGGGTGCGAACGTGGCCAGGAAGCTCGCCGTCATCGGGGCCGGACTCATGGGATCCGGGATCGCGCAGGTCTCCGCCCAGGCGGGCTGGGACGTCGTGCTGCGGGATGTCACCGACGCCGCGCTGACCCGGGGCCGTGACGGCGTCAAGGCCTCGTACGACAGGTTCGTCTCCAAGGGCAGGCTGGACGCGGCCGACGCCGAGGCCGCGCTCGCCCGCATCACCACGACCACCGACCTCGACGCCGTCGCCGACGCGGACATCGTGGTGGAGGCCGTCTTCGAGAAGCTGGAAGTCAAGCACGAGATCTTCCGGGCCCTGGACAAGGTCGTCGGCGAGCACACCGTCCTCGCGTCCAACACCTCCGCCATCCCGATCACCAAGATCGCGGCCGTGACGGAGCGTCCGGAACGCGTCGTCGGCGTGCACTTCTTCTCGCCGGTCCCGATGATGCAGCTCTGCGAACTGGTGCGCGGCTACAAGACCAGCGACGAAACCCTCTCCACCGCGCGGGAGTTCGCCGAGTCGGTCGGCAAGACCTGCATCGTCGTCAACCGCGACGTGGCGGGCTTCGTCACCACCCGGCTGATCTCGGCGCTCGTCGTCGAGGCCGCCAAGCTGTACGAGTCGGGCGTCGCCTCGGCCGAGGACATCGACATCGCCTGCAAGCTGGGCTTCGGCCACGCCATGGGCCCGCTCGCCACCGCGGACCTGACCGGCGTCGACATCCTCCTGCACGCCACCGGCAACATCTACACCGAGTCGCAGGACGAGAAGTTCGCCGCCCCGGAGCTGATGCGCCGGATGGTCGACGCAGGTGACATCGGGCGCAAGAGCGGGCAGGGCTTCTACACGTACTGACCGGACCCGGCTCCCCGGCCCGCAGGCCCGCCGCCGTCCGGGCCGGGGAAGCCGGGGATTCTCCCCGGCAGCGACCGGTCGCAGGCGAACCGGAGTCACTCCACCGAGTGAATTCGATAGCGGTTCGCTTACAGACGGCAACTTCCCTGTCGTCGCGACAGTCAGTGGTGGCAGAGACAGGACCACGCGTGGAAGAGGCAAGGCCACGCATGGCGGAGACAGAGCCGACGGCACAACAGACAGACGGACCTTCTACGGAACATGACCGGGGAGCACATATGCACATCAGGGGCGACCACGCCGAGCTGGTCGTCGGGGGCCGCCTCGACGTCCGAAGCGCGGCGGACGCCCGTACGGTCCTGCACTCGGCCGTGGACGACGGAGTCGGCGATCTCGTGCTGGACCTGACCGAGCTGGACTCCTGGGACGCCACCGGACTCGGCGTCATCATGGGAGCCCACCGCCGGGCGGGACGGGCCGGACGCCGCCTCGTGCTGCGCGGCGTACCCCCGCAGATGCAGCGCCTCCTGGTGGCCACCCGGCTGCACCGCATCCTGGCCATCGAGGGCGGCATCGCCGCGGAGTCGCTGCCGCGCGTCTGAGGACGTGCGCGCGGCGGCTCGCCCCGCCGGTATCCGTACGGCCGCACGCCATTCGCCAGGATCCGTACGGCCGGACGGACCGCACCAGGCGGCAGAAGCCACGCAATCCTCACCGGAACGTGACGTCCTGGACGGCGTGCCACCCCGGCGGTTCAGGAATACTGTGCCAAGGTCTAGGGTTCGGCCGTCCGCCGAATGACAACGAACCCATGGGCGGACACCGGACCGGAAGCGACAGCGGGGCGCGTGTGAGGCCGGGAGGGGCAACCGCGCACGACGCGTCTGGGGGACTTTGCGATGGACCCGACACACCGGGCATCCGATGAGTACGAGCAGGGCCACGACCGCCCCGGCGGCGAGCCCGGCCACCGTCGGCCGTCCCGCGAATCCGGCGGCGCCGAATTCGGCCCGGGCACACCGCAGCAGGTCCGCGTCGTCCAACTGACCGCCGGCGACCTGCTGCTCACGGTCAACCCCGTCGACGGCAGCGAGGTCGAGTCCTGCCCGCCCGGCTCGGGCCCCGACGCCCCGGTCCGCCGCACCCCCGCCGAACGCGCCGACCACGAACGCGCCGGAGCGCCCCCGGTGCCCGCGGGCCCGCCCGCCCCGCAACTGCCTCTCCTGGAACGCCGGGAGGAGCGCGAGCGCCTGGTCCGTCTGCTGGCGCGCGGCCGCACCGTCCGCCTCACCGGCCAGGCCGGATCCGGCCGCACCGCGCTGCTGGACGCCGTCGCCGCCGACTGCGCGGACCTGGCCCCCGACGGAGTCGTCCGCCTCAACGGCCGGAGCCGCACCGGCGCCGATCTGCTGCACGCCCTCTTCGACACCGTGTACAAGGCCCCGGGCCACCGCCCCGACCGCGACGAACTGCTCGCGCTTGTCCGGTCCATCGGCGCCGTCGTCACCATCGACGACCTGGAGATCGGCGGAGCGGCCCTCGACGAACTGCTCGCCGCCACCCCCGAGTGCGCCTTCCTGCTCGCCGCGACCCCCGAGGGCACCACCCCCGGTGTCGACGCCCACCTGGAGGAGGTACTCCTCGCCGGCCTCGGCCGCGGCGCCTCGCTGGCGCTGCTGGAGAAGGTCGTCGAGCGCCCCCTCACGGAGGAGGAGCGGAACTGGGCGGGCGACCTCTGGTTCGAGTCCGAGGGACTGCCGCTCCGCTTCGTCCAGGCCGGATCCCTCCTCGTCCAGCGTGACCGGCTGCGTTCCGGCCCCGAAGCCTTCGACGAGTACGACTACTTCGAGCCACGCGCGGACGACGCGCGGCCGGCCCCCGCGGCGCCCGCCGCCGAAGCCCTCGACGTACCCCTGCCGAGCCTCGGCGAGGGTGCCGCGCCCGCCGAGCTGCTCGCCTCCCGGCTCAGCGAGGCGGCCCGCGCCACGTTGCGCTTCGCCGTCGCCCTCGGCGGCGAGGTGCCCCACCAGGCCCATCTGCCGGCCCTCGTGGGCGACACCCACGCGGACGCCGCGCTCGGCGAGCTCGCGGCCTGCGGCCTGCTCTCCCCGGCCGGCCCCCGCTACCGCCTCGCCGCCGGAGTCCTCGCCCAGCTGGCGGCGGCCGGCTACGAGGACACCGCCGCCGCCCACGCCCGTACCGCCGCCCAGCACTACGCCTGGTGGACCTCGCACCCCTCGGTCACCCCGGAACGCGCCGTCGCCGAGGCGGACGCGATCGTCGCCTCCCTGGGCCGGCTGGTCCCGGGCGACGAGGCGGGAGCGGCCAGCGCGGCCGTCCTGCTGGCCCGCAGCGCCTCCCCGGCCTTCGCGGCGGGTCTGGGCTGGGGAGCCTGGGAACGGGCCCTCAGGATCGGCCAGGAGGCCGCCAGGATCGCCGGTGAGGTCGCCGAGGAGGCCTACTTCCACCACGAGTTGGGTGTCCTCGCGCTCTGCACCGGCAATCCGGACCGGGCCAGGACCGAGCTGGAGACCTCGATCGGGATGCGCGGCGCGCTCGCCGACAAGTCCGGGGCCGTGGCCGGACGCCGCGCGCTCGCCCTGGTCGCGGACCGCTCCGGCGACTTCGCCCCCCTCGGCCGCACCGCATCGGTCGACGCGGTGCCCATGGTGCGGCTGGACGCTCCCGGCACGCCGCCCGGTGGTTTCCCCGGAGCGCCGGCGTTCCTGCGGCAGCCGGCCGAGGAGAAGCCCACGGTCATCTCCGCGCTGCCGCCCGGCCCCGCGGCGCGCAAGGGCCCCGGCCGGGCCGTCCTGGGCGGCGCCCGGCGCAACCTGGCCGCCGCGGGCGCGGGCGCGGCGCTGATCGCGGTGCTCGGCACCGTCGTCACGCTCGGCGTCACCGCGGGCGACGGTGACGAGCCGGGCAGCCGCAACGTCACCACCGAGCAGACGGCCACCGAGGACCCGGGCGACGACGGCCTGCCCGCGGACGAGCCCACGGGCGACTCCGCCCCGGCGGGGGAGACGGCCGGCGGCGAGGCGCCCGAGACCCCCGGACCCTCGGACTCGGCGAGCCCCAGCACCTCGGGTTCCCCGTCCCCGAGCGCCTCCACGTCGGGCGGTACGTCGCCGGGGACGGACGACCCGACGGACGGCGGGAGCAGCTCGCCGGGCAAGCCGACGCCGACGAAGACCTCGCCCCGGCCGACGGAGACCGACAGCGAGAGTCCGAGCCCCACACCTTCCGAGTCCCAGAGCGAGTCACCGGACCCGTCCCCGACGCCCACCGACGACACGGACCCGCCCCCGGTGGAGGGCTCCTCCTCCGCGAGCGGCCCCGCGGAGTCGGCGAGCGCCCCGGAGTCCGAAGCCGCCACCGAGCCGGCGGTCTGAGACGTCGGGACGGACGAGGGCCGGGCGCCTCACGCTTTCGCGTGAATCGCCCGGCCCTCGTTGACGCCGTTGCTCAGAACAGCCGCAGCTTGTCGTCCTCGATGCCCCGCATCGCGTCGTAGTCCAGGACCAGGCAGCCGATGCCGCGGTCCGTCGCCAGCACCCGGGCCTGCGGCTTGATCTCCTGCGCGGCGAAGACGCCGCGGACCGGCGCGAGGTGCGGATCGCGGTTCAGCAGCTCCAGATAGCGCGTCAGCTGCTCCACGCCGTCGATGTCACCGCGCCGCTTCAGCTCCACGGCCACCGTCTGTCCGTTCGCGTCCCGGCACAGGATGTCCACCGGCCCGATGGCGGTGGGGTATTCGCGGCGGATCAGGGTGTGCCCCTCGCCGAGGATCTCGATCCGGTCCGCGAGCAGCTCCTGGAGGTGCGCTTCCACGCCGTCCTTGATGAGCCCCGGGTCGACGCCCAGCTCGTACGACGAGTCGTGGAGGACTTCCTCCATCGTGATAATCAGTTTTTCGCCCGCCTTGTTCACCACCGTCCAGACGCTTTCCTCACCGTCGGCGCCCTCCTTCAGGGTGCACGGCGGGGACATCCAGTTGAGCGGTTTGTACGCCCGGTCGTCGGCGTGGATGGAGACACTTCCGTCCGCCTTCACCAGGATCAGTCGGGGGGCGGAGGGCAGGTGGGCTGTGAGCCGGCCCGCGTAGTCCACGGAGCAACGGGCGATGACGAGACGCATGGTCGGCAACGCTACTCGACGACGAGGGCCCGACGCGATTCCCCACCCGTCGCCCCCTGCCACTCGGTCCACACCGCGATGCGGCGATGCGGGCTTGCCCCTCTTTGCGCCCCTTCGTTATTGGCCGGTTGTGTTCCCAATCTCCTGGTGCGGCCCCGACCGCGCGCTTACCGTGGAAGCAGGAGGTCGCCGTCCGTGCACGCTGCGTCGTCGCCGCCCCCCTTCCCTGCCCGTAAGGCCCCGGCCATCGCCCGGGGTCGCGAGAGGAGAACCCATGTCGCTCGACGTCTCACCGGCGCTGTTGGAACAGGCCGAGCGAGGCGAGGTCGACGAAGCCGACTTCGTCGACTGCGTCCGGACCTCCCTGCCCTTCGCATGGGAGATGGTCAGCTCGTTGGTGGCTCAGCTGAAGGTCGACGGCGGACAGTTCGCCGACAACCAGACGCCGCCGCCGGACGAGCAAGCACGTGGTCAGCTGCTGCGCGCGCTCGCGAGTGATGCGATACGCGGCGCGCTCCAGCGGCACTTCGGAGTGCGTATCGCATTCCAGAACTGCCACCGCGTCGCGGTGTTCCCGCTGGACGCCTCGGTCGACGACCGACTGGCCAAGTTCACCTCGGTGAGGGGCCAGTTGCTCAACCAGTCGCCCGGACTACGGGACTGCTGAACGCTTCTGCTGCCGTCCCGGGCCGCGGGAGGTGCAACTGGCTCCGGGGCGGCAGCTCCCGTACCACCGCACCACATGTCCCACAGATGTCAGATGCCGGGCGCCTCCGGGAAACACCGGCATGCGCAGGTCAGGTGAGCAGCGGCAGCACGTCGGCGCCCAGCCGCCGGACGTTCTCCTCGGTCGCCCCGAGATCGCCCGACCCCTCCACCAGGAGGGCGAAGCGCGTGATCCCGGTGCGCTCGGCTGTGGCCGCCAGCCGGTCGGCCGCCAGCCGCGGCGGGCCCACCGGGTGCAGCCCGCACAGCAGTTCCGTGTACGCGACCGGGTCCCGCATCACGCGGTGCCTGTCGTCGACCGTGACATGGGCGTCGAGCCCCTGGCGCAGCCAGCCGGGCATCGACTTCACCAGCATCTCCGTGGCCTCCCCGGCGCTGTCCTCGATCTGGGCCACCCCGGCGGACACATGTGCGGCCCCCTCCACCACCTCGGGCGGATGGCCGGCCTCCCGGGCGGCCGTACGCCACAGGGTGACCATCTCCGTCTTCTCCTCGTCCCCGCAGTGCATGCCCAGCAGCATCGGAAGCGCCTGCCCGGCCGCGAGCCGCACGCTCTTCGGCGAGGTGCACGCGACGACCACCTCGGGTCCCGCCCCACCCGGCCCCGCGTCCGCCGGGCCCTCCAGCAGCTCGTCCGCGCGCGGCACCACCGCCACCTCGCGGAAGCCGAAGCGCTCGCCGCGCCCTGTGACGCGCGGCTCCCGTAACCAGTCGAGCACCAGGCCGAGTGCCTCGGGGAAGCCGTTCTCGTACGCGTCGAGACCGCCGCCGAACACTTCCAGGTCCACCCACGGACCGCCCCGGCCCACCCCGAGTGAGAAGCGTCCGCCGCTGGTCAGATGCAGCAGCGCGGCCTGCTCGGCGAGGGCGACCGGGTGGTGGTTGGGCAGCACGCTGACCGCCGTGCCGACCCGGATTCTGCGGGTGCGGCCCAGCAGCAGCGCCGCCAGCGTGGTCGCGGACGGGCAGACCCCGTACGGCACGAAGTGGTGCTCGGCCAGCCAGACCGAGTCGAGACCGCTCTCCTCCGCCGCCTCGGTGGACCGGACGGCCCGGTGCAGGACCTCAACCGGTCCCTGGCCCGGGAACTGGGCTGCCAGAACGAACGTTCCGATGCGCATCGCCTATTGCCTCCTTGCGGCCGACGCGGTTCTCCCTCACCGGCAACAACGTCTGACACGTGCCAAAGGCACGGTCCCGGAGGAAGTTGTTGCGATTTTCCGCTAACTCACCCCACTGCCGGACAGGGCCGCCGGACTGCCCGACCGGTGCCCCGACGCCAGGCTCTAGGCTTGGACGAAACCGTGTCCGACCCGCCCCGTGAGGTGTCCTGTGTCCCCGCGCCGTAACCGCCCCCGTGGCGGCGAGAGTCCCGACGAACGCCCCGGCTCGGCGCCCGGCAGGTACGGCGGGGGAGGGGACACCGAGAGCTGGCAGGGCGAGGAGTGGTCGGTGCGCCCGGTCAGCGGCGCGAGCGCCCAGGGCAAGCGGTACCGCTGCCCCGGCTGCGACCAGGAGATCCCCTCCGGGGTCCCGCACCTCGTGACCTGGCCCGAGTTCGGCGGCATCGACGACCGCAGGCACTGGCACAAGGCGTGCTGGAACGCGAAGGACCGCCGCACCACCAGGGTGCAGCGGTCCCGGAACGCTCCGCGCCACTGAGGGCCGGTCGGCCCTTCGACGTCGCGCGGGTCCTTCGACGTCGCGCCGACCGTCAGACGTCGCGCCGGTTCAGTATCGCGACCGCCCCGCCCAGAGCCGCGGCGGCCAGGCCCAGCATCAGCAGCAGCGGCTCCCAGCCGGTCGGACCGGTCGTGCTCATCGTCGTGCCGTAGAGCCCGCCGATCTGGTTGGGGATCGAGTAGTCGATCAGGAAGCGCTGAACGCCCCGCAGACTTTCGGCGAACATGAACAGCGCGAGGACCAGGGGCGCCAGCACCACGCCGATCATGATGGTGATCGCGCCCGCCGAGTGCCGCACGATCGCGCCGACCCCGAGCGACAGCAGGCCGAGGGCCGCGAGGTAGAGCCCGACGCCGACCGTGGCGAGCGCCCAGTCGCCGCCCGACGCGGCGGGGCCGTCCAGGATCTGGGTCTGGAGCCCCGCCACGACCGTGGTGGTCACCGTCGTGACGGCGAAGGCCAGCGAGGAGAAGACGATCGCCTTCGCCGCGAGCACCCGGCCCCGGCTCGGGCAGGCCGTCAGCGTCGTACGGATCATGCCGGTGCTGTACTCGGATCCGATGGTCAGCACGCCGAGCGTGATCACACAGATCGAGCCCAGCAGCACCCCGAAGAAGCCGAGGGCCAGGACCGGCTCGTCCGGCATGCCGCCGCTGCCGTCCACCGCGAGCAGCAGCGCGGTGCCGGGCCCGACCGTCAGCATCAGCGCGATCATCACGCCGAGCGTCCAGACCGTGGCGCGCACGGAACGGATCTTGGTCCACTCCGAGGCGATCGCGTCGCCGAGGGTGGCGGGCCGGATCGGGATCGGCGATTCGTAGGAGCCCAGCAGGCCGACGTCCGGCGCCTGCTGGTGGGCCCGCGGGGTGGCCGGCGTCGTCATCGGAGGTCCTTGCTCGTCTGCTCTCCGGCCGGAGCGGCGGAAGAGGGCTCGGCTGCGGGGGCGGGGGAAGGCGCGGTGGGCGCGGGGCTCTGGCCCGGAACGGGCGGCGGCGGGGCGTACCAGCCCTCCTGCGGCACCTCCACCGGCTCGGGGTACGCGTAGCCCTCGGCGCTCCCGTACGCGTCCTGGGGCGGCGGCTCCACGAGGCCCGCCTTGGCGTCGTCCGTCGAGCGGTAGTCCACCAGGCCCTGCGTGAGGCGCATGTACGCCTCCTCCAGGGAGGCCTGCTGCGGCGACAGCTCCCAGAGCCGTACGTCGCACCCGTGGGCCAGGTCGCTGATCCGCGGCAGCGGCAGCCCGGTGACCCGCAGGGCCCCGCCCGGCTCCGTCATGACCCGGCCGCCCGCCTCGACGAGTGAGGCCGTCAGCTTCTGGCGCTCCTCGGGGCCGTCGTCCGGCACCCGGACCCGGGCGAAGTCGGCGGAGTTGGCGGAGATGAAGTCCGTGACGCTCATGTCGGAGAGCAGCCGGCCGCGCCCGATCACGATCAGATGGTCGGCGGTGAGGGCCATCTCGCTCATCAGGTGGGACGAGACGAAGACGGTGCGTCCTTCGGCGGCGAGCGCCTTCATCAGGTTGCGGGCCCAGTGGATGCCCTCCGGATCGAGACCGTTGACCGGCTCGTCGAACAGCAGCACCTGCGGATCGCCGAGCAGCGCCGCCGCGATCCCGAGCCGCTGCCCCATCCCGAGCGAGAAGCCCCTGGAGCGCTGCCTGGCGACGTCCTGGAGGCCGACGACGCCCAGTACCTCATCGACCCGGGCCGCCGGGATGCCGGCCAGCTGGGCCAGGGACAGCAGGTGGTTGCGGGCGGTGCGCCCGCCGTGCACGCCTTTGGCGTCCAGCAGCGCGCCCACCTGGCGCGGTGCGTTCGGCAGGTCGCGGTAGGGGTGGCCGCCGATCGTGACGTGACCTGCGGTGGGGCGGTCCAGGCCGAGGATCATGCGCATGGTCGTGGACTTGCCCGACCCGTTGGGACCGAGGAACCCGGTGACGGCCCCCGGCCGTACCTGGAAGGAAAGGTCGTCCACGGCCGTCTTCGCGCCGTAGCGCTTGGTCAGGCCGACTGCCTCGATCATTCTCCAGCCCCATCGACTCACTCTGTCGTTCGGGGCTCGGGCCACCCGGCCGCGCACCCCCGTAAGAGTTAGGAGGATAACCAGGCGCCGACGGTTCCGGCCAAGTTGTGCACAGCCCGCTACCGAGCGGTCACCCGCGTCCCGGCGCCCCTCACGCGTCCCGGCTCCTCAGGACCAGGAAGCCGCCGAGCACCGCCGCCAGCACCCAGAGCACCATGATCCCGAGCCCCGCCCAGGGGCCGTACGGGGTCGGATCGCTGTTCAGCGCGTCCGGGACGACCTGCATGATCCGCATCCCCGCCTTGTCGGGGAAGTACCGGATGACGTCCTTGGCGTACGGCACCACGCTCAGGATGTTCGAGATCAGGAGGAAGAGGGTCACCAGGATGCAGATCGCCAGCACAGAACTCCGCAGCATCGCCGCTACGCCCATGGAGAAGATCGCGATCAGCCCCATGTAGAGGCCCGCGCCGACCACCGCGCGCAGGACGTTCTCCTGGCCGAGATCGGTGCCGTGATCGCCCAGCAGGGCCTGGGCGAGGAAGAACGAGACGAAGCTGGTGAGCAGGCCGACCAGGAGCGCCACCGCCCCGGCCACGGTGATCTTGCTGAGGAAGAACGTCCCGCGCTGCGGAACGGCCGCCAGCGAGGTGCGGATCATGCCGGAGCTGTACTCCGTACTGACGACGAGCACCCCGAACACGATCATGGCGAGCTGGCCGAAGGTCGTTCCGGTGAAGCTGATGAGGGTCGGGTCGAAGGTGCGGCGTTCGGCCTCGGAGAGGTCGCCGAACGTGGCGTTCACCAGGGCGCTGGAGCCCGCGGCCAGGCCGACCGTGACGGCGAACGCGGAGATGAGGGTCCAGGTGGTCGAGGAGACCGACCGGATCTTGGTCCATTCCGAGGTGAGAACCGCGGGTACCGATGCCATGGCCGTCACGCCCCCTTGCTGTCGGCGCCGTCGGGCTTGTTCCAGTTCTCGCCCCAGCCCGCTCGCGCCGCGGGTGGTTCGGCCGGGTCCCGTTCCGTATGGGCGTGGTATTCCACCGAACCGGCGGTCATCTGCATGAACGCCTCCTCCAGGGAGGCCCGCTGGGGGCTCAGCTCGTGCAGCACCAGCTGGTGCCGGGCCGCCAGCTCGCCCAACTCCTCGGTGGTGGCCCCGTCGACCTCCAGGACGCCGCCCGCCGTCTCGACGACGCCGAGGCCCTCCTGGTGCAGCACGTCGCGCAGCCGCTCCTGCTGCGGGGAGCGAAGCCGCGCGTAGCTGCGGGAGTTCTCGTGGATGAAGTCGGCCATCGAGGTGTCGGCGAGCAGCTTGCCCTGGCCGATCACGATCAAATGGTCGGCGGTCAGCGCCATCTCGCTCATCAGGTGGGACGAGACGAAGATCGTCCGGCCCTCCGAGGCGAGCGCCTTCATCAGATTGCGGATCCAGTGGATGCCCTCGGGGTCCAGTCCGTTGACCGGCTCGTCGAACATCAGGATCTCGGGATCGCCGAGCAGCGCGGACGCGATGCCGAGCCGCTGGCCCATGCCGAGGGAGAACCCCTTGGGCTTCTTCTTCGCCACCGCGCTCAGGCCGACCATGTCGAGCACCTCGTCGACCCGGCTGCTCGGGATGCGGTTGCTCTGCGCCAGGCACAGCAGGTTGTTGTACGCGCTGCGGCCGCCGTGCATCGCCTTGGCGTCGAGGAGCGCCCCGATGTACTTGAGCGGTTCCTGGAGTTCGCGGTAGTGCTTGCCATCGATGCGCACCGTGCCGCTGGTCGCGTGGTCGAGATCGAGCATCATCCGCATCGTGGTGGACTTGCCCGCCCCGTTCGGGCCGAGGAAGCCGGTCACGATGCCCGGCCGGACCTGAAACGACAGGTGATCGACGGCGATCTTGCCGCCGAACCGTTTGGTGAGTCCCTCGAGCTCGATCATGCGTTCACGCTAGAGCGCCCGGGCGCCCGGCGCCACCACAAGGGCGGAACCGGGCGCACACGGGGATGCGAACTACCCGCGCCGGGGGTCAGCGGGTCTGCTGGGCCGGGACACCGCGGTTGGCGGGCTCGTCCTCCACCGGGGAGCCGGCGGCGGCCACGGCGGCGCCGGTCAGCGTCGCCAGCATCTCGCGGACGTTGGTCAGCTGCGCGTTGATCGAGTCGCGGCGGTTGGTGAGCGCCGCCAGCTCGCGCTCCGATTCGCTGCGGATCCGGTCGGCCTTCGCGTTGGCGTCGGCGACGATGTCCTCGGCCTGGCGCTGGGCGGTCTCCACCGTCTGGCGAGCCCGGCGCTCGGCGTCCGTGCGGAGCTTCTCGGCCTCCAGGCGGAGCTGCTCGGCGCGGTGCTCGATCTCGGCGAGACGCTTCTCGGCCTTGGCCTGGCGGGACGCGAGGTCGCGCTCCGACTGCTCGCGGCGCTTGGCGAGGTTGGTCTCGAAGTCGGCCGCGGCCTGGGCGGCCTTGGCGCGGGTCTCCTCGAAGAGGGCGTCGGCCTCCTCGCGCTTCTGCTGGGCGTCCTTCTGGGCGTCGGTGCGGAGCGTGTTCGCCTCGCCCTGGGCCTTCTCGACGATGCGGACGCCCTCGTCCTCGGCCTTCGCCTTGCGGTCGGCGGCGAACGACTCGGCGTCGTTGCGCACCTGCTGGGCCGCCGAGTCGGCGAGCTCCCGGTGCTGCTCGGCCGCGCGACGGGCCTCCTCGCGCAGGTCCTTGGCCTCCTCCTCGGCGAGGCGGAGAATCTTCTCGACACGGGCGCCGAGACCGGCGTACGACGGCTCGGCGTCGCTTACCTGGGCCTGGGCGTTCTGCGTCTCGAGGTGCAGCTCCTCGATGCGCTTTTCCAGAGAGGTGATTCGGGCCAGGGCACTGTCACGGTCGGCGGTGAGCTTGGTGAAGCGGTCGTCCACCTGACCGCGGTCGTAACCTCGTCGCACGAGCTCGAAGCCGAAGGGGGAGGAAGGGTCACTCATGGGGTTCCTGTCGAATGAGACCGGTGAGGTGATAGGGGGAATCCTAGGGGCCATTGCGGCGCGTCAGCGTGAAGATGCCGGTTTGATCTGGAGAATGACACCCCTTTTGAGTGGCTGACCCCCGGAGTGCTTGCCACTGAGAGGGTGAATGTCCATGACGAAGCACGGTGCATCGCGGTTCGGCTACCGCTCGGACGACTTGCCCCCCGATCGAGTGCCCGCCGCGGCCGGGGCCTTGGCGGCTCCCGCGGAACCGCCGGCCGGCTTCCCGCCCCCGGTCGGAGCCTCGAAAGACTCCAACGCCTCCAGCACGTCCTGGACACGGGAGATCTCCACGTTGATGTCCTCGCGTCTGCGCACCAGGACGTCCAGCTCGCGCTTGCCCTCGTCGACCGTCTGCTTCGCCTCGGCCTCGGCGTCGGCGCGCAGCTTCTCCGCCTCGCGGACCAGCCCGGCCTTCTTGGCCTCGGCCTCCTTCAGCAGTGACTCGGCCCGTTTCACCGCGGCGATACGGACCTTGCTCGCCTCCGAATTGGCCTCGGCCATCAGTTCCTTGGCCTTCGCCTCGGCCTCGTCGCGCTGCTCGGTCGCCGCCTTCATCAGGTTGTCGACACGCTCGCCGGCGGTCTTCATCTGCTCGGACGTCTCCCGGCGGGCCCGCTCGTGCAGCTCCTCGATCTCGCTCTCCAGCCGGGCCCGCAGCTCCTCGGCCCGCTCCCGGATCGCCGTCGCGTCGCGCCTCGCGCCGACCAGCAGTTCATCGGCGTCGGTACGGGCGCGCTCGACCAGGGTGTTGCCCTCGACGGTCGCCTCCGAGGTGATGCGCACGGCCTCCTTGCGGGCCGCGCCGACCATCGTGTCGGACTGCCCCTCGGCCTCGGTGGCCGTACGAAGCGCTTCTTCCCGTGCCTTGTTGATGAGCTGGTCGGCCTGCTCGGCCGCGTCCGCCCGGCGCTTGGCCGCCGCCTCGCGGGCCTCGTCCAGCATCCGGTCCGCCTCCTGGCGGGCGTCCGAACGCAGCTCCTCGGACGCCGACTCCGCCTCCGCGCGCAGCCGTGTCGCCTCCTCGCGGGTGTGGGCCGCGTGCTCCTGCGCGGAGCCGAGCCGCTCCGCCGCCTCCGCGCGCAGCCGCTCGGCCTCGTCGGTCGCCTCGGCCAGCATCCGGTCCGCCCGCTCGGTGGACTCGGCCCGGCGGCGGTTGGCCTCCGTGGTGGCCTCGACGACGAGCTGCTCGGAAGCCTGGGCCGCCTCGTTACGGATGCGGTCGCTCTCGTTGGCCGACTCGGCCATCAGCCGGTCCGACTGGGCCGCCGCCTCCGAACGGATCCGGTTGGCGTCCTGCCGGGCCTCGGCACGGGCCTTCGACGCGTCCTGCTCCGCCGACGTCAGAGCGTCGGACGCCTCCGTGCGCATCCGTTGGCTGTACTCGGAGGTGTCCGCGCGCAGCCGCTCCGACTCGCCGATCGCGTCGGAGACCGTCCGCTCGGCCAGCCCCTTCGCGGCGGCGGTCTCCTCCTCGGCCTCGCGCCGGAGCCGGGCCGCCTCCTCGTTCGCCTCGCGGCGCAGCCGGATCGCGTCCTCCGAGGCCCGGTCCCGCTCCGCGTGCGCGTCGGCGCGGACCCGGTCCGCCTCCTCCTGCGCCTCGCCCCGAGTGCGCTCCGCGACATGCTCCGCCGTCGAACGCAGCCCGGCGATCTCCTCCTCGGCCTGCTCCTGCAGACCCGCGACGGATTCCCGTACCTGCTGGGCCGTCTGCTCGGCCGCCGAGACCAGCTCGGCCGCCCGGGCGTCCGCCTCCTCGACGAGCCGGTGCGCCTCGGCCTGGGCCTCCTCGACCCGCTTGCGGGCGGAGGCGAGCAGCTCCTCGCTCTGCTCGCGGGCCCGCTCGCGCTCCTGATCCGCCTCGGTCCGGGCCGCGCCGAGAGTCTCCTCGGCCTCCCGGCGGCGGCGCGTGGCCTCCTCCTGGGCGGCGTTCAGCGCCTCGGCGGCCTCGGCGGCGACCCGCTCGGCGGCGGCCGCCGCCTCCGCTCGGACCCGGTCGGCGCTCTCCTGTGCCTCGGACTTGAGCCGCTCCGCCTCGGCGGCGGCCTCGCCGCGCAGCCGTACGGCCACGCTCTCACCCTCGGCCCGCGACCGGGCGGCGTCGGCGGCGGCCTCGTCGCGCAGCCGCTCGGCCTCCGCGGTGGCCTGCTCGGCCAGCGTCCGCAGCCGCTCGGCGGCCTCGTCGCGCAGCCGCTTTGACTCCTCGCTCGTCTCGCGGCGGATCCGCTCGGCCTCGGTCCGGGCCCCGGTCAGCGCCTCCTCGGCGGCGGCGAGCCGGGACTCGGCCTCGGTGTGCAGCCGGGTCAGCTCGTCGGCGGCCTCGGCCTGCCGGGCGGCGACGCCGCGTTCGGTCTCCTCACGCAGCTCCGTCGCCGCCTGCTCGGCCGCCTCCGTCAGGGCCGCCGCCTGCTCCTCGGCCTCGGCCCGCAGCGTGTCGGCCTCGGTCCGGGTGCGCTCCAGCGTCTCCTCGGCCTGCTTGCGCAGGGTCGCGGCCCGCTCGGCGGCCTCGGTGCGGATGCGCTCGCTCTCGCCGTTCGCCTTGGTGCGCAACTCGTCCGCGTCGGAGCGGGCCTCGGTCAGCAGCTCCTCGGCGGTGCGGGCGCCCTCCTCCAGCTGCTGGACCGCCTCGCGGCGGGCCTCGCCCCGGATGCGCTCGCCCTCGGCGACCGCCTCGGAGCGCAGCGTCTCGGCCTCACCGCGCAGCCGACGGGCCTCCTCCTGGAGCTCGACCGTCTTGGCCCGGTACTCCTTGGTGTCGTCCTTGGCCGCACCCTTGAGCTCGTCGGCCTGCTCGGCGGCCTCGCCGCGCAGTCGGTCGGCCTCGGCCTCCGCCTCGCGGCGGATCCGCTCGGCCTCCTCGCTCGCCGCCCCCGTCGTCGACTTCGCGTCCTCGGAGGCCTTGGTGAGCACCTCCTCGGCGCTGCGGGCCGCCTTCGCCAGCTGGGCGGCGGCTTCCTCGGCGGCGACCGTACGGGCCTTCTCGTCCGCCTCGGCGACCAGCCGCTCCGCCTCGGCGCGGGCGTCGAGGAGGGCCTGCTCGGCCTCCTCCTTCAGCGCCTCGGTGCTCTTGGTGGCCTCGCCGACCAGCCGGGCGATCTCCGACTTGGCCGTACGAGTGCGCTGTTCGTTCTGCGATTCGGCGGCGGCCAGCTGCTTGGCGGCGGCGTCCTTCGCCTCGGAGAGGAGCTTCTCGGCCTCCAGGCGGGACTCGCGCAGCCGGGTCTCGGCCTCCGAGAGGCGCTGCTCGGCCGACCGGTTCAGCTCGGCGGTCTGCCGGCGGGTCCGGTCGGTCTCCGCGCTCGTGCTGGAGCGCAGCTGCTCCGCGTGGCTGGTGGCCTCCTGCGCCTGGGCGGAGGCGGCCCCGAGGAGACGCTCGGCGTCCTTGCGGGCGCGCAGCAGGATCGCTTCGGCTTCGGACCTGGCGGTCTCGGTCTCCGAGCCGGTGCGCCGGCGCGTCTCCTCGGCCAGCCGGGCGGACTCGTCGCGGGCGGCGGCCAGCGCCTGCTCCGACTCGGCGCGGGACTCCTCCAGCAGCCGGCGGGCCTGCGACTCGGTGCGGGCGCGCAGCTGTTCGGCCCAGGCGACGTTCTCGTTGACGTGCGACTCGACGGTCTGGCGGCGTTCCGCCAGCTCCTGGTCGAGCCGTTGTCTGCGCTGGACGGCCTCGGTGTGCAACTCGGCCTGCAGGCGCGCCTGGTGCTCGGCGTGCTCCTGCAGGATCCGCTGTGTCTGGGCACGTGCCTCGCGCAGCTCGCGCTCGGCGTCGCCGCGCATCTGCTCGGCCTGGACCTGCGCGTTCCGCAGCATCTGCTCGGCCTGGTAGCCGAGATCCGCGCTGTCGTAGGCGGGACGGGTCGCGAGATTGCGCCGGGCCTCGTGCAGCTTGGCACGCAAGACCTCGACCTGGTAACCGAGGTCCTCGGCGTGCTGGACGGCCTTCTCCCGGTCGGTCTTCAGCCGGTCCATCTCGGCTTCGAACCGCGAGAGATGGTCGTCTTCAGCCCGGTGGCTCTCCTGGCGTTCGTAGCCCCGCACTGCGCGGTCCCATCCTTCCCCGAGCTCTCAACTTCTTCCCCCGAGCTCTCAACTTCGTTCGAGCAGGGATGCCCCACTGAGCAGGGCAGACCCCGACGCCGGTCGAAACACACCGCGCGAGCACGGCTCGCCGGCGAGTTGTCCCCCGGGGAATGGTGACAGACAAACGACGAGGACGCGGTACGGCCCCGACCCGGCCCGGACCGGAACCGCCCACTCTACCGGGCCGGGTATGCGGTGGTCAGTGCTCCGGCTTGCTGGTGACCAGTTCGGTGAGGACCCCGTGGCAGTCCTTGGGGTGCAGGAACGTGATCCTGGACCCCATCGACCCCGTCCTGGGCTCGTCGTACAGCACCCGGACGCCCTTCTCACGGATGTCCGCGGCGTCCCCGTCCACATCTTCCGTACCGAAGGCGATGTGGTGCACGCCTTCCCCGTTCTTCGCCAGCCACTTCCCGACGGCCGAGTCCTCCCGGGTGGGTTCCAGCAGCTGGAGGTAGGAGGCCCCGCCGTCCGAGGTCCCGCTGATCCTGAGCATCGCCTCCCGGACGCCCTGCTCCTCGTTGATCTCGGAGTGATACACCTCGAAGCCGTACGTGGCACGGTAGAACTCGACGGTCCTGTCCAGGTCGAAACAGGCGATCCCGATGTGGTCGATTCGCGTCAGCATGGATTCAGCATGATTCCCGTACGGCGCTCCCGCCATGGTTACGCAACGTGCGCGCCGTCACACCGGTAGCCGGATGACGGGCGCGGGAGCGCTCAGTACATTCAGGTAAACCCTCGTTCACATCCGATCCCAAGGGGCCGTGCCCATGCCAGCAACGACCGGTACCACCACCTCAGTGATCGTCGCGGGCGCCCGGACGCCCATGGGCCGCCTCCTCGGCTCCCTCAAGAGCTTCTCCGGCGCCGACCTCGGCGGCTTCGCCATCAGGGCCGCCCTGGACCGGGCCGGTATCGGCGGTGACCAGGTCCAGTACGTGATCATGGGGCAGGTGCTCACGGCCGGCGCGGGCCAGATGCCCGCCCGGCAGGCCGCGGTCAAGGCCGGCATCCCGATGAACGTCCCCGCGCTCACCGTGAACAAGGTCTGCCTGTCCGGGCTCGACGCCATCGCGCTGGCCGACCAGCTCATCCGGGCCGGGGAGTTCGACGTGGTGGTCGCGGGCGGTCAGGAGTCCATGACCAACGCCCCGCACCTGCTCCCCAGGTCCCGTGAGGGCCACAAGTACGGCGCGATCGAGATGCTGGACTCGATGGCGCACGACGGTCTCACCGACGCGTACGAGAACATCCCCATGGGAGAGTCCACCGAGAAGCACAACGGCCGCCTCGGTCTCGACCGCGCCGCCCAGGACGTGATCGGCGCGCAGTCCCACCAGCGGGCCGCCGCCGCCCAGAAGAACGGTCTCTTCGAGGCCGAGATCACCCCGGTCGAGATCCCGCAGCGCAAGGGCGACCCGGTCCTCTTCGCCAAGGACGAGGGCATCCGCGCCGAGACGACCGCGGAGACCCTCGGCAAGCTGCGCCCGGCCTTCGCCAAGGACGGCACGATCACCGCCGGCACCTCCTCGCAGATCTCCGACGGCGCCGCCGCGGTCGTCGTGATGAGCAAGGCGAAGGCCGAGGAGCTGGGGATCGACTGGATCGCCGAGATCGGCGCCCACGGAAACGTCGCGGGCCCCGACAACTCCCTCCAGTCGCAGCCCTCGAACGCTATCCGGCACGCCCTGAAGAAGGACGGCCTCGGCGTCGAGGACCTCGACCTGATCGAGATCAACGAGGCGTTCGCGGCCGTCGCCGTCCAGTCCATGAAGGACCTGGGCGTCACCTCGGACAAGGTCAACGTCAACGGTGGCGCCATCGCGCTCGGCCACCCCATCGGGATGTCCGGCGCCCGGATCGTCCTGCACCTGGCCCTGGAGCTGAAGCGGCGCGGCGGCGGCACCGGAGCCGCGGCGCTGTGCGGCGGCGGCGGTCAGGGCGACGCGCTGATCATCCGCGTCCCGGGCAAGTAGGACCCGTACGGATTCCGGACCCGTACGGGTCCCGGGGCAGATCGATGCGAACGGAGCGGTGAACGTGGACGTGGATGTCCCCACGCTGGTCGAGCAGGCGCGAGCAGGCAGGCCGCGTGCGGTGGCCCGGCTGATCTCGCTGGTGGAGGGGGCGTCCCCGCGGTTGCGGGAGGTGATGGCCGCGCTGGCGCCGCTGGCGGGCCACGCCTATGTCGTCGGGCTCACGGGCTCGCCGGGCGTCGGCAAGTCCACCTCCACCTCGGCCTTGGTCTCCGCCTACCGCCGGGCGGGCAAGCGGGTCGGTGTCCTCGCCGTCGACCCGTCCTCGCCGTTCTCCGGCGGGGCGCTGCTGGGCGACCGGATCCGGATGGCGGACCACGTCTGCGACCCGGGCGTCTACATCCGCTCTATGGCGACCCGGGGCCACCTGGGCGGTCTCGCCTGGTCCGCGCCGCAGGCCATCCGGGTGCTGGACGCGGCGGGCTGCGACGTGGTCCTCGTCGAGACGGTCGGCGTCGGCCAGTCCGAGGTGGAGATCGCCTCCCAGGCCGACACCTCCGTCGTGCTCCTCGCTCCGGGCATGGGCGACGGCATCCAGGCGGCCAAGGCCGGGATCCTGGAGATCGGCGATGTGTACGTGGTCAACAAGGCGGACCGGGACGGCGCGGACGCCACCGCCCGCGAGCTGAACCACATGCTGGGCCTGGGGGAGTCCCGGGGCCCCGGCGACTGGCGCCCCCCGATCGTGAAGACGGTCGCCGCCCGGGGCCAGGGCACGGACGAGGTCGTCGAGGCCCTGGAGAAGCACCGGGCCTGGATGGAGGAGCACGGTGTCCTGGCCGTGCGCCGCACCGCCCGGGCCGCGCACGAGGTCGAGACGATCGCCGTCACCGCGCTCCGCGAGAAGATCGCCGACCTGCGCGGCGACCGCCGCCTGCACGCTCTGGCCGAGCGCATCGTGGCGGGGAGCCTGGACCCGTACGCGGCGGCGGACGAGCTGGTGGCGGGGCTGACGGGAGGCTCCTGAGCACGTGGAGCACGCAGGGAAGGCCCCCGGGGCGGCGTGTGCCGCTACCGGGGGCCTTCCCCTGTCACGTGTGTCTGCCCGGGCTTCCGTCAGCCGTCGTCGCCGTCCCGGTCATCCCGGTCGTCGTCGCGGTCATCGTTCCGGTCATCGTTCCGGTCGTCCGCGCGGTCGTCGCGGTCGTCATCCCGGTCGTCGTCGCTGTCCACGGTGACCTTGCCGGTCTTCGCGTCGACGCGCAGCTCGTGCTGCTTGCCGTCCTTGCCCGTGATGTCGATGTCCCAGCGCAGGACGTTGCCCCGGCGGTCGTCGTCATCATCATCGTCCAGGTCGATCGACGTGATGCTGCCCGGGGCGTTCTTCAGCGCCGCGTCCGCCGCCGCGTTCAGGGTGACGGTGGAGGAGCGGGGCGCGCGGTCGTCCCGGTCGTCGTCGTTGTCGTCGTCGCGGGTCTTCAGGACCTTGCCGTTGGTGGCGTCCACGCTCACGTCGTGCCACTTCTTGTCGGAGCCGCGGACATCCAGCTCCCAGACCGTCCGGCCGTCGTGGTCGTCGTCGTCACGGTCCAGCTCGGCCCCGGTGACCGTGCCCGGGACGCTCTTCAGGGCGGCGGCGACGGCCTGGTCGAGGGTGACCCGGGCGTTCTTCGCGCCGTCCTCCGTCCGGGGGGCCTGCGCGTCGGTGTAGGACTGGTCGTCGTCGCGGTCGTCGCGGTCGTCGCGGTCGTCGCGGTCGTCGCGGTCGTCGCGGTCGTCCCGGTCCGTGCCGGCCGACTGCTGCGTGGACGTGCCGCCCCGGCGGTCGCCGTCGTCCGCGAAGGAGACGGTGGCGGCGGCGGTGCCGCCGATGAGAACGGCCGCGGTGATCGCTGCGATGGTGACGTTGCGCTTCATGAGGTTCCTCCCCGAGAGCTGCTGTGCTGTTCGACGGGATCCACACTGCCGGGACGATGCTGAACGCAACCTGAAGCCACCTGAAGGCGTCTTCAGGTTGAGGTGCGAGGCTGTGCGCATGCGCCTGTTGATCGTGGAGGACGAGAAGCGCCTCGCGGTGTCCCTGGCCAGGGGACTGACCGCCGAGGGTTTCGCCGTGGATGTCGTGCACGACGGCCTGGAGGGGCTGCACCGGGCGAGTGAGGGCGTCTACGACCTGGTGATCCTCGACATCATGCTGCCCGGCATGAACGGCTACCGCGTCTGCTCGAACCTGCGCGCCGCCGGACACGAGGTGCCGATCCTCATGCTGACCGCCAAGGACGGCGAGTACGACGAGGCCGAGGGTCTGGACACCGGCGCCGACGACTATCTGACCAAGCCCTTCAGCTACGTCGTCCTCGTCGCCCGCGTCCGCGCCCTGCTGCGCCGTCGGGGAGGCGGCACCGCGGCCCCCGTCCTGACCGTCGGGGCCCTGCGCATCGACACCGCCGCCCGCCGGGTGATCCGCGGCGAGGACGAGATCACGCTCACCGCCAAGGAGTTCGCCGTGCTGGAGCAACTCGCGCTGCGCGCGGGCCAGGTGGTCAGCAAGGCGGAGATCCTGGAGCACGTCTGGGACTTCGCCTACGACGGCGATCCGAACATCGTCGAGGTCTATATCTCCACCCTGCGCCGCAAGCTCGGCGCGAGCGCCATCCGTACCGTGCGCGGCGCGGGCTACCGGCTGGAGGCGAAGTGAGGTCCGTACGGGCCAGGGCCGCCCTCGGGGCCACCCTGGTCGTCGCCGTCGCCCTGGTGGCGGCGGGCCTCGCCGTACTCCTGGTCCTGCGGGCCAACCTGATCGACCAGGCGGACCTCCAGGCCGAGGTGGCGGCCCGCGAGGTGGCCGGACAGCTGGCCACGGGCACCCCGTACGGCGAACTGGAACTGGAGGACGACGAGGACCACCCGGTCCAGGTGACCGACGAGGAGGGCCGGGTCGTCACCGTCTCCAAGGACCTGCGGGCCGTTACCGGCACCGGCACGAGCGGCGTCACCCCGGCCCCGGCGGGGGCCTCCCCGTCGCCCGGCGACGGGGAGGACGACGGGGACGGGGACGACACCGCCGACGATGATGACGGCAGCCGTCCCGGCCGGGGTGAGGTCTCCTCCGACGACCCGGACTTCTCCGACGGCACCGCCACCGTCGACCGCACCACCGCCGACTACCGCTTCGCCGCCGTCGAGGCGACCACCCCCCAGGGGGTCACCCTGACCGTGTACGCGGGCGCACCGCTCGCCGCGGAGCAGGAGGCGGTGAACACGGTGCGCGGGGCGATGCTCACCGGGCTGCCGCTGCTCCTGGTGGTCGTCGCCGGGGTGACCTGGCTGGTGACCCGCCGGGCCCTGCGACCGGTCGAGGGCATCCGCCGCGAGCTGGCGGCGATCACCGCGTCCGAGGACCTGGCCCGCCGGGTTCCGGAGCCGGGTTCGCGGGACGAGATCGCGGCGCTGGCCCGGACGACGAACGAGACGCTCACCGTCCTGGAGGCGTCCGTGGAGCGGCAGCGGCGGTTCGTCGCGGACGCCTCGCACGAGCTGCGCTCCCCGATCGCCTCGCTGCGCACCCAGCTGGAGGTGGCCGAGGCCCATCCGGAGCTGCTGGACCTCCCGGGCGCGGTCGCCGACACCGTACGGCTCCAGGTGCTGGCGGCGGACCTGCTGCTGCTGGCCCGGCTGGACGCGGGGGAGAAGCCCGCCAGCGCGACGGTGGAGCTGGGCGCGCTGGTCCGGGAGGAGGTGTCGCAGCGGACCGGGGACCGGATCGTGGTGAGCGTCGAGGTGCCGGAGGGCGCCGCGTTCGAGGTGAGCGGGTCGCGCGGGCAGCTGTCCCGGGTGGTCGGCAATCTGCTGGACAACGCCCAGCGGCACGCCGAGGGGAGCGTCGTGGTGTCGGTGGCGGCCGACGGGCGCGGCGTGCGGGTGGAGGTCGGGGACGACGGGGCGGGTGTTCCCGAGGACGAGCGGGAGCGGATCTTCGAACGGTTCGTCCGGCTCGACGACGCCCGCAGCCGGGACGACGGCGGCGCGGGACTGGGGCTGGCCATCGCCCGGGACGTCGCCTCGCGCCACGGCGGGACGCTGACGGTGCACCGGGCGGACGGGGGCGGTGCGGCCTTCCGGCTGTGGCTGCCGCGCTCGGACTGACGGCCGGCCTGTCCGGCCTGTCGGGGGCCTGTCGCGCCTGAGCGGCCCGGCAGCCCCCGGCCCCTACAGCTTGCCGCGTTTGCCGCGCAGGTGTTCCGCGATCGGGGTCAGCGCCGCGTGCAGGTCGGCGAGCGCCTCGGGGGACAGCAGGTTCATGAAGTGCTGCCGCACCGAGGCGACGTGGTGCGGGGCCACCTTGCGCATGGTCTCCGCACCGTGCTCGGTGAGGACCGCGAACAGTCCGCGCCGGTCCGACTCGCAGTGGGTGCGGCGGACCAGCCCGGCGGTCTCCATGCGGGTGATCTGGTGCGAGAGCCGGCTCTTGGACTGGAGGGTGGCGGCGGCGAGGTCGCTCATCCGCATGCGCTGGTCGTCCGATTCGGAGAGGTTGACCAGGATCTCGTAGTCGTTCATGGTCAGGCCGAACGGCTGGAGGTCCTTCTCCAGTTGGTGCGTCAGCAGCCTGCTGACGTCCAGGTGGGTGCGCCAGGCGCACTGCTCCGTGTCGCTCAGCCAGCGGGTGGCCGTCTCGGTCTCCATATATGGATTCTACCTAAGAAGTTGAAAGCCGGACGAAATTGGAGGGTGTGACGCCCGGCACCCCCGGCCCGCGGAAGTGCCGACAGGCCCCTCGGCAAGCACCGACAGCTGGGCGCAGACGTTCGACGTCACACTCCGCAGACTACCGCTCACAACCCGAAGCGACGCTGGAGATCCCCCAGCTGGCCGGGCATGCGCGGGGCGGATCCGGGTTGACCCCCGCCGCCCGGAACACCTGGCACACCCGGCTCGTTCGGCACGACGCCCACCGCCTGCTCCGCCATCAGCGCCTCGCTCGACTGGAGCAGCACCGTGCCCGCCCCGACGAACTCGAACTGATGCTCCTCGCCCGACGTCCCGCCGATCCCCGTGAGTGACCGGATACCGCCCATCACGCCCGTCAGGTAGCCGTGGTCGTAGTGGTGGCACGGGGAGGGGCAGTCGGCCCAGCCCACCAGCGCCTGCGGATCCACCCGCAGCGGCGGCTCCATGAACACCACCGGGCCGTTCGACGCGGCCACGAACTTCCCCGTGCCGATCAGCGTCACGAACCCCGGCACGATCGACTGCTTCAGCGCCATCGTCGGCTGGTACGCCAGCAGGTTCCCGGACCGGATGGTGAGGTTCCCGTCCTCCAGGTCGAAGGAGTTGACGTCGAACGCCCGGTCCGCCAGCAGCATCTTCCCGCTGCCCTCGGCCACCACCCAGTCGCTCGCGTGCAGCGGCGAGTGGAAGCTGGAGCGCACCAGCCGCTGGAGCCGGCCGTGCCCGATGCCGTCGAACTGGATCTGGCCGTAGTAGGCGATCATCTTGCCCTTCTGCAGGAACCACCGGCTCCCCTTGAGCTCCACGCAGAAGGTGTACGGGTTGACGTTGTCGTCCGACGGCAGCGTCATCGGGTCGAAGACCACGGGCGTGCTCAAAGCTTCTCCTCCGACGCCTGGACGTACACCGCACCACTGCCGCTCAGCTCCAGCTGGAACGCCTCGCCGGAGCCGCGCCCCACCATGTCCCGCCAGCCGACGGCCGTGGAGAGTTTGTTCCTCACGTCACCGTGATGAGCGACGTAGGCCTGCGGATCGACGTGGACGTCCCGGCCCGGCGCGATCGGCAGCTCGATCACCCCGCCGTGCGCCATCACCGCGACCGCGCCGTGCCCCTGGAGGGTGGTGGTGAACAGGCCCTGGCCGGTCACCTGGCCGCGCACCATGCCCATCACCCCGCCCTGCGAGCCCATGAACATCGTGCCCTGCTGGAGCGTCCCGTCGAACGCGAGCAGCCGGTCGGCCTCCACGTACAGGGTGTCGCCCGCCAGCTCGATCACCTGGATGTGGTGGCCGCCGTGGCCGAACATCACCGTGCCCGAGCCCTCGACCGTCATCAGTGGCGTCGACTCGCCCGCCACCCGGCGGCCGATCATCGACGTGACGCCGCCCCGGCCACCCTGGATGTTCGGGGTGAAGGACACCTCGCCCCGGTACGCCAGCATCGCGCCGCGCTGGCTGAACAGCTTCTGGCCCGGGGCCAAGGTGGCCTCGACCATCTTGGAGTTGATCTCCCGGAACGGCATCAGACATCGCCCCCGACGGTATTGCGCTCGCTCGGCTGCACGTAGACCAGACCGTCGCCCTCGAAGCGGATCTGGAACGCCTCGCCGGAGCCCTCGCCCATCAGGGTCCGGAAGTTCACCCCCGCCTGGAAGTTCTGCCGCAGCCTGCCCTGGTGGGCGATGTAGGCGCCGGGGTCGACCGTCAGCGGATACCGCGGGGACACCCGCAGCAGGACCGCCGTGCCGTCCGACATGATCGCCGCCTGCCCGGTGCCCTCCACCGAGGTGGTGAACAGGCCGTTGCCGCTCGCCCCGCCGCGCAGCCCGGTGAACGTCGTGCCCGTGCGCAGCCCGGCGTCGGTGGCCAGCAGATTGCTCGCCTCCACGTACAGGGTGTCGCCGCGCAGCGAGACCAGGTTGATCTCGCTCGCCCGGTCGGCGAAGTAACAGGTGCCCTGCCCGGACACCTCCATCACCGTCATCTGCTCGCCGGTCAGCCGGCGGGTCACCATGCCGCGGATCCCCTCACCGCCGCCGGACATCTTCTTGAAGGTCATCCGGCCGTCGTACGCGACCATCGAGCCGTTCTTCGCCTTGACGGCATCGCCCGTGAGGTCGACGGCGAGCGTCTTGCTGCCTTGGAGTCGGAACATCGCCACGCGACGAAGGTAACCGTCCCGGCCGCGCCCCGGCCAGAGGCTCCGGAACCGTCACGTCCCTGATGCGCACGCGGACCGGCCCTGATATACGGCGATACGCGCACCGGTGGACGGGGCGGCCCCCGCCGCCGGAGGCGCCCCGGCACGATGCCACAATGGGGGCGGCTTGTGCCTCGGTTCACAAGCCCTCGCGACCCTCCCACCGAAGGTGCCCCTGTGGACATCAAGACCGCTTCCGCCCTGCACCGGCTGCGCCTCATCTCGATTCCCGAGGCGCTGTCCTTCCCCGCCCTGATCCTCTTCGGCTCGATCCTCAGCCGCGTCTCGGACATCGACTTCCTGATGATGCCGCTCGGCATGATCCACGGCGTCCTCTTCGTGATCTACGCCGTGTTCCTGCTCGACGTCTGGATGAAGGCCAAGTGGCCGCTCAAGCGCGTCGCCCTCTTCTTCGTCCTGTCCCTGATCCCCTTCGGCGGGCTCTACGGCGACAAGCTCCTCAAGCAGTACGAGGCCGACGGCGTCATCGCCGCCCGCGCCCGCCGCGAGGGCACGGTCAGCGCATGATCGTCGCGTTCTCCGTCTCCCCGCTCGGTGTCGGCGAGGACGTCGGGGAGTACGTCGCCGACGCCGTGCGGGTCGTGCGCGAATCCGGGCTCCCCAACCGCACCGATGCCATGTTCACCTCCATCGAGGGGGAGTGGGACGAGGTCATGGACGTCGTCAAACGCGCCGTGGCCGCTGTCGAGGCCCGCGCCGGCCGCGTCTCCCTGGTGCTGAAGGCCGACATCCGGCCCGGCGTCACCGACGGCCTGACCTCCAAGGTCGAGACCGTGGAGCGCCACCTCGCCTCCTGACGCCCCGTCCGCGCGGGACGCCCCGCGTCTGTTCCTGTTCACCCGAAGAGCCCCCGGCGCCACACGGCCGGGGGCTTTTCCGGTTCCGGATCCAGAACCGCTCACTCGGACCTGCCAAGTCGACACGCCGTTGATTGTCCCTTTTTGTGGGGATATCAACCCGTTCGACAGTGGGAGGCATGGTGCGGTCGGAGGGCTACGACTACGACACCTACAGCCGGCTCGCGGGTCCGCTCACGGACCCGGAACCGTCGGGGTACCGGGTGCGGTACAAGAGCCTGCTCTCGACGGAGAAGCACCGAATAAGAGCCGTCCTGCTGATGACGCTCGCCCCGGTGCTCACGGGCGTCCTGCTGCTGTACCTGGTCTGGCCCACGCACTGGACCGAGCGGGAGAACGGGGAGCGCTGGCTGGTCGCCGCCGACACCGTGATGCTGGTGTCGATCGCGCTGATCGAGCTGTTCATGCTGGTCAACGTGGTCTCCATCGCGCACGCCACGCTCGTCGCGCGGGACCCGGTGCCGGTGACGCCCGAGCCCGGCACCAAGGTCGCCTTCCTGACCACGTACGTCCCCGGCAAGGAACCGCTCTCCATGGTCCGGGCCACCCTCAAGGGCGCCGTACGCCTGAAGCACTCCGGCCCGCTGGACGTCTGGCTGCTCGACGAGGGCGACGACCCCGGGGCCCGGATGCTCTGCGCCGAACTGGGCGTCCACCACTTCACCCGGCACGGGGTCCCCGAGTGGAACCGTGACCGGGGCGTTCACAAGGCGAGGACGAAGCACGGCAACTACAACGCCTGGATCGCCCTGCACGGCGGCGACTACGACTTCTTCGCCTCCGTCGACACCGACCACGTGCCCATGCCCAACTTCCTGGAACGGATGATGGGCTACTTCCGCGACCCGGACGTCGCCTTCGTCGTCGGACCGCAGGTCTACGGGAACTACGACTCGGCCGTCACCAAGGCAGCCGAGTCGCAGCAGTTCCTCTTCCACGCCCTGATCCAGCGCGCGGGCAACCGTTACGGCGCCCCGATGTTCGTCGGCACCAACAACGTCGTGCGCATCGCCGCGCTGCGGCAGGTCGGCGGCCTGTACGACTCGATCACCGAGGACATGGCCACCGGCTTCGAGATCCACCGCCGCCGCAACCCGCGCACCGGGCACTACTGGCGTTCCGTCTACACCCCCGACGTGCTCGCCGTGGGCGAGGGACCCGTCTCCTGGACGGACTTCTTCACCCAGCAGCTGCGCTGGTCCCGGGGCACCTACGAGACGCTGTTCAAGCAGTACGGCAAGGCACTGTTCCGGGTGCCCCCCGGCCGCCTCCTCAGCTACACGCTGATGCTCGTCTACTACCCGATGACCGCGGTCAACTGGCTGCTCGGCGTGGGCAGCTGCGTGCTGTTCCTCTGGTTCGGGGTGTCCGGCACCCAGGTCACCGCCTCCATCTGGCTGATGCTCTACAGCGACGCCGCCGCCCTCCAGATCGGGCTCTACCTCTGGAACCGCCGGCACAACGTCTCCCCGCACGAGCCCGAGGGCTCCGGCGGTCTCGCCGGCATGGCCATGTCCGCGCTCTCCGCCCCGATCTACCTGAAGTCGCTGGGCTCGGCCGTGCTGCGCACCGACGGCCGGTTCGTCGTCACGCCCAAGGGCGGCCAGGCCTCCCCGGACCGGCTGCTCACCTTCCGTATCCACCTCTTCTGGGCGGCGGTCCTGCTCTCCTCGCTCGCCGCGTCGGTGTACCTGGACCACACCCATGTGGCGATGCGGACCTGGGCGGTGCTGGGCCTGGCGATAGCCCTCGCCCCGGTCGCTGTGTGGTCCTGGACCGTCCGGCAGGACAGGCGCGCCATGTCCGCGCACTCCGTCCTGGTCCCGGCGCCCCCGCCGCCCGAACCGGCCTACCTAGCCGGCCCGGTCCCGTCGGTGACCACCGCGGCGAGCGTCGGCAACACCGCCACCACCACCGCAGGAGGGAACTGACCCATGGCCTACCGGCCCTCGAAGCAGATGAGGAAGACGCTTTTGGGCGGCGGCGCGGTGGTGCTGCTCGCCGGGCTGAACGCTCCCGCGGCCCTGTCCTTCGCCGAGGACAGGTACCACGCGTACAAGATCGACCAGCCGGAGTACAAGGCGGAGTACGGCTCCTGGGAGCGCGTGGACATTCCGAAGGAGTACCGGACCAACGCGATCCACGCGGCGCTCCTGCACTCCGGGAAGGTGTTGATCGTCGCGGGCTCCGGCAACGACGAGAAGAACTTCGACGCGGGCACCTTCGACACGGTCCTGTGGGATCCGGCCGAGAACACCTTCCGGAAGATTTCCACCCCCGAGGACTTCTTCTGCGGCGGCCACGCCCAGCTCCCCGACGGCCGCCTCCTGATCGCGGGCGGCACCGCCCGCTACGAGGTGCTCGACGACAAGGTGAAGCGGGCCGGCGGCGGTATGCGGGTCAAGAACGAGAACCCCGACAAGCCGCTGAAGCTCAAGAAGGGCACGGTCTTCCGCTCGGCCTCCGGCGTGGAGTACGCGGCCAGGTTCGACGTCACCGTCCCCAAGGCCAAGCGCGAGTTCGAGGTCGACTACTTCGAGAGCGGCCAGATGAAGCCGTGGAAGACCAAGGTGACCGCCGCCGAGCAGCGGGTCTTCGTCGAGGCGGTGGACGACGGCCCCGAGGCGGTGGCGCCGGACGCCGCCCAGTACGAGATCGTCGGGCTGAAGGGCAAGGCCGCCGCTGACTCCTACGGCCTCGCCGAGAAGATCACCATGGACAAACAGGACTTCCAGGGGATCCGCGCCGCCTACGAGTTCGACCCGACGGCGGAGAAGTACATCAAGGTCGACCCGATGAAGGAGGCCCGCTGGTATCCGACGCTCGTCGGCCTGGAGGACGGCAAGGTGCTGGCCGTCTCCGGCCTCGACGACGTCGGCGCGATCCTCCCGGGCGACAACGAGGTCTACGACCCGAAGACGAAGAAGTGGTCCAAGGGACCCTTCCACTACTTCCCGACCTACCCGGCGCTCTTCCTGACAAAGGGCGGCAAGCTCTTCTACCCGGGTGCCAACGCCGGTTACGGCCCGGCGGACAAGGGGCGCGAGCCGGGGATCTGGGACATCAAGAAGAACACCTTCACCAAGGTGCCCGGGCTGACCGACACCGACGAGCTGGAGACGGCGGCCTCGCTGCTGCTGCCGCCCGTGCAGGACCAGAAGGTGATGGTGCTGGGCGGCGGCGGGGTCGGTGAGTCCGAGAAGTCCACCGCCCGCACCGCGGTCATCGACCTCACGCAGGACAGCCCGGCCTTCGAACCGGGCCCCGACCTGCCACAGGGGACGCGCTATCTGAACAGCGTGATCATGCCGGACGACACAGTCTTCACCAGCGGCGGATCCGAGGACTACCGGGGCCGCGGGGCGAGCAACATCCTGAAGGCGCAGTCCTACGACCCGAGGACCAACACCTTCAAGGAGGCGGCCGAGCCGACCGTGGGGCGCAACTACCACTCCGAGGCGCTGCTGCTGCCCGACGGGCGGGTGGCGACCTTCGGCTCCGACTCGCTCTACGGCGACAAGGACAACACCAAGCTCGGCAAGTTCGAGCAGCGCATGGAGGTCTACACCCCGCCCGCCCTGCACCGCGGCAAGGACAAGCGCCCGGTGATCGGGAACGGCCCCGAGGACGCCGGGCGCGGCACGACGCTCACGTACGGGAGCGCCGACGCGGACCGGATCGCCACCGCCCGGCTGATGCGGCCGAGCGCCGTCACCCACACCACCGACGTGGAGCAGCGTTCCATCGAACTGGGTCTGAAGAAGGGTGACGGCAAGCTGAGCGTGACCGTGCCGGACGACCCCACGCTGGTGCCGTCCGGCTGGTACATGCTCTTCGTCACCGACACCGACGGCGTTCCCTCCGAGGCGAAGTGGGTCAAGGTCGGCTGACCCCGAAGGTGCGCCGCGACCGCCTCAGGAGGCGGCGCGTCGCGCCAGGCCGAGCGCGTACTCCGGCCACCAGTCGCCGGCCGGCGGGCCGCCGCGGCAGGTGCCGTCGGAGTCGCCCGGCCGCTTGATCCACAGATAGGCGTCGAGCCGCTCGTCGCCGGTGTCGGTGGTCGGCGGTGTGCCGAGCCCCCGGCCCGGCGGATTGCACCAGGCCTCCTCACGGCCCCCGGACAGGGGGCCGTTGCCGTTGCGGCTGGTGTCGATCACGAAGTGTGAGCCGCCCACGGCGTCGGAGAGCCGGCCGGCGTACGTCTTCACACTCTCGTTCGACTGGAAGTTGGAGACGTTCAGGGAGAAGCCGTCGGCCCGGTCGACGCCGGCCTGCCGCAGCGGCTGCGCCATCTTGGCCGGCTCGTCGATCCAGTCCGGGTTGCCCGCGTCCAGGTAGACCTGGGTGTTCGGCTGGGACTTGAGCGTGTCCACCGCCTCGGAGAGGAGCTGGTAGCGCTCGGCGTGGTGCTCGGGCGGGGTGCAGCCGTCCGTGATGTGGGGGAGGGCGTCCGGTTCCAGGATCACGGTCGCGGGCGCGTTCCCGATCGCGTCGGCGAACTCCCCGATCCAGGAACGGTAGGAGTCCGCGTCCTTCGCCCCGCCCGCGGAGTAGAGCCCGCAGTCGCGGTGCGGGATGTTGTACGCCACCAGCAGGAGGGTCTTCTTCGTGCGGGCCGCGGACCTCGCGGCGGCCCGGATCCCCGGGGCCGGGTCGTCCCACGCGGGCCAGTCGGCCACCGGCCGGCCGGAGATCCGCCGCAGGATCTTCGCCTCCGCCTCGCGCCCCGCCTTCTCCCAGGCGCGCACCTGGCGGGCCGCGTCGCCGTTCGGGTCGACCCAGTACGGGGAGGCCGCGCTGGGGGCGGGCTCTCCCCGGACGAGTTCGTCCGCCGCCTCGGCGGTCCGGGTGACGCGCGGTTCCGGTGTCGAGCAGCCCGCGGTGAGGACGGTCGCCAGGGCGAGGGCGGCCAGGGCGGGAGCGGTACGGGGGAGAGCGCGGGGGATGATTCTGCGGCCGGACATCCAGACCCCTCGGACGGCGGTGACTCACGGATACGGAGCACAGGCAAGCATCGACAATCGTGACATAACGGCCACCGGGGGTGGCGGTGCGACACCGTCCGTGACCCATACGCCCGCGACGCGGCCCGGCGCGCGTCAGTCCGAGGCGGCCAGTGCGATCCCCAGCGGCGTGCGCTCGTACAGCACCTGGTGTCCGTAGCGCCGCGAGGTCAGCAGCCCCGCCCCGCGCAGCACGGACAGATGGGCCGATACGGACGAGGGGGCGAGACCCAGCCGGTGCGCCAGCGCGCTCGTCCCGGCCGGTTCGTCCAGCGCGCACAGCACATCGGCCCGGACCCGGCCGAGCAGCCGGGCGAGGGTCGTCGGGGTCCGCTCGCCGGACTCGCTCCACAGCCCGCCGATGCCGCGCGCCGGATAGATCAGCCCGGGCCGCCACGGCTCCTCGTGGCCGCCCACCACCTCGGGCCAGACGAAGACGCTCGGCATCAGCACCAGCCCCTGCCCGCCCAGCACCCGCTCGTGGTCGCCCTGGGTCCCGGTCAGCGTGAGCGTCGAGCCGTTCCAGCTCAGCCGGGGGCTCAGCTCACCCAGCAGCTGTTCGAGCCCGCTGTCCGCGAGCCGACGCGAGTGGTAGGTGATGTCCGCCTCCAGCAGCGCCCGCAACCGGGGCCAGTACGGCTCGATGAGTACCTGCCAGGCCTGCTCCAGCAGGTCGGCGAGCTCGCGCACGGCCCGCGCCGGATCGGCCAGCAGCCGCCGCCCGACGGGCGACGCGCTTCCGCCGGGCCGGTCCGCCAGGGCCAGAGCCATGTCGGACCGCGCCATCTCCGGATCGACCGCCCGGACGGCCGCGATCTCCTCCTCGAACGTCGCGAGCGGCCCGATCGGCGGCGGGCAGATGAAGTCCGGGTTGTGGCCCGCGGCCGGCATCAGCAGCCACAGCGGCTCCAGGTCCAGCGCCCCGGACGCCTCCCGGATCCGGCGGAGCCACGGCAGGTGGTAGCCGTGGCGGCCCGTTCGGTACAGGGTGCGCACCGCCTCCTGCGTCTCGAACAGCGGTGACAGCGCGAACCGGCAGCGCAGCAGGTCGCTCTCGCCGAAATGCAGCTGGAACGGCATGTCTCTCCCTCACCTCGCGGCCCGGACATTCGTCTCCAGCCGAAAGTCTAGGGCCGGCCGCGCCCCGGCCCCAGACTCGTCCCATGCCGACCGACAGCCCCGCCCCGGCGGACACACCCCGCACTTCGCCCGCCCCGGCGGCACCGGTCCCGGCTCCGCCCCCGGAGCGTGCCGCCCACCGTGACCCGGGCTCCGGGCCCACGCTCCGGGAGCCCGACACCCCGGCTCCCGCCACCCCGCGCGGCTACGGGGCCGTCTTCGCCGTCCCTGAGTTCCGGGCCGTCTTCGCCGCGCACCTGCTCTCGCTGCTCGGTGTGGTGGTCAGTGAGCTGGCGCTCACCGTGCTCGTCTACGACCTCACCGGCTCCCCGCTGCTCAGCGCGCTGACGTTCGCGCTGGGGCTGCTGCCGTACATGATCGGCGGGACGCTGTTCGCGGGGGTCGCCGACCGCTACCCGGCCCGCCGCGTCCTGGTCGTCTGCGACCTGCTCTGCGCGGCCTGCGTCGCCGTGATGCTGGTGCCCGCCACCCCGGTCGCCGGACTCCTCGCCCTGCGCTGCCTGGTCGCCGCCATCGCGCCCGTCTTCACCGGCACCCGGATGGCGGCGCTCACCGACATCCTCGGCGAGGGCGACCTCTACGTGCTGGGCCGTTCGCTGCTGCGGATCGTCTCGCAGAGCGCGATGCTCATCGGGTTCGGCGCCGGAGGGGTGCTGCTCACCGTGGTCTCCCCGCGCGGCGCGATCACCGTCACCGTGGTGACCTTCCTGTGCTCGGCCGCCCTGCTCCGCTTCGGCACCCGCGACCGCCCCGCCCGCGCCGTCCCCGGTGACGGCGGCGGGACGCTGCTGAAGGAGTCGCTCTCCGGGGCCCGCCTGGTGCTGGGCGACCGCCGCATCCGGGCGTTGCTGCTGCTGTTCTGGCTGCCCGCGATGTTCGTGGTGGCCCCGGAGGCGCTCGCCGCCCCGTACGCCGACGCGATCGGGGCCCCGCCCGCCGCGCTCGGGCTGCTGCTGTGCGCGATGGCCGTCGGGCACATCGGGGCCGAGCTGTTCGTGGGCTCCGCGCTCAGCCCCCGTAACCGCTCCCGGATCGTCCTGCCGGTCGCCGCCGCCGGGCTGCTCCCGCTCCTCGTGTACGTGGTCCGCCCCGGGCTGCCGCTCGCCCTGGTGGCCCTCGCCCTGGCCGGGGCCGGCGCCGCCTATGTCATCGGGCTCGACCAGTGGTTCGTCGACGCCGTGCCCCAGGAGCTGCGCGGCCGGGCCATGACGCTGCTCACCGCCGGGCTGATGACCGTCCAGGGCCTCGGGATGGCCCTGGCGGGGCTCGCGGCCGAGTTCTTCCCCGTGCACCAGGTGGTCGCCGGATCCGGAATCATCGGTACCGTCTGCACCCTCCTGCTCGTCGCCGAGGTCCGCAGGACAGCCCCCGGACGGATGTCCGATACCGAAGGACGAGACGGGGCTGACCGGCATGTGACCAGTCGGTAAGGTCGATGCCGTGCCGAAGCCGCTCAGTCTCCCCTTCGATCCGATCGCCCGCGCCGACGAGCTCTGGCGGCAGCGCTGGGGACCCGTGCCCTCGATGGGGGCGATCACCTCGATCATGCGGGCCCAGCAGATCCTGCTCGCCGAGGTCGACGCCGTCGTCAAGCCGTACGGGCTGACCTTCGCCCGGTACGAGGCGCTGGTGCTGCTCGCCTTCTCCAAGGCCGGTGAGCTGCCGATGTCCAAGATCGGGGAGCGGCTGATGGTGCATCCCACCTCGGTCACCAACACCGTGGACCGGCTGGTCAAGTCCGGTCTCGTCGGTAAGCGGCCGAATCCCGACGACGGCCGCGGAACGCTGGCGTCCATCACCGACAAGGGGCGCGACGTCGTCGAGGCAGCCACCCGGGACCTGGTCGCGATCGACTTCGGGCTCGGGGTGTACGACGCCGAGGAGTGCGCCGAGATCTTCGCCATGCTGCGCCCGCTGCGGGTGGCGGCCCAGGACTTCGAGGAGAGATGAGCACGCCGGCCGGCAGGCTCCTGCGGTGAGGCCGGGGTCGCGCGAAGATCGCCCCGGCCGTCCCGTTACGCTCGTGGCCATGAAACAGAACGTGCTCACCCGCTACCGGGTGATGGCCTACGTCACCGCCGTCTGGCTGCTCATCTTCACCGCGGCGATCATCGCGAAGTACGGCTTCGAGACCGGCGACACCATGCTGATCTCCCAGGTCCACGGCGTGCTGTTCATCGTCTACGTCGTCTTCGCCTTCGATCTCGGCTCCAAGGCGAAGTGGCCCTTCGGCAAGCTCCTGTGGGTGCTGGCCGCGGGCTGTATCCCCTTCGCCTCGTTCTTTGTCGAGCCGAAGGTCAGCCGCGAGGCCCGCGCCCTGGTCACCGACCCCGCACCGGTCGCCGCGAAGGTCTGAGCCGAGGGCTTCCGGGCCGTCCCGAACCGCCCCGCGCGAAAAGCGCAGGGCGGTTTCCCATCGACATTTACTAGGACGTCCTAGTAAATTTGAGGTATGGACGCTGACGCGATCGAGGAAGGCCGCCTCCGCTGGCAGGCCCGTTACGACAAGGCCCGCAAGCGTGACGCGGACTTCACCACGCTCTCCGGGGACCCGGTCGAGCCCGCGTACGGACCCCGCCCCGGTGACACGTACGAGGGATTCGAGCGGATCGGCTGGCCGGGGGAGTACCCCTTCACCCGCGGGCTGCACCCCACCGGCTACCGGGGCCGCACGTGGACGATCCGCCAGTTCGCCGGCTTCGGCAACGCCCAGCAGACCAACGAGCGCTACAAGATGATCCTCGCGGCGGGCGGCGGCGGCCTCAGCGTCGCCTTCGACATGCCGACGCTGATGGGCCGGGACTCCGACGACCCGCGCGCGCTCGGCGAGGTCGGCCACTGCGGTGTCGCCATCGACTCCGCCGCCGACATGGAGGTCCTCTTCGGCGACATCCCCCTCGGCGACGTCACCACCTCGATGACGATCAGCGGCCCGGCCGTGCCCGTCTTCTGCATGTACCTGGTCGCCGCCGAGCGCCAGGGCGTCGACCCGGGCGTGCTCAACGGCACGCTCCAGACCGACATCTTCAAGGAGTACATCGCGCAGAAGGAGTGGCTCTTCCAGCCCGAGCCCCACCTGCGCCTCATCGGCGACCTGATGGAGCACTGCGCCCGCGACATCCCCGCCTACAAGCCGCTCTCCGTCTCCGGCTACCACATCCGCGAGGCCGGGGCGACGGCCGCGCAGGAGCTGGCGTACACCCTCGCGGACGGCTTCGGCTACGTGGAGCTGGGCCTCTCGCGCGGCCTGGACGTCGACACCTTCGCCCCCGGGCTCTCCTTCTTCTTCGACGCGCACCTGGACTTCTTCGAGGAGATCGCCAAATTCCGCGCCGCCCGCCGCATCTGGGCCCGCTGGATGAAGGAGACCTACGGCGCCACGACCGACAAGGCGCAGTGGCTGCGCTTCCACACCCAGACCGCCGGGGTATCGCTCACCGCGCAGCAGCCGTACAACAACGTCGTGCGCACGGCCGTGGAGGCGCTCTCGGCCGTGCTCGGCGGCACGAACTCGCTGCACACCAACGCCCTCGACGAGACCCTCGCGCTCCCCTCCGAGCAGGCCGCCGAGATCGCCCTGCGCACCCAGCAGGTGCTGATGGAGGAGACCGGCGTCGCCAACGTGGCCGACCCGCTGGGCGGCTCCTGGTACGTCGAGCAGCTCACCGACCGGATCGAGGCCGAGGCCGAGAAGATCTTCGACCAGATCAGGGAGCGCGGCACCCGGGCCCACCCCGACGGGCAGCACCCCATCGGGCCGATCACCTCCGGCATCCTGCGCGGCATCGAGGACGGCTGGTTCACCGGCGAGATCGCCGAGTCCGCGTTCCAGTACCAGCGGGCCCTGGAGAAGGGCGACAAGCGGGTCGTCGGCGTCAACGTCCACCACGGTTCGGTCACCGGCGACCTGGAGATCCTCCGGGTCAGTCACGAGGTCGAGCGCGACCAGGTCAGCCAGCTCGCGGACCGCAAGGCCGCCCGCGACGACGCCAGGGTCACCGCAGCCCTCGACGCGATGCTCGCCGCCGCCCGCGACGGCTCCAACATGATCACGCCGATGCTGGACGCGGTACGGGCCGAGGCCACACTCGGCGAGATCTGCGGGGTGCTGCGCGAGGAGTGGGGCACCTACACGGAGCCGCCGGGATTCTGAGGGCCGGCCCTCCGCCCCCCGGGTGGACCGGGGGCCTTGCGCCGGGGCACGGGGGCGTCGCCCGCGACCGGGTCCGAACCCGGCGCTCCCGCCTGCGCTCCCGCCAGCCCCAGCAGCAGCAGTGAGGTGAAGCCGCTCGCCCACGCGGAGTCCACCGGCTCCGCGCTCACCAGGGTGCGGTGCACCACGGCTCCGGCGATCACGTCGAAGATCAGGTCCGCGTTGCGGGCGGCCGTCGAGGCGTCGTCCTCGTACCGCAGCTCGCCGCGGGCCTGGGCGCGCTGCCGCCCGAGGAGCACCAGCCGCTTCTGCCGGTCCACGATGGCCGAGCGGATCCGCAGGCGCAGCGAGTCGTCGCGGGTGGACTCGGCGACCACCGCCATCAGCGCCGTACGGGCCTCCGGCCGCTCCAGCAGGGCGGCGAACTGGAGCACGACCCCCTGCACATCGGCGGCCAGACTGCCCCGGTCGGGCAGTTCCAGCTCGTCGAAGAGGACGGCGACCGCGTCCACGACCAGCTCGTTCTTGCCCGCCCAGCGCCGGTAGAGGGTCGTCTTGGCCACCCCGGCCCGGATCGCCACATCGCCCATCGTCAGCTTCGACCAGCCGAGATCGACCAGGGACGCCCGCGTCGCGTCGAGGATCGCGGCATCGGCCGCGGTGCTCCGCGGACGTCCTGTTCGGGTGGCTTTGAGGTCGCTGTCGTTCATGATGCGGCGACCATACCGGCCGGTAGGGCGAACGGTTGTGCTCCGGTGCCCGTGAGACAGATCACCGGGATCACCTGTCCGGGCTGGGCGATCGGAAGTTACGCTACGGGTCGTAGCGTAAGGAAGGCGGCCGGATCGCGCCCCCGTACGCCACGGCACCAACGAGCGACAGCCACCGGGGTCTTCACGGAGATCCCAGGCGCCGGGTGGGGACCCGGGGCCGCACGGACCGGCCGGATGGGGATCCGGAAGGTCCAACGGGTCTTTCGGGGCCCGGTCAGTTTCAGCCAGGGTCTTTCAGGGGCCCGACCGGTTCCACCGGGCCTCACGGGCGCTCGGGGGAGCCGGAACCGCCTCGGCCCGTCCGCCCCCGCACACCGGCGGGGGCGCCCGGTCCGGTCCGGTTCTCGCACTCGCTTTCCGCAACGGTGTGCTCAGGGGGGAGGATGTACGTATGCAGCCTAGGAACATGTCCATGAGCGGCGTTGTCGACCTCGCCGCTGTCAAGGCGGCCGGTGAGGCCAAGGCCAAGGCGGAGCGGGCCCGCGCGGAGGCCTCCCGTAGCGGGGGCGCCGCAGCCGTCACTCCCGCCGCCCTGGTGATCGACGTCGATGAAGCCGGATTCGAGCGCGATGTCCTCCAGCGCTCCGCCGAGGTCCCCGTCGTCATCGACTTCTGGGCCGAGTGGTGCGAGCCGTGCAAGCAGTTGGGCCCCCTGCTGGAGCGCCTGGCCGTCGAGTACAACGGCCGCTTCCTGCTGGCCAAGGTCGATGTCGACGCGAACCAGATGCTGATGCAGCAGTTCGGCGTCCAGGGCATCCCGGCCGTCTTCGCCGTCGTCGCCGGTCAGGCCCTCCCGCTCTTCCAGGGCGCGGCCCCCGAGGCCCAGATCCGCGAGACGCTGGACCAGCTGATCCAGGTCGGCGAGGAGCGCTTCGGACTGACCGGGATCGCCGTGGACCCGGACGCCGCCCCGGCGGACGCGGTCCCGGCCGAGGTGCCGGCCGGTCCGTACGACGTCCTGCTGGAGGCCGCCGCGTCCGCTCTCGACGCCAATGACTTCGGCGGCGCGGTCCAGGCGTACAAGAACGTCCTCGGGGAGGACCCGGGCAACCCGGAGGCCAAGCTGGGCCTGGCCCAGGCGGAGTTGCTCGTCCGTGTCCAGAGCATGGACCCGCAGGCGGTCCGCAAGGAAGCCGCGGACAAGCCGGGTGATGTGAACGCCCAGATCGCCGCCGCCGATCTCGACCTGGCCGGCGGACATGTCGAGGACGCCTTCGGCCGGCTCGTCGAAGCGGTCCGCCACACCGCGGGCGACGACCGCGACGCCGCCCGGCTGCGGCTGCTGGAGCTTTTCGAGGTGATCGGTCCGGAGGATCCCCGGGTCATCGCCGCGCGCACCGCGCTGGCCCGCGTCCTGTTCTGAGAGTGGTCAGCCGTATCCTCCGGACGGGCCCGATTGTTCCGATGTGACAAGACGGCCGTGCTGCCCCCCGGGCGGCGCGGCCGTTTTGCCGTCCTGACGCCGAAGAAGGGCGCGCGAAGCCTTCGCTTTACCAAATCTTGACAAAGATGTGAGCTATTACTCCCGGTAAGGCGGGCTGGTGGGTCTGTCTCGTTTCCATGAGGTTTCGCGCAATTCCGATGCCCCTTTCGTGCCACCCTGTGCCGTCGCGTGATGCCGCCCTGCCGTCCTGTGGTTATCGAGTCGTTACTAGCCAGTAATGATGCCCCTTGTGTCACGGCCGTGAATGCACCACCATCGGCCACGCTCGGTCCCATACCTCCAGTCCGGTCTCCAGCCGGTGTCCGAGGGTCTGTTGGGTCCCCACCGAGTGGTCGGCGGCAGTGGCGCCGACCGCGGACAGGGGGGTTCCCGCCCACGGGCGGGGCCTGTCCGACCGGCTGCGCGGAAAGCGCGGCCAGTGGTTGTCGCTCGGGGGTGAACGCCGGTGGATCGGATGCGGGACACGTCTCCGTCCGCGGGCGCTCTCCTTCCCGAGGACGTAGCACTTCTCCCATCCCAGGACGGGCACGATGCCCGGCCGGAGATGTACGTCCGAGAAGAAGGAGCACGTATGAGTTCCCAAGTTCGCGGTGGGACGAGATGGAAGCGGTTCGCGCTGGTCATGGTGCCGAGCGTCGTCGCCACGGCGGCGGTGGGCGTCGGCCTCGCACAGGGCGCGCTCGCCGCGTCGTTCAGTGTGTCCGGGCAGAGCTTCAAGGTCAGCACCGACAAGCTGGACGGCGAGGACTTCGTCCAGTACGGCAGCGTCGCGGTCGGTAAGGACCTCAACGGCAAGAAGGTCTCGCACGCGGTCGCGGTGTCGGGCTTCAGCAGCGCCACGATCACCAACATGTGCCAGTCGGTGGTCACGCCGAAGGTTCCCTTCATCGGCAAGAGCGTCAGTCTCGAGCTGAGGGCCGGCACCGACCCGGACAGGCCGGTCAGGGCCACCAACCTCTACCTGGACATCGCACAGCTGGACGCCGACGCCGACTTCGAGAACATTGACATCGGTGTCGCGGCCGGTTCGCTGAAGAAGGAGCACAGGCCGAACGGGATAGGCATCCAGCCCGGCACCACCGCCAACGAGGCGGGCTTCGCGCAGCGGGCCGACCGGGCCGTTCTGACCAAGGTGAAGCAGACGGCGTGGGCGACCACCGCCGGCACGTTCAAGCTCAGCGACCTGAAGCTGAGGCTGCACACGGGCGTCAAGGAGTGCTTCTAGCCCTCCGGCCAGGGTGGCCGGAACGTCCCCTCAGGGCTTTCCGGCCACCCATCCTCCCCATCTCACGGCAGTACCGGTTCCAGGGAGCTGTTTTCCATGAGCCCCGAGTCCACAGGGCAGAACGAGCACTACATCCGCGTCCTTCAAAGACGCTTCCGCGCCTGGCGGGGTCACCGGCCTTTCTGGGCCGGACTGTTCACCATGGCCGGTGGGATTCCCATCGCCTACTTCCCGTACGCCAGCATGACGCTCGGCAACATGACGCTGGCCATGTCCACCACGGCCGGTGCCGGATCCCTGATCATCGGGGTCCTGCTGATCACGCTCGGTCTGACGATGTGGTACCACGGCATCGTGCGGGTCTTCGCGGGTGTTGCCGCCATCCTGCTCGCGCTGATCTCCCTCCCTGTCGCCAACATCGGCGGCTTCGTCGTCGGATTCGTCCTCGCCCTCGTCGGCGGAGCCCTGTCCATTTCCTGGGCCCCGGGCGATCCGAAGGGCGCCGGCGAGGCTCCGCTCGCCGAGCACCCTTACGAGGGGCGCTCCGAGGGCGAGTCGCACGGCGCCGCGGCCGTGCCGCGGCAGCGCTCCGGGTACGATCCGGCAGCCGACGCCGACGACGGGAGGCGCCGTGCGGGGTGAGGACGGTCAGTGGACGAACGTCTACCCCGGCAACAACCTCCGCGAGCGCAGGGGCCCCCGTCACGCGGCCCCCAGGAAGTCGCTGCTGGCCAAGCTCCACCTGCCCAGCGGAAAGAAGGCGCTGGCGCTCGCCGCGATGCCGACGGCGGTGTTCGTGGGCATGGGGCTGACACCCAAGCTGGCCCTGGCCGACGAACGCGGCGACATCCCGTTCGCGCCGGGCCCCTGTGTCACCCGGTCCGACGAGCCGAGCGGGTCCGGGTCGCCGAAGGCCACCCCGTCCCCGTCCCCGTCCCCGTCGGCCACGGCGAAGGACGAGGCAGAGAGGGACGCGAAGCCCGGCGACGACACCACCGCCACGCCCACGCCCACGCCGTCGGCCGGCGGTTCCACCTCCGGGGCGAAGCCCGACGCGAGCGCGGACACGTCGGCGCAGTCCGCCGGGGAGACGCCCACAGAGGCGCCCTCCGCGACTCCGACGCCCACGAAGTCGAAGAACCCGCTGGACCCGCTCGGCGCCGGTGACGCGCTCAAGGACCTCTTCGACGGGCCCGGCAAGAAGGCCGAGGAGCCGACGAGTTCGTCCCCGAGCCCCACGACCGGGGCCCCGAAGCCGTCCGACGAGCCGAGAGCCCCGGCCGGGAGCGCCGCGGACAAGGCGAAGGAGACGTCCGACAGGACGGCCGACGCCCTCCGCGAGGCGGCCGAGAAGGCGGGCAAGGACGTCGAGGAGCTCGACGAGGACGTCAAGGGACTCGACCCCAGGAAGGACGAGGACATCCCGGACGGCGCCAAGCCCCGCTTCCCGTGCCCCGTGCCCGACCCGGACGCGCTCGCCAAGGCCGAACTGGAGCCCGGCATCCCGCTGGTCCCGTCCGACCCGTGGACCCTGGAGTCGACGCTGCTCACCCTCAACGGCCTGGACTACCACGGCATCGTCGAGGTGAAGAAGGCGGACGGCACCCTCAAGAAGGTGCTGAAGTTCACCGCCGACTCCATCGACATCAAGGACCTGCACCAGCTGACCGTCGGTCCGATGGGCACGACGGGCCATGTGAAGTCGCGGCCCGGTTCGACGTCGACGATCCGTGACGGCGAGGTGACGATGTACACGGAGGAGCTGAAGGGCAACCTCTTCGGTCTCATCCCGATCACCTTCAGCCCCGGGACCCCGCCGCCGCTGAACATCCCCTTCGCCTTCTTCACCGAGGTGAGGGTGGTTCAGGCCGGCCAGTTCGGCGGCACGCTCACCGTTCCGGGACTGGAGAACTTCTTCGACGGCGGCCAGGGCCAGAACCCAAGATCTTCATCGGTCCTCTAGAAAAAACTGGCAGCCCGACCCCGTCCCCGACCCCGTCCGGGAGCCGCACCTCAACGACTGTGGGCCGCACTCCTGATGAGGAGTACGGCCCACAGCCGTTGAGGTGCGGGGTGCGGTCAGTCCCGCTCGCCGCCGCCCAGGTGGTGCACCCGGACCATGTTGGTGGTGCCGGGGATGCCGGGGGGCGAGCCGGCGGTGATGATCATCGTGTCGCCGTCGTTGTAGCGGTTCAGCTTCAGCAGCTCCGCGTCGACCAGATCGACCATCGCGTCGGTGTTGTCCGCGTGCGGGACGACGTGCGACTCGACGCCCCAGCTCAGCGCGAGCTGGTTGCGGGTGGCCTCGTCCGTGGTGAAGGCCAGGATCGGCTGGGCCGTGCGGTAACGGGAGAGGCGGCGGGCGGTGTCGCCGGACTGGGTGAAGGCGACCAGGGCCTTGCCGTCCAGGAAGTCCGCGATCTCGCAGGCCGCGCGGGCCACCGAACCGCCCTGCGTACGGGGCTTCTTGCCGGGGACCAGCGGCTGGAGGCCCTTGGAGAGCAGCTCCTCCTCCGCGGCGACGACGATCTTCGCCATCGTCTTGACCGTCTCGATCGGGTAAGCGCCCACCGAGGATTCGGCGGACAGCATGACCGCGTCCGCGCCGTCCAGGATCGCGTTGGCGACGTCGGACGCCTCGGCGCGGGTCGGGCGCGAGTTGGTGATCATCGACTCCATCATCTGGGTCGCCACGATCACCGGCTTGGCGTTGCGCCGGCACAGCTCCACCAGGCGCTTCTGCACCATCGGGACCTTCTCCAGCGGGTACTCGACGGCCAGGTCGCCGCGGGCCACCATCACACCGTCGAACGCCATGACGACGCCCTCCATGTGCTCGACCGCCTGCGGCTTCTCCACCTTGGCGATGACGGGGACCCGGCGGCCCTCCTCGTCCATCACCTTGTGGACGTCCTTGACGTCGTCGGCGTCCCGGACGAAGGAGAGGGCGACCAGGTCGCAGCCCATCCGCAGCGCGAAGCGCAGGTCCTCGACGTCCTTCCCGGACAGGGCCGGGACGTTGACCGCCGCGCCGGGGAGGTTGATGCCCTTGTGGTCGGAGATGACACCGCCCTCGATGACGATGGTCCTCACCCGGGGGCCCTCGACCGCCACGACCTTCAGCTCGACGTTGCCGTCGTTGATCAGGATCGGGTCGCCCTTGACGACGTCGCCGGGCAGACCCTTGTAGGTCGTGCCGCAGATCGACTTGTCGCCGGGGACGTCCTCGGAGGTGATGGTGAACTCGTCCCCGCGGACCAGCTCGACCGGGCCCTCGGCGAACTTCGCCAGCCGGATCTTCGGGCCCTGGAGGTCGGCGAGCACGCCCACCGCGCGGCCGGTCTCGGCGGCCGCCTTGCGGACACGGTCGTAACGGCCCTGGTGTTCCTCGTGGGTACCGTGACTGAAGTTGAAACGGGCCACGCTCATGCCGGCCTCGATCAGAGCGACGAGCTGCTCGTGGGAGTCGACGGCGGGACCGAGGGTGCAGACGATTTTGGAACGGCGCATGAGGCGGATCCTATCGGTTTGTTTCACTGCGGAATATTCCGGCTGGTGGAAGATACAAAGGGGCGCGGGGGCGCTCAGTTGTCGACCGGTCCGAGGTCCCGGATCGGGACGCCGCCCGAGGTTCCGGATCAGGGCGAACCGGGCCCCTCGACGAGCGCGAACGTCTGGTCGGCGATCTCCAGCTCCTCGTCCGTCGGCACCACGGCGACCGCCACCCGGGCGTACTCCGGCGAGATCAACCGCGGCTCCGCGGACCGTACGGCGTTGAGCGAGGCGTCCACCGCCATGCCCAGCTCCTCCAGGCCCGCGATGGCAGCTTCCCGCACCGGAGCCGCGTTCTCCCCGACCCCCGCCGTGAACGCCACCGCGTCCACCCGGCCGAGCACCGCCGTATAGGCGCCGATGTACTTCTTCAGCCGGTGGATGTAGATGTCGAAGGCCAGCGCGGCCCGCTCGTCGCCCTCGTCGATCCGGCGGCGGATCACCCGCATGTCGTTGTCGCCGCACAGACCGACCAGCCCGCTCTTCTTGTTGAGCAGGACGTCGATGTCGTCGGTCGACATGCCCGCCACCCGCTCCAGGTGGAAGGTGACCGCCGGATCGATGTCCCCGGAGCGCGTACCCATCACGAGACCCTCCAAGGGCGTCAGCCCCATGGAGGTGTCCACGCACCGCCCGCCCTCGACCGCCGACGCGGACGCCCCGTTGCCCAGGTGCAGCACGATGACGTTCACGTCCTTCGGCGCCCGGCCCAGCAGCTCGGCCGTCCTGCGGGAGACGTACGCGTGCGAGGTGCCGTGGAAGCCGTAGCGGCGGATGCGGTGCGCGTCGGCGGTCTCCACGTCGATCGCGTACCGTGCTGCCGCCTCCGGCATCGTCGTGTGGAACGCCGTGTCGAAGACCGCGACCTGCGGCAGGTCCGGCCGCAGTGCCCGCGCCGTGACGATGCCCGTGATGTTCGCCGGGTTGTGCAGCGGCGCGACCGGGACGAGGCGCTCGATCTCTTCCAGCACCTCGTCGGTGATCACGGTCGGGGCGCTGAACCTCAGCCCGCCGTGCACCACCCGGTGTCCGATCGCGGCGAGTTCGGGGGAGTCGAGCCCGAGGCCGTCCGCCGCCAGCTCCTCGGCCGCGGCCCTGAGCGCCGCGGCGTGGTCCGCGATCCGGCCCGTACGCTCACGGGGCCCGGCGCCGCCGCCGGTCAGCGGGGTGTGCACCAGGCGTGAGGTCTCCTCGCCGATCCGCTCGACCAGGCCCGAGGCGAGCCGGGAGCGGTCGCGCATGTCGAGGAGCTGGTACTTCACCGACGAGGAGCCGGAGTTGAGGACGAGGACGCGCTGAGGTTCCACAGGGGCTGCCGTGCTTTCGTGGTCGGGGCCGGAGGTCGTCATGCGGGGCGCTCCTCGCCCTGTGCCTGGATCGCCGTGATCGCCACGGTGTTGACGATGTCCTGGACGAGCGCGCCGCGCGACAGGTCGTTGACGGGCTTGCGCAGTCCCTGGAGCACCGGACCGACCGCCACCGCCCCCGCCGAGCGCTGCACGGCCTTGTAGGTGTTGTTGCCGGTGTTCAGGTCGGGGAAGATCAGCACGGTGGCCTGCCCGGCCACCTCCGACCCGGGCAGTTTCGTCGCCGCGACGGACGGCTCGACCGCCGCGTCGTACTGGATCGGCCCCTCCACCCGCAGCTCGGGCCGCTCCGCCCGCACCCGCTCGGTGGCCTCGCGCACCTTGTCGACGTCCGCTCCGGAGCCGGAGGTCCCGGTGGAGTACGACAGCATCGCGATCCGGGGCTCCACGCCGAACCGGGCCGCCGTCACCGCCGACTGCACCGCGATGTCCGCGAGCTGTTCCGCGTTCGGGTCCGGGTTGACCGCGCAGTCGCCGTACACGAGGACCTTGTCGGCCAGGCACATGAAGAAGACGGACGACACGATTCTGGCGTCCGGCTTCGTCTTGATGATCTCGAACGCCGGGCGGATGGTGGCCGCCGTGGAGTGCACCGACCCGGACACCATCCCGTCGGCAAGCCCCTCCCGCACCATCAGCGTGCCGAAGTAGTTCACGTCCGCCACCACGTCGACGGCCAGCTCCACCGTCACTCCGCGGTGCGCGCGCAGTTCGGCGTACCGCTCGGCGAAGACGCCCCGCAGCTCCGAGGTGTGCGGGTCGATCAGCTGGGTGTCCGCGAGGTCGATGCCGAGGTCGGCGGCCTTCTTGCGGATCACGTCCACGTCGCCGAGCAGCGTGAGGTCGCAGACGTCCCGGCGCAGCAGCACGTCGGCGGCGCGCAGCACCCGCTCCTCGGTGCCCTCCGGCAGCACCACGCGCTTGCGGTCGGCGCGGGCCTGCTCCAGCAGCTCGTGCTCGAACATCATCGGCGTGACCCGTCCGCTGCGGGCCACCGAGATCCGGTCGAGGAGGGCGCCCGTGTCGACATGGCGCTCGAACAGGCCGAGGGCCGTCTCCGCCTTCCGGGGCGTCGCCGCGTTCAACTTGCCTTCGAGGGAGAAGAGTTCGCCGGCGGTGGGGAAGGATCCGCCGGCCACCGACACGACCGGGGTCCCCGGTGCGAGCCGGGCGGCCAGCGTGAGTATCTCCTCGCCGGGGCGCTCGTCCAGGGTCAGCAGCACGCCCGCGATGGGCGGGGTGCCCGCGCTGTGCGCGGCCAGCGAACCCACCACCAGATCCGCCCGGTCCCCGGGGGTGACCACCAGGCAGCCGGGTGTCAGCGCGTTCAGCAGGTTCGGCAGCATGGCCCCGCCGAACACGAAGTCCAGCGCGTCGCGCGCGAGCCCCGAGTCGTCGCCGAGCAGCACCGTGCCGTTCAGCGCCGCGGTGATCTGGGCGACCGTGGGCGCCGAGAGCGCCGGATCGTCCGGCAGGACGGAGACGGGCACCGGCAGCCGGGCCGCGAGCCGCTCCGCGATGCTCTCGCGGTCCTCGGCGGCGACCCGGTTCACCACCATGGCCAGCACGTCGCAGCCCAGTCCCGCGTAGGCGCGGTAGGCGTTACGGGTCTCGGCGCGGACGGACTCCGCGTTCTGCCCCTTGCCGCCGACCACCGCGATCACCGAGGCCCCGAACTCGTTGGCCAGCCGGGCGTTCAGCGCCAGCTCGTCGGGGAGCTGGGTGGCGGCGAAGTCACTGCCCAGGACCAGGACCACCTCGTACTCGCGGGCCACCTGGTGGAAACGCTCGACGAGCCGGGAGACCAGCTCGTCCGTGCCCTTCTCCGCCTGCACGGCGGAGGCCTCGTGGTAGTCCAGGCCGTATACGGAGGCCGGGCTCTGGGAGAGCCGGTAGCGGGCCCGGAGCAGCTCGTAGAGCCGGTCGGGTCCGTCGTGGACCAGCGGACGGAAGACACCGACCCGGTCCACCTGACGCGTCAGGAGCTCCATGACTCCCAGCTCGACGACCTGACGGCCGTCACCCCGGTCGATCCCGGTCACGTACACGCTGCGCGCCACGCGTGCTCTCCCGTCCTTGTGTTCGATGCCGCGACCCGCGGGCGTCCGGACGTGCGGTGATACCCCCGTGCCCGCCCGGTGATCCGCCGGGTGCGGCATTGGCCTGCATTGCCTCTTGACGATACCTGCGGGGGCCGCTATACCGCCCGCCGGAGGTATACGGCCTTCGGACTCCTCCTACCCGTTTCCGGCCCCAGGCCCGGCCGAGAGCGCGGGGTCGGTGCCGGACGTGGGACAATCGTCCTGGTTCAGGGCACGGGGGCCGCCACGGTCGGCCTCCCGGAAAAGCGCGACTAGCGAGCAGGAGACACACCTCGATGCGCATCGGAATTCTCACCGCGGGCGGCGACTGCCCCGGCCTGAACGCAGTGATCCGGTCGGTCGTCCACCGGGCCGTGGTCGGCCACGGCGACGAGGTCATCGGCTTCGAGGACGGCTTCAAGGGGCTGCTCGACGGCCACTTCCGCCCCCTCGACCTCAACGCGGTCAGCGGCATCCTCGCCCGCGGCGGCACCATCCTCGGCTCGGCCCGCCTGGAGCGCGACCGGCTGCGCGAGGCCGCCGAGAACTGCGAGGAGCTGTCCCGCCGTTACGGCATCGACGCGCTCATCCCGATCGGCGGCGAGGGCACGCTCACCGCGGCCCGCATGCTCTCCGACGCCGGCATGCCGGTCGTCGGTGTCCCGAAGACCATCGACAACGACATCTCCTGCACCGACCGGACCTTCGGGTTCGACACGGCGGTGGGTGTCGCGACCGAGGCCATAGACCGTCTCAAGACCACCGCCGAGTCCCACCAGCGCGTGATGGTCGTCGAGGTCATGGGCCGGCACGCGGGGTGGATCGCGCTGGAGTCCGGCATGGCCGGCGGCGCCCACGGCATCTGCCTGCCCGAGCGCCCCTTCCAGGTCGACGACCTGGTCAAGATGGTCGAGGAGCGGTTCGCGCGCGGCAAGAAGTTCGCCGTCATCTGCGTCGCCGAGGGTGCGCACCCGGCGGAGGGCTCCATGCCGTACGCCAAGGGCGAGATCGACCAGTACGGCCACGAGCGCTTCCAGGGCATCGGCAACCGCCTGGCCATCGAGCTGGAGACCCGGCTCGGCAAGGAGGCCAGGCCGGTCATTCTCGGCCATGTCCAGCGTGGCGGCACACCGACCGCGTACGACCGGGTGCTCGCCACCCGCTTCGGCTGGAACGCCGTGGAGGCCGTGCACCGCGGCGACTTCGGCCGGATGACCGCCCTGCGCGGCAACGACATCGCCATGGTCCCGCTCGCCGAGGCCGTCACCCAGCTGAAGAGGGTGCCCGCCGAGCGGATGTACGAGGCCGAGCAGGTCTTCTAGGTCCGGCTCCCCGGACGGTTTCCCGGACGGGTGATCCGCAACCGCACGGGCCGCCCGGGCCGCCCGGGCGGCCCGGGCGGGGTCACACCCCGGCGGTCCGCCAGAACTGGTCCACCACCCGGGACAGGAACGCCCGGCCCGCGTCGCCCGTCGACCCGGAGCGTTCCTGGCCCGTGCCGCTCCAGCTCAGCGTGGAGACCATCAGGGCCTGGTAGTCGGCGTGCAGTTGTTCCAGCACGTCCTGGATCAGCGCCCGGTCCAGCGGGACGATCTTGGCGACCGGGCGGACGTACGCCTGCCAGCGTGTGGTGACCGCGCTGCTCAGGAGCTCCGCCAGCTCCTCGTCGCGGCCGGTCGCCGTCAGGAACTGCGCCGCCGTCAGGTCCAGCGCCCGGCGCAGCGCCGCCGACTGTTTCTCGTTGCCCCGCCACCGCCCCGACTCCTCCATCCGCAGGTACGAGGCGCCGGTCATCCCCAGCCGGCGGGCCAGGTCGTCCACGCTCAGATCGTGGGTCATCCGGTGCTCGCGCAGGGTGGTGGCGGCCGCGAGCAGTTCCCCGGGGGCGCACCAGAGGACGCCGGCGAGGGCGGTCAGCTCGCGCTCCCCGGGCGTCGCGAGGCCGCGTTCCCAGGCGATGACGGTCTCTGCGCTGATCCGGAGTCCGTACTGGGCGGCGAGCCCGTAGGCGACATGGCCGGGAGCCATCCCCAGAGCCTCGCGGAGACGGCGCGCGGCGGGGGCGTTGAATGGCGGGGTGGGGTGCACGGGCCCACCGTAGAAGTCCATTTCCGGCTTGGCTACGGTACGTTCCCCACAGATCACGCTTCGTAGGAACCTCCAGCCGCGAACCGGGCGGGCGGTACGCGAGTACCGCCCCACCAGCGCTTTCTTTTGCTTCTCCGCGGCGGCGCACCACCACCGTGAAAATCGTCGGCAAGCGCTTGTCGGCCATTTCGGCGCCGGTCGGTCAGCGCCCCGAGACCAGCCAGCGGTAATGCAGTTCAGGTCGGCCGACCTGCCCGTAATGCGGACGCCGCGTGGCGCTGCCTACGGTCACGAGGTGCTCCAGGTACCGCCGGGCCGTGATCCGCGAGATGCCCAGCCGCTCCCCGGCGGCGGCCGCCGTCACCCCCTCCGGTGACTCCTTCAGCACCCGGGTCACGGCCTCCAGCGTCGGCCCGCTGAGCCCCTTGGGCAGGGTGGCCGGATGCGCGACCCGCAGCGCGCCCAGCGCCCGGTCCACCTCCTCCTGCCCGCTCGCCTCCCCGGCGGCGCCCCGGAACTCCGCGTACCGCACCAGCCGGTCCCGCAGTGTGGGGTACGTGAACGGCTTCAGCACGTACTGCACGACGCCGAGCGACACTCCCTCCCGCACCACCGCGAGATCCCGCGCCGAGGTCACCGCGATCACGTCCGCCCCGTGGCCGGAGGCGCGCAGCGAGCGCAGCAGTCCCAGTCCGTGCCCGTCCGGCAGATAGAGGTCGAGCAGCAGCAGATCCACCGGCGTGCGTTCCAGCGCCCGCACCGCCGCCGCCCGGGTGTGCGCCACCGCCGTCACCGTGAAGCCCTCCACCCGCTCCACGTACATCTGGTGGGCGTCGGCGGCCACCGGATCGTCCTCCACCACCAGTACCCGGATCATGCCGTGACCTCCTTGTGCGCGGGCGCGGCCCCGGACGTGGACTCGGCCCCGGGCTCGGGCGCGGGCCGCGAACCTGTCGCCGTGCGGGCCGGAAGCGGCAGCCGTACGGTGAACCGCGCGCCGCCGTCCGGACCCGCGTCCAGCTCCACCGTGCCCCCGTTGCGGTGGGCCGCCTGTCGCACCAGCGCCAGACCGAGCCCGCGCCCCGCCCCGTGCGTCGACCAGCCGCGCCGGAACACCTCGTCCGCCGCCTCCGGGCCGATGCCCGCCCCGGTGTCCGCGACCCGCAGCAGCAGCCCCCGCTCGTCCGCGAGCGCGGTCACGGTGACCCGGGCCCGCCCCGCCGGACCCCCGGGCGACCGGGGCGCGGGCACCGTCCCGGAGCCGTCGTCGGCGCCGTCCGAAGCCGCTTCCACCGCGTTGTCGATCAGATTGCCCAGGATCGTCACCAGATCGCGCTGGGCCAGCGAGGGCGGCAGCGCCCCGTCGTCGATCAGGCTGTCGTCCGCGAGCACCAACTCCACGCCGCGCTCGTTCGACTGGGCCGCCTTGCCGAGCAGCAGCGCCGCCAGCACCGGCTCCTCCACCGCCCCCACCACCCGGTCGGTCAGCACCTGGGCCAGCTCCAGCTCCGCCGTCGCGAAGTCCACCGCCTCCTCCACCCGGCCCAGCTCGATCAGCGACACCACGGTGTGCAGCCGGTTCGCCGCCTCGTGGGCCTGGGAGCGCAGCGCCTGCGTGAATCCGCGCTCGGAGTCCAGCTCACCGGAGAGCGCCTGCAATTCGGTGTGGTCCCGCAGGGTCACCACCGTGCCGCGCCGCTCACCGCCCACCACCGGACGGGTGTTGACCACGACGATCCGCTCCGCCGTCAGGTGCAGCTCGTCCACCCGGGCCTTGGACGCCAGCAGCGCCCCGGTCAGCGGCGCGGGCAGGGCCAGCTCGTCGACCGTACGGCCGACCGCCTCCGCGTCCGGCGCCAGGCCCAGCAGCTCCCGCCCGGCATCGTTGATCAGCGCGATCCGCCGCCGCCCGTCCAGCATCAGCAGCCCCTCGCGCACCGCGTGCAGGGTGGCCTGGTGGTAGTCGTGCAGCCGGCTCAGCTCGGCCGCGTTCATCCCGTGGGTGTGCCGCCGCAGCCGGGCGTTGATCACGTAGGTGCCGATGCCGCCGAGTGTCAGCGCCCCGCCCGCCGCCAGCGCGAGCGCGCCGAGCTGGTCCCGTACCTGCGAGGAGACCCGGTCCACGGTGATGCCCGCGCTGACCAGGCCGACGATCCGCCCGTTGTCGCGGATCGGGGTCACCACCCGGATCGAGGGGCCCAGCGTGCCGGTGTACGTCTCGGTGAAGGTCTGCCCGCGCAGGGCCTTCGCGGTGTTCCCGAGGAAGGTGTCCCCGATCCGAGCCGTGTCCGGATGCGTCCAGCGGACCCGTTCGGTGTCCATGATCGTGATGAAGGCGATCCCGGTGTCCTCGCGCACCCGCTCCGCGTACGGCTGGAGTGCGGCGGACGGGTCCGGGGTGCGGATGGCCTCCCGTACGGAGGGGGAATCGGCCACCGCCAACGCCGCCACCCGCACCTGCCGGGCGGCCGTATCCTCGGCCTGCGCGCTGCCCGAGACGTACGCGAAGACGGCGCACCCCGCCACCACCGCCGCGATGAGCACGACCTGCATGGCGAACAGCTGGCCCGCCAGGCTTCGGGGGAGGGTACGGGGGAGGCGCATACCCCACAGTCTGCCTCGCCCGCCGGACTTGCTCCGGGTGGCCGAAAAGTGACCGTGAACGATATGAACGCAAGGGTGACCGGGGTCACAAGGCGGTGGATAGTCGCCGAAGCCCCCAGGGACGGGGGCGCAAGCCCACCGAGCCGAGGAGCCCCACGATGGCTGTGGCAGCCAAACAACGGGACCGCACCCACTACCTGTACATCGCCGTGATCGCCGCCGTGGCGCTCGGCATCCTGGTGGGCTTCGCGGCCCCCGGGGTGGCCGTCGAGCTGAAGCCCATCGGCGCCGGCTTCGTGAACCTGATCAAGATGATGATCTCGCCGATCATCTTCTGCACGATCGTCCTGGGCGTCGGCTCGGTGCGCAAGGCCGCCAAGGTCGGCGCGGTCGGCGGTCTGGCGCTGGGCTACTTCCTGGTCATGTCGACCGTGGCCCTCGCCATCGGCCTGCTGGTCGGCAACGTCCTGGAGCCCGGCTCCACCCTCCAGATCACCGAGCAGGCGCGGGCCGCAGGTGAGGCGCAGGCGTCGGGCGCGAGCGAGTCCACCGTGGACTTCCTGCTCGGCATCATCCCGACCACGATCGTCTCCGCCTTCACCGCGGGCGAGGTCCTCCAGACCCTGCTCGTCGCGCTGCTCGCGGGCTTCGCGCTCCAGGCGATGGGCTCGACCGGCGAGCCGATCATCCGCGGCATCACCCACATCCAGCGCCTCGTCTTCCGCGTCCTCGCCATGATCATGTGGGCCGCCCCGGTCGGCGCGTTCGGCGCGATCGCCGCGGTGGTCGGCGAGACCGGCCTCGACGCCCTGAAGTCCCTGGCGATCATCATGATCGGCTTCTACGTCACCTGCGCGCTGTTCGTCTTCGTGGTGCTCGGTGCGATCCTGCGCCTGGTCGCCGGGGTGAACCTGTTCTCGCTGCTGAAGTACCTGGGCCGCGAGTTCCTGCTCATCCTGTCCACCTCCTCCTCCGAATCGGCCCTGCCGCGGCTGATCGCAAAGATGGAGCACCTGGGCGTCAGCAAGCCCGTCGTCGGCATCACCGTGCCGACCGGCTACTCCTTCAACCTCGACGGCACCGCGATCTACCTCACGATGTCCTCGCTGTTCATCGCCAACGCCATGGGCGACCCGCTCAGTGCGAGCGAGCAGATCTCGCTGCTGATCTTCATGGTCATCGCCTCGAAGGGCGCGGCGGGCGTGACCGGCGCGGGCCTGGCGACCCTGGCCGGCGGACTCCAGTCCCACCGCCCCGAGCTCGTCGACGGCGTCGGCCTGATCGTCGGCATCGACCGCTTCATGAGCGAGGCCCGCGCCCTGACCAACTTCGCGGGCAACGCGGTCGCCACGGTGCTGGTCGGCCACTGGACCAAGGAGATCGACAAGGACCGGGTGAACGAGGTGCTGGCCGGCCGGGTCCCGTTCGACGAGAAGACCCTCGTCGACGACCACGCCCCGGCGGGCGGCTCCGGCGAGGTCCCCGAGCAGCGGGACGCGGCCGGGGAGCCCGCCAAGGTCTGACCCGCGCCACCGGCCCCACAGCCACCGCGGCACCCCCCACCCAAGGACACCCGTACCCCCGGTACGGGTGTCCTGGCGTTCGTGGCCGGTATCGATCCCTTGTGTCCGTGTTCTGTCACGACCGTTCCGGCGGCACAACCCTCCGTGTCCGGCACCGGTCTTGAGAGGTGAAGGACCGCAGTCCGCTCAACGAGCCCCACGACCGAAGGACTTCCATGCGTATCCCCCCTTCCCGCAGCCGTACCCTGCGCGGCGGGACCGCCGCCGTAGCCGCCGCCGCGCTGGTGGCGCTGGGCGCCGTGCCGGCGCTCGCCGACGAATCGGAGCCGGATCTCGGCGTCGGAACGATGCGGCCGGTCAAGGGGGTTCAGCCCGGAAGTTCGTTCTCGACTCCGCTCACCTTCCTCAACAAGGGGACGGCGGAGGTGCCCGCGCTCTGGGTGACGTACGCCGTGTCGCCGGGCCTGAAAGCGGACGAGACGCACAAGAACTGCACCTACTACACCCTCACCTCCTACGACGAGATGCCCGAGACGAACGTCGCCTCCTGCCGCGTCGAGCAGCCGCTGAAGCCGGGCGTCGTCTACGGCACGCAGAAGCCCGTCTCGCTCAAGGCGCTCGACTCCGCGTTCCGCGACGACCTGCGGGTGTCGATCGGCGTCCACGAACCCGACACGGGCGACGGCGGCTCCACCGAACCGGTGCCGGGCACCGGCGACCCGCTCACGCTCGTGGAGAAGGGCCCGGCCACCGACGCCGACGTGAAGAACCACCCCGAGCCCTTCGCCGAGGCCGACGTGACCGTCGCCAACACCGCCGACTTCGCGCTGACCGGCGCCGAGCTGAAGGGCGAGGCCGGCGACAAGGTCACCGCGACGGTGAAGTTCGTCAACAAGGGCCCCGCCCGTGTGCAGGGCAACGGCGGCGAGAGCGTGACCACCGTCGACATCCGCGTCCCGAAGGGCACGTCCGTCGTCAAGGCGCACGGATACTGCGAGGCGGTCACCAAGACGCACTACCGCTGCGGGACCTCGCAGTCCTGGGTGGATGTGGACGGCGGCGAGAGCTACCCCATCGTCCTGCGCATCGACAAGGCGGTCGGCCGCACCACCGGCGAGGTCTCCTTCAGCGGGCAGGGGCGCCCCTTCGACCGGAACGCGGCCAATGACACCGCGCGGATCGTGATCGACACCGGCAAGGAATCCGGCACCCCCGGCTCCACGGGCGGCAGCGGTTCCACCGGCTCCACGGGCGGCTCCTCGTCCACCGGTTCCACCGGTTCCACCGGTTCCACGGGCGGCACCGGCGCCGCCGGCGGCTCCGCCGACACGGGCGGCTCGGCGACCGGCGGCGCGACCCCGCAGACGACCGGCGGCGGCAACCTCGCCGCGACCGGCTCGGACTCCACCATGCCGATCGCCGGCATGGCGGCCGCGGCGGTCGCCGCGGGCGGCGGCATCATCTGGGCGGTGCGCCGACGGTCGGCGGCCCGCGCCAACTGACGACATGGTCCCGGCCCGTTTTCGGGCCGGCGCGCCGCGCCGTCGCCCTTGCGTTGACGTCGACGTCAAGGAATACGTTCGTCCCATGCGAATCGGGGAGCTGGCGAGAGCGGCCGGGACGACGACGCGGACGCTCCGCTACTACGAGTCGCGCGGACTGCTGCCCGCGCGGCGCGCGCAGAACGGCTACCGCAGCTACGACGAGGGCGACCTGCGTCTCCTCCAGCAGATCCGGATCCTGCAGGACTTCGGGTTCGACCTGGAGGAGACCAGGCCCTTCGTCGACTGCCTGCGCGCCGGCCACCCGGCCGGGGACTCCTGTCCCGCCTCGCTCGCCGGCTACCGGCGCAAGCTCGACGAACTGGACGCGTTGATCGGTCAGCTCACGTCGGTGCGCGCCGAGGTCGGCACACAGCTGGTCCGAGCCGAACTGGAGGCGTCGGCCGCCCTGCCCGGTGGCCCGGCGCCCCGCTGCGAACTGGGAGGACACCCATGATCCGGACCGAAGGCGTCATCGACGTCACCGAGGAGACCTTCGAGGCGCAGGTGCTGGAATCCGCCCTGCCCGTGCTGGTCCAGTTCACCGCCGACTGGTGCGGCCCCTGCCGTCAACTCGCCCCGGTGCTGGGCGAGATCGCCCGCCAGGAGGCCGATCGGATCAGGATCGTCCAGCTCGACGTCGACCGTGAACCCGGGATCGGCGTCCGGTACGGCGTGCTGGCGACACCCACGCTGATGGTCTTCCGGGCGGGCGAGCCGGTCAAGTCGATGGTCGGCGCCCGGCCCAAGCGGAAGCTGCTCCAGGAGTTGGCGGACGTCCTCGCCCCGGCCACCGACCTCGACCGCCCCGACCTCGACACCTTCGGTGAAGGGCGTATCTGACCGTCACAGGGGTTCCGGCCCGAGTCCTGGCCGAGCCTCGTCGAGGTGATCGCCGCCGGTCACTGACCCCCGGTGGACGGGGGAGGGGCCCGCACCACGTCGTCATCGACGCGGTACGGGCCCCGGGTGTTCCTCCCCGTACGGGCTACGCCGGGCGGAACCACACCGTCGACAGCGGCGGCAGCGTGAGCGAGATGCTGCACGGGCGGCCGTGCGCGGGCACCGCCTCCGCCTTCAGCCGCTCCTCGTTCCGCACATCGCCGCCGCCGTAACGGGCGGCGTCGGTGTTCAGGACCTCCACCCAGCCCTCGGTGCCGGTCTCCGGCACCCCGAGGCGGTAGTCGCTCCGGACCGCCGGGGAGAAGTGGGAGACCGAGAGCAGCGGGGAGCCGTCCGCGTCATACCGAAGGAACGCGAACACGTTGTCCTCGGCCGCGCCGCCGTCCACCCAGCTGAACCCCTCCGGGACGGTGTCGCGCTGCCACAGCGCGGGCACCGCCCCGTACACCGCGTTCAGGTCGCCGACCAGGGTCCGCACCCCGCGGTGGTCGCCGGACGCCCCGTAGGAGGGGTCCAGCAGCCACCAGTCCGGTCCGTGCCCCTCGGACCATTCCGCTCCCTGGGCGAACTCCTGGCCCATGAAGAGGAGTTGCTTGCCGGGGTGGGCCCACATGAAGCCCAGATAGGCGCGGTGGTCGGCGCGCTGCTGCCACCAGTCGCCGGGCATCTTCGACACCAGCGCCTGCTTGCCGTGCACCACCTCGTCGTGCGAGATCGGCAGCACGTAGTTCTCGCTGTACGCGTACACCATCGAGAACGTCATCTCGTTGTGGTGGTACTTGCGGTGGACCGGCTCCTTGGCGATGTACTGGAGCGAGTCGTGCATCCAGCCCATGTTCCACTTCAGCCCGAAGCCCAGGCCCCCGCCGTCGGTGGGCCGGGTGACGCCGTCCCAGGCGGTGGACTCCTCGGCGATGGTGACGACACCGGGGTTGCGGCGGTAGACCGTCGCGTTCATCTCCTGGAGGAAGGCGACCGCGTCCAGGTTCTCCCGGCCGCCGAACTCGTTCGGCGACCACTGGCCGTCCTCGCGGGAGTAGTCGAGGTAGAGCATCGAGGCCACCGCGTCGACCCGGAGCCCGTCGATGTGGAACTCCTCGCACCAGTACGTCGCGTTGGCGACCAGGAAGTTGCGGACCTCCGTGCGGCCGTAGTCGAACTCCAGCGTTCCCCAGTCCGGGTGCGCCGCGCGCCGCGGGTCGGAGTGCTCGTAGAGCGGGCGTCCGTCGAACTCGGCCAGCGCCCAGTCGTCGCGCGGGAAGTGTGCCGGAACCCAGTCCATGATCACGCCGATGCCCGCCCGGTGCAGCGCGTCCACCAGGAAGCGGAAGTCGTCCGGGGTCCCCATCCGCGAGGTCGGCGCGTAGAACCCGGTGACCTGATAGCCCCAGGAACCGCCGAAGGGATGCTCGGACACCGGCATCAGCTCGACGTGCGTGAAGCCCAGCTCCTTGACGTAGGCCGGGAGCTGCTCGGCGAGTTGACGATAGGTCAGGCCCGGCCGCCAGGACGCGAGATGAACCTCGTACACCGAGAACGGGGCCTCGTGGACCGGCCGGTCGCCCCGGTGGGCCATCCAGTCCGCGTCCTGCCACGCGTGGTGCGAGGCGGTGACGACCGAGGCGGTCGCGGGCGGCACCTCGGCGCGCCGGGCCATCGGGTCGGCCCGTACCGTGTGCGAACCGTCCGGGCGGCAGATCTCGTACTTGTACAGCGCGCCCTCGCCGACCCCGGGCAGGAACAGCTCCCATACCCCGGTCGAGCCGAGCGAACGCATCGGGAGGCCCGTGCCGTCCCAGTAGCTGAAGTCACCGGTGACCCGTACACCGCGCGCGTTCGGCGCCCAGAGGGTGAACCGGGTCCCGGCCACCTTCTGGTGGACCATCGGCTCCGCACCGAGCGCCCGCCACAGCTCCTCGTGACGGCCCTCGCCGATCAGGTGCAGATCGAGCTCGCCGATCGCGGGCAGGAAGCGGTACGGGTCCTCCACCTCGATGGTGCTGTCGTCGTACGCCACTTCGAGGCGGTACGCGGGGGCCTCCGGAACCGGCAGCACGCCGGAGAAGAAGCCGTCGCCGTCGTCGTGCAGCTCGGCCCGCAGCCCGGTCGCCAGCACCGTGACGGACCGCGCGAACGGTCGCAGCGCCCGTAGCAGCACCCCGCCGGGGACCGGGTGCGCGCCGAGCACGTCGTGCGGCGCGTGGTGGTCACCGGCCAGCAGCCGGCCGCGGTCCGGGCCGTCCAGGGCCGGTGCGGGGCGGGCGCCCTGGCCGTCCCCGGCCTGCCGGGGGCGCGGGGGGCCCGCGTCGGCGCGCCGGGGCCGGGCGCGCTCGGCGGTCGCGGTCGCGGCCCCCGTGGCGGGCGCCGGCTCCGGCGTCGGTGCGGCCGCCACGTCCACCGCGGCTGCGGCAGCGGCGTCGACGGGCGCCTCGGCGGGGAACTCGACGGGGACTTCGGCTGTCTTGCGGGATGCCTTGCGGGACGGCTTGCGGGCGGTCACAGGGACTGCCTCCTCGAAGGGTGAAGGGGAGAAGCAAGGGGCGAGGGGGAGGAGCGGTCAAGGGGAGAAGCGGTGCTGGAGGGGGGCGGGAGAGAGGGGTGGCGGGGGCGGGAAGGGGCCGGTTCAGGCCGCGGCGGACCGGGCCAGCCGCTGGATGGCCGCCATCGGAACCGGCAGCCATTCGGGGCGGTGCCGGGCCTCGTACAGCACCTCGTACACGGCCTTGTCGGTCTCATGGGCGCGCAGCAGCTCCGGTTCGCCGCGCGGGTCGCCGCCCGACGCCTGCGCGTAGCCCTCGCAGTAGGCGGCACGGCAGCGGGCCGCCCACTCCGGGTTCCACGGGCGGTGCGAGCGGGCCGCGTAGTCGAAGGACCGCAGCATGCCCGCGACATCGCGGACCGGGGGCGCGGGCAGGCGGCGCTCGCGCAGCGGGCGGGCCGGTTCGCCCTCGAAGTCGATCAGCGACCAGAAGCCGTCGGCGGAGCGCAGCGTCTGCCCGAGGTGGAGATCGCCATGCACCCGCTGCTGGGCGCAGCCGCTGCCCCGGACCCCGAGGTCCGTCACCGCCTCGAACGCGGCGAGCAGTCCGGGGACGTGCGGTACGAGCGCCGGGACCGCCTGGGCGGCGGCCTCCAGCCGCTGGGTCATCCGGGAGACGAGCTGCCGGGTCTGGGTGCCGCGCAGTGCCGGGGTCGGCAGCGCGGCGGCGAGCGCGGTGTGCACCTCGGCGGTGGCCCGGCCCAGCGCCCGCGCCTCCGGCAGGAAGTCGCCGCCCGCGGCGAGCGAGGCCAGCGCGAGCTGCCAGCCGTCGCGCGCGTCGCGCAGGAAGGGCTGGAGGACGCCGAGGGTGAGCGGTTCGGGTCCTGGCGCCTCGAACCAGGCCACCGGGGCCGGTACCCGCTCGCACCCCGCGCCGCTGAGGGCGAGCGGCAGTTCCAGGTCCGGGTTGGTGCCCGGGAAGACGCGCCGGAAGATCTTCAGGATGAACGCGTCTCCGTAGACGAGCGAGGAGTTGGACTGTTCGGCGTCCAGTACCCGGGGCGTGAGACCGGCCGGGATCGCGGCGGTCCGCTCGAAGCGCAGCGGGCCGAGGCTCCCGGGGCGGCGGAAGCGTTCCAGCAGCAGATCGGCCAGCCGCGGGTCGTACAGCGCGTCGTAGACGGTCCGTCCGGCGAGCGGGCCCCACTCCACCCGGCCGATCAGGGCGCCCACGAGGAGCGGCGGCGGTGACGTTCTCGCACCGAGGAGCAGTTGGTAGCAGTCCTCGGCCGGGCCGGCCTGGTGGGAGGGCTGCTCGACCCGCAGCAGCAGATGCAGCAGCCCCGGGCCCGCCGTGCCGTTCAGCGGCAGCATCTCGGTGGCCGAGACCAGGGAGAAGCCGGTGACCGGCCGGCCCTTGCCGGCGAACCACCGCTGCCGGGGCAGCCAGGCGTGGAGCAGCGGGGCGAGCGACGGGAGCAGACCCCCGTCCGTCGTGACTCCGGCCGTTGCGTTGTTCCTCGTGCTCTTCGCCAGGGCGACGTGAGTGGATGCAGTCTCCGACATGGCATCGCGTCCTTTCCCCGGGCACACCACAGGATGCGAAGAGTGTCCCGGATTGCGGCAATGGCTGTCCGGCTGTGCGGGACGTGTCGGGAGAGGAGGGTCCTTACGGACTCGAACGGCGGAACGGTGAAGACCGAAAGCGCCGGAACCGTGAAGGCCCAAGGCCTTTCATCGGGGTCGGGGCGCCCCGTGCGGGATGGTGGAAACCGTCCCGCACGGGGCGGGCGGAGCTCAGGCCGGCGGTGCGTCCTTGCGCAGCCGGAACCAGTAGAAGCCGTGTCCCGCAAGGGTCAGCAGGTAGGGCCACTGGCCGATGGCCGGGAAGCGTACCCCGCCGATCAGTTCCACCGGATGACGTCCGTCGAACGACCGCAGGTCCAGCTCCGTCGGCTGCGCGAACCGCGAGAAGTTGTGCACGCACAGGACGAGATCGTCCTTGTACTCGCGGGTGAACGCCAGCACCGCCGGGTTGGAGGAGGGGAGTTCGGTGTACTCGCCGAGACCGAAGGCCGGATTCTGCTTCCGGATCTCGATCATCCGGCGGGTCCAGTGCAGCAGCGAGGACGGCGAGGCCATCGACGCCTCGACGTTGGTGACCTGGTACCCGTAGACCGGGTCCATGATCGTGGGGAGGTAGAGCCGCCCCGGATCGCTGGAGGAGAAACCGGCGTTGCGGTCGGGCGTCCACTGCATCGGGGTGCGCACCGCGTCCCGGTCGCCCAGCCAGATGTTGTCGCCCATCCCGATCTCGTCCCCGTAGTAGAGGATCGGGGAGCCGGGCAGCGACAGCAGCAGGGCGGTGAACAGCTCGATCTGGTTGCGGTCGTTGTCCAGCAGCGGGGCCAGGCGCCGGCGGATGCCGATGTTGGCGCGCATCCGCGGGTCCTTGGCGTACTCCGCGTACATGTAGTCGCGCTCTTCGTCCGTGACCATTTCGAGGGTGAGCTCGTCGTGGTTGCGCAGGAAGATGCCCCACTGGCAGTTCTTCGGGATCGCCGGGGTCTTGGCCAGGATCTCGGAGACCGGGTAGCGGCTCTCGCGGCGCACCGCCATGAAGATCCGCGGCATCACGGGGAAGTGGAACGCCATGTGGCACTCGTCCCCGCCCTGCTCGTAGTCGCCGAAGTAGTCGACGACGTCCTCCGGCCACTGGTTGGCCTCGGCCAGGAGCACGGTGTCCGGGTAGTTGGCGTCGATCTCCTTGCGGACCCGCTTGAGGAAGTGATGGGTCTCGGGGAGGTTCTCGCAGTTGGTGCCCTCGCGCTGGTAGAGGTAGGGCACCGCGTCGACCCGGAAGCCGTCGATGCCCAGGTCCAGCCAGAAGCGCAGGGCCGCGAGGATCTCCTCCTGCACCGCCGGGTTCTCGTAGTTGAGGTCCGGCTGGTGCGAGAAGAAACGGTGCCAGTAGTACTGCTGGCGCACCGGGTCGAAGGTCCAGTTGGACGTCTCGGTGTCGACGAAGATGATCCGGGCGTCCTGGAACTGCTTGTCGTCGTCCGCCCAGACGTAGTAGTCGCCGTACGGCCCGTCCGGGTCGGTGCGGGACTGCTGGAACCACTCGTGCTGATCGCTCGTGTGGTTCATGACGAAGTCGATGATGACGCGCATGCCCCGCTGGTGCGAGGCGTCCACGAACTCGACGAAGTCGGCGAGATCGCCGAACTCCGGCAGGACGGCGGTGTAGTCGGAGACGTCGTAGCCCCCGTCGCGCAGCGGCGACTTGAAGAACGGCGGCAGCCAGAGACAGTCGACGCCGAGCCACTGGAGATAGTCCAGCTTGGCGGTGATGCCCTTGAGGTCGCCGATTCCGTCTCCGTTGGAGTCCTGGAAGGACCGGACGAGCACCTCGTAGAAGACGGCGCGCTTGAACCAGTCGGGATCGCGGTCCTTGGCGGGAGTGTCCTCGAACGTGTCGTGGACAGGCTCATTGACGATCATGGTGTGGGTGACCCTCCGGTCGGCGGGGACGGTCGCAGGACGGCGACGTGCGCGGGCGTGATGCCCGGTTCCAGGCACACGTAGAAGGTCCTGCCCCAGTGGTAGGTATCGCCGGTGAGCTCGTCGCGCACCGGTACGCGCTCGTGCCATGAGAGGCCGAGCCGCTCCATGTCCAACGAGACCGTGGCCTCCTGGGTGTGGTGCGGGTCGAGGTTCACGACCACCAGAACGGTGTTCGCTCCGGAGCGCTTGCTGTAGGCGATCAGCGCTTCGTTGTCGGTGTGGTGGAAGTGGACGTCGCGCAGCTGCCGCAGAGCGGGGTTACGCCGGCGGATCCGGTTCAGCGAGGTGATCAAGGGGGTCAGCGTGCGCCCCTCGCGTTCGGCCGACTCCCAGTCCCTCGGGCGCAGTTCGTACTTCTCCGAGTGCAGGTACTCCTCGCTCCCCGGCTTGGCCGGAGTGTTCTCGCACAGCTCGAATCCCGCGTACACGCCCCAGGACGGGGAGAGCGTCGCGGCCAGGACCGCCCGTGCCTCGAAGGCCGGGCGGCCGCCCTCCTGGAGATGGCCGGGAAGGATGTCGGGGGTGTTCACGAAGAAGTTGGGCCGCATGGAGAAGGCGGCCTCGCCGGACAGCTCCGTGACGTACTCGGTCAGCTCCCGCTTGGTGGTGCGCCAGGTGAAGTACGTGTACGACTGCTGGAAGCCGATCACGCCCAGGGTGTGCATCATCGCCGGGCGGGTGAACGCCTCCGCCAGGAAGATGACGTCGGGGTCGGCGCCGTTGACCTCCTCGATGACCTTCTCCCAGAAGACCACCGGCTTGGTGTGCGGGTTGTCGACCCGGAAGATCCGCACCCCGTGGCCCATCCAGAAGCGCAGGATGCGTACCGTCTCCGCCACCAGACCGCGCATGTCCTTGTCGAAGGCGATCGGATAGATGTCCTGGTACTTCTTCGGCGGGTTCTCGGCGTACGCGATCGAACCGTCGGGGCGGTGGTGGAACCAGTCCGGGTGCTCCTTGACCCACGGGTGGTCGGGCGAGCACTGGAGCGCGAAATCCAGCGCGATCTCCATCCGCAGATTGCGGGCCACCGAGACGAAGTGGTCGAAGTCCTCCAGCGTGCCCAGCTCGGGGTGGACCGCGTCGTGCCCGCCGTCCGGCGAACCGATCGCCCACGGCACGCCCGGGTCGTGCTCCCCGGGCGTCAGGCTGTTGTCCGGGCCCTTGCGGTGCGTCGTCCCGATCGGGTGGATCGGGGGCAGGTACACGACGTCGAACCCCATGGCGGCGACCGCCGGCAGCCGCTCGGCGGCCGTCCGGAAGGTGCCGCTGACCAGCCGGGTCACCGCGTCCGGCGAGGTGGCGGGCGAGTCGCCGGCGGGAGCCACCGGCTCCCGCCGCGCCCCCTCCGAGCGTGGGAACAGCTCGTACCACGAACCGAACAGCGCCCGCTCGCGCTCCACCCGCACCGCCAGCGGCTTGGAGCGGGTGACCAGTTCGCGCAGCGGATACCGGGCGAGGACCGCGTCGACGGCCGGGGTCAGCGCCGCGGCCGGCCGGGCGGCCGGCGGGTGGGCCGTGTCGCGCAGCGCGTCCACCGCGGCCAGCACCGCCTCCCGGCCGTGCTTCTTCGGGACGCCCGCCGCGGCCCGCTCCAGCAGCGCCGCGCCCTCCGCCAGCACCAGGTCCGTGTCGATGCCCGCCGGGATCTTGATCGCGGCGTGGTGCCGCCATGTGGTGACCGGATCGCTCCAGGCCTCCACCGTGTACGTCCAGCGGCCCTCGGAGGCCGGAGTGACGTCGGCTCCCCACCGGTCCGTCCCCGGGGCCAGCTCGCGCATCGGGGTCCACGGCCCGACCCGTCCACTCGGATCGCGCAGCACGACATTGGCGGCCACCGCGTCATGTCCTTCGCGGAAGACGGTGGCGCTGACCTGGAAGGTCTCACCGGTGACGGCCTTCGCCGCCCGTCTGCCGCAGTCGACGAGAGGACGGACGTCCAGGACGGGAATACGACCGATCATGGAATCACCTGAGGGCTGGAGGAGCTCGGCGTGCACGGGGGACGGCACGGGCGCGGAAGGCCGACCGCGCGTGCCGCGAAGACGGGGATCTGTCCTTTGTAGCCGCTCAGCTGTCCGCTGACGGGCTGTGGGCATGGCCGCTCCTGTCCGCGTTCACTCGAATGGCACTCGAATGGGTGGGTCGCGGGGGTTTCGCGCACGTTTCGGGATGCATGGAGAGCGTGTGCGGGCCGGGTCGTGCCGTCTACCGGGGAAGCCCTTCCCGCGTCCGCGGGTGGGAGATCCGGCGCTGCGGCGACCACTCGGTCGTAGCCGACCGCCCGGGCCCCGCCGCACGCGGCGCGTACGCCCCCGGCGGGCGAGGGAAGCCCGAAGCGCCCCACGGGTTCCGGATACCCGCCCTGTGGCGCCACCCGGCAGCCTTCCCTGCGGCAGGGAGGTCCACAAGGCCGCGTACGGGACGGAATCGGCCGAACTCCCAGGTGAGCGGAGTGACGGGAGATCACCGGCGGGGCGCGAGGTGCCCCTGTGGGGAGGCGTGTACCGGCCGCGCCGGGACCTCGCGCGCCGTCCGCGCGCCAATGGCGGGCCGCCACTGACGGCCGCTACCTTCAGGGGTGACGGAAAGGACGCACACCGTGGTGCGTCCGCCCGGATGCGCGAGTCCCCTGTAAAGGTGGAGTACGTGAAGGCCATTCGTCGATTCACCGTGCGTCCTGTCCTCCCCGAACCCCTGCGACCTCTCCACGACCTCGCGCACAACCTGCGCTGGTCGTGGCATACCGAGACCCGTGAGCTCTTCCGGTCCGCCGACCCCGAGGGCCGGCGGACCGCGGAAGCCGACCCCGTACGCCTGCTCGGCTCGCTGTCCGCCGGGCGGCTCACCGAACTGGCCGGGGACGAGGAGTACCTCGGCCGCCTCGCCGAGGCCTCCGCCGACCTGGCCGAGTATCTGAACGGCCCCCGCTGGTACCAGGAGCAGCGGGCCGCCGGAGCGGAACTGCCCTCCGCCGTCGCCTACTTCTCACCCGAGTTCGGCGTCACCGCGGCGCTGCCCCAGTACAGCGGCGGCCTCGGCATCCTGGCCGGCGACCACCTCAAGGCCGCCAGCGACCTCGGCGTCCCGCTCATCGGAGTCGGCCTGCTCTACCGGCACGGCTACTTCCGTCAGACGCTCTCGCGCGAGGGCTGGCAGCAGGAGCACTATCCCGTCCTCGACCCCAACGAACTCCCGCTCGACCTGGTCCGCGAGGCCGACGGCACCCCCGCCCGGGTGGTGCTCGCCCTGCCCGGCGGACGCTCGCTGCACGCCTGTGTCTGGCTGGCCCGGGTCGGCCGGGTGCCGCTGCTCCTGCTCGACTCCGACGTCGAGGAGAACGCCCCGGGCGAACGCGACGTCACCGACCGGCTGTACGGCGGGGGCAGCGACCACCGGCTGCTCCAGGAGATGCTGCTCGGCATCGGCGGGGTGCGCGCGGTGCGCACCTGGTGCCGGCTGACCGGCACTCCGGAGCCGGAGGTGTTCCACACCAACGAGGGCCACGCCGGCTTCCTCGGTCTGGAGCGCATCCGTGAACTGATCCCCACCGGGCTCGACTTCGAGGCCGCCCTGGAAGTGGTCCGGGCCGGGACCGTCTTCACCACCCACACCCCGGTGCCCGCCGGCATGGACCGTTTCGACCGGGGACTCGTCGCCCGCCACTTCGGTGACGACGGCGAACTGCCCGGCGTCGGTGTCGAGAAGATCCTGCGGCTCGGCACCGAGACCTACCCCGGCGGTGAGCCGGAGCTGTTCAACATGGCGGTGATGGGCCTCCGGCTCGCCCAGCGCGCCAACGGCGTCTCCACCCTGCACGGGGCCGTCAGCCGGGAGATGTTCTCCGGGCTCTGGCCGGGCTTCGACCCCGCCGAGGTGCCGATCACCTCCGTCACCAACGGGGTCCACGCACCGACCTGGGTCGCCCCCGAGGTGTTCCGGCTCGGCGCGGGCCGGATCGGCGAGGGCCGTGCCCACCAGGTGCTGGCGGGTGGCCCGGTGGAGGACGGGGCCTCCTCGCGGAGCGGCACCCCGCGCCGCTGGGACGCGGTGACCGGCATCGGTGACCAGGAGCTCTGGGAGCTGCGCCGGGAGCTGCGCGGCCAGTTGGTCACCGAGGTCCGCCGCAGGCTGTACGCCTCCTGGCGTCGACGCGGCGCGGGCACCGCCGAGCTGGGCTGGATCGACGGCGTCCTCGACCCGGACGTCCTGACGATCGGCTTCGCCCGGCGCGTCCCCTCGTACAAGCGGCTCACGCTGATGCTGCGCGACCGCGACCGGCTGCGGGCGCTGCTGCTGCACCCGGACCGCCCGATCCAGATCGTCGTCGCGGGCAAGGCGCACCCCGCCGACGACGGCGGCAAGCGGCTGGTGCAGGAGCTGGTGCGGTTCGCGGACGAGGCGGGGGTCCGCCACCGCATCGTCTTCCTCCCGGACTACGGGATGGGCATGGCCCAGAAGCTCTACCCGGGCTGCGACGTCTGGCTCAACAACCCGCTGCGCCCGCTGGAGGCGTGCGGCACGAGCGGGATGAAGGCGGCGCTGAACGGCTGCCTCAACCTGTCCGTCCGCGACGGCTGGTGGGACGAGTGGTTCGACCCGGACTTCGGCTGGGAGATCCCCACCGCCGACGGCTCGGCGGGCGACGAGGACCGCCGCGACGAGCTGGAGGCGAACGCCCTGTACGCCCTGATCGAGGACCGGGTCGCCCCGCGCTTCTACGACCGGGGGGCCGGGGGCCTGCCCGTCCGGTGGATCGAGATGGTCCGCTCCACCCTGGTGAACCTGGGACCGCGCGTGCTCGCGGGGCGGATGGTGCGCGAGTACGTGGAGCGTCTGTACGCCCCCGCCGCGCACTCCCTGCGGGCCCTGGACGCCGGGGCCGCACGGGATCTCGCCCAGTGGAAGGCCAAGGTCCGGGCCGCCTGGCGCGGGGTCTCCGTCGACCATGTGGAGTCGGTGACCGAGACCGCTGGGGGCGGCTCGGCGGAGCTCGGCGCCACCCTGGCGCTGCGGGCGCGGATCGCGCTCGGCGGCCTGGACCCGGACGACGTGGAGGTCCAGGTGGTCGCGGGCCGGGTCGATGCGGGCGACGCCATCGCGGACGCCCAGATCTTCCCGCTGAAGCCGGCCGGCGGCCAGGACCTGGAGGACCGCTGGCTGTACGAGGGGCCGCTCGCGCTGGACCGGACGGGACCGTACGGCTACACCGTGCGCGTCCTGCCCGCCCATCCGCTGCTGGCCACCGGCGCCGAACTGGGCCTGGTCGCGCTGCCGGCCGAGGCGGCGGGAGAGGGCGCGGGCGTGCTGCTGCGCTGAGCGCGCCACGGCGAACGGCCCGGAAGGGGAATTCCCTCCGGGCCGTTCGGGTGTGATCCCGTGGGGTCAGAAGGTGAGCTTGACGCTGTTGATCCGTCCGGTGTCCGACCGTGCGACGTCCTGGACCCTCAGCTTCCAGACGCCGTCTGCCACCTCGGACGAGGCGTTGACCGTGTAGGTCTCCACCACGTTGTCCGCGGAGTCGCCGGAGGAGGAGTTCTTCAGCCGGTAGGCCGTGCCGTCCGGGGCCACCAGGTCGACGACCAGGTCACCGCGCCAGGTGTGCGTGATGTTCACGTCCGCCTTGAGGGTGCTCGGCGCGTTGCCGGTCACACCGGAGACGGTGACCGAGCTGGTGACGGCCGCACCGGCGTCCGGGATGGTCACCGCGGTGGTGTTCTCGAACACCTTGCCGCCCGGGTCGGGGTTGCCGCCGCCGGGGCGGGCGCCCACGTTGATGCCGGCCCAGGCGTGGGCCACGGCCGCGTACTCGGGGCTGGTGGCCCCGTACAGCTCACCGGCGACCGCGAGCGTGCCGGTGCGGGCAGCGGCGTAGTTGGTCGTCGAGGTGAACTTGGTGGTGAGCGCCTTGAACCAGATCTGCAGCGCCTTGTCCCGGCCGATGCCGGTCACCGGGAGCCCGTCGGAGGTCGGCGAGTCGTAGGTGACGCCGTTGACGGTCTTGGCGCCGCTGCCCTCGGACAGCAGGTAGAACCAGTGGTTCGCCGGGCCCGAGGAGTAGTGGACGTCGATGTTGCCGATGCCCGAGTACCAGGCGTCCTTGGACGCGCCGTCCTTGGAGGGCTTGTCCATGTAGCGCAGCGGGGTGCCGTTGCCGTTGATGTCGATCTTCTCGCCGACCAGGTAGTCGCCCGGGTCCTGGGCGGTGTTGGAGTAGAACTCCACACCCGCGGCGAAGATGTCGGAGGTGGCCTCGTTGAGGCCGCCGGACTCGCCGCTGTAGACCAGCCCCGCCGTGACCGAGGTCAGACCGTGCGTCATCTCGTGGGCGGCCACGTCCAGGGAGGTCAGCGGCTTGACGTTGCCGCTGCCGTCGCCGTACGTCATGCAGAAGCAGCTGTCCTGCCAGAACGCGTTGACGTAGTTGTTGCCGTAGTGGACGCGGGAGTACGCGCCGACGCCGTCACCGCGGATACCGGAGCGGCCGTGCACGTTCTTGTAGTAGTCCCACGTCTCGGCCGCGCCGTAGTGGGCGTCCGCGCCGGCCGTCTCGGCGTTCTGCGGAGTGCCGTCGCCCCAGACGTCGTCCGGGCCGGAGAACAGCGTGCCGGTGCCGGAGCTGCCCCGGTTCAGGTTGTACGTCTTGTGGTTGCCGCGCGTGGTGTCGGTCAGGGTGTACGAGGGCGCGGTGCCCAGGGTGACCTGGCCGTTGTACTGCGTGTTGCCGGTGCCGTTGTGGACGGCCTGCCACGCGTAGAGCTTCTCGCCGGAGGCGGCGTCCGTGACCACGTGCAGCTCGTTCGGGGTGCCGTCGTGCTGGAGCCCGCCGACCACGGTCTCGTACGCGAGCTGCGGGGAGCCGCTGCCCAGCCACACCACCTTGCGCGGGGCCTCGCTCGCCTTCTTCGCCTTCGAGCCCTCGGCCTTCGCCGCGCCGAGCGCCTGCTTCTCGGCGGCGGCCGGGGCCACGTCGGCGGTGAGGCCGAGGGCCTTCAGCTGCGCGCCGGTCGCCTTCGACGCCTTGCTGACGCCCTCGGTCGCCCCGGCCGCGGACGCCTTGACCACGAGGTCCCCGCCGAGGACGGGAAGCCCGCCCAGGGTGCGCTCGTAGCGGGTGTGCGTCGTGCCGTCGCGGTCCTGGACGACATCGCGGACCACGAGCTTCTCCGTGGAACCGAGGCCGAGTTCCCTGGCGGTGGCCGCCTTGGTGGCGTTCGCCTCGCTGAGCAGCTCGGCGCGCTGGGCGGGGGAGAGCTTGGCGGGCAGGGCGCCCGGGTCGGCCTTCGTGCCGGCGGTGATGCCGCCGAGCGGGGCCGAGGCGGGGGCGGAGGTGGCGGTCGCGGCGCCGGACGGAACGGCGACGGCTATCAGGGCTGCTGCGGCTATCAGCGCGCCGGTCGCGGTGGCGCGACGGCTGGGCGTGGATCTCACGCGGACTCCTTCTGCGAGGGGGGTACCGGCGGCGCTGGACGGGCCGTCCGGACGGTGCAGGCGGTGCGCAGAACGGGGTGAAGAGTGTCAGCAGATGACCGCACCTGTCAGGACCGCGTCAACAAGTTGGCCGATTTTCGTTCGTTGCCGGAAAGGTCATGTTCGTTGAGCGGACGTTTCGTCGATCATTGCCGCAGTGTTACCGGGCGTTGCGAGGCCCGGCGTTCACAGGGTGGTCACAGGTTTCGTGCGCGGCGGGTGCCGTGGCGGCGCGGGCGGGGAGGGGTGGGGTGACCGCCTGATGAGACAGCGTCGCGTTCTGGCCAGATTCGCATGCCGGAATGCGCCGGTCCGTCAGGATGCCGGCGCGGGGTGGGCCGTGGTGCTCAGGCGGTCTTCCCGGGCGGGTACACCGCGTCCAGCAGGTCGCGCACGAAGCGGTCCACGTCGTCCAGCCCCGCCGCCGCGAGCGTGCCGGGCCCGTTCGTCAGCAGATGCGGGATCGCCGCGTGCAGCGCGAGGGTGACGACGGCGGCCCGCTGCGGGGTGACGGGCAGCCCGGCGGCGCGCTGGGCCAGCTCGAAGCCCGCGAAGTCCCCGCTCGCCATCGGGTCGAGGATGCCGGACAGCCAGGGGCGCCGGGCCGCCTCGGCCTGGAGCTCCAGCACCGCCAGCAGCCGGGAGCGGCCCGGCCCCGCGACGTTCTCCAGGAGCGAGCGGAAGAGGGCCGCCAGACTCTCGCGGTCCGTAGGCCCCGGACCGGCGAGAAGCCCCCCGGCGAGTGCGAGGTACCGCTCCAGGCAGCGCTCCGCCACCGCGCGGAGCACGGCGTCGCGGGTCGGGAAGTAGTTCTTGGTGGTGCCCGGCGGCACCTCGGCGGCCCGGTCCACGGCCCGGTGGGTCAGCCCGCGCCCGCCGTCCCGGGCCAGCACCTCGACGGCCGCGTCCCGCAGTCGGTCCCGCCGGTCCGCGTTCACGCGCGCTCCCTCGCTCCCGTACGGCGGCTTCTCCCGTCCCTGCCGTTGCCGATGCTACCCCAGCCGTGGTACCACGGTTGTGGTGGTTCTCTGTACGGTCCGAACCGAGATCGGGAGCGCGACATGGCAGGAACGGCGATCGTGGTCGGCGCGGGCATCGGCGGTCTGGCGACCGCGATCGGACTCCGCCGCGCGGGGTGGACGGTCACGGTGCTGGAGCGCCGCACCGGGCTGGAGCGGTACGGCGCGGCCTTCGGCATCCACCCCACGGCGCAGTCCGCGCTCGACCGCCTCGGTGTGGGCGACGCGCTGCGCGAGCACGCGGTCCCCTACCGCGACGCGCACATCCGCACCCCGGACGGGACCTCGATCGCGCGGCTCCCGCTGGAGCGCATCGAGCGCAAGGCGGGCCGCCCAGAACTCCTCATCTCCCGGACGTACTTGCTCGACGCCCTGCTCAGGGGCCTGGATGCCTTCGGGGACGTACCGCTCCGGCTCGGCGAGCGGGTCACCGACGTGGACGCCATCGCCGCCGGGCAGGACCTGGTGGTCGGCGCCGACGGTATCCGCAGCGCCGTACGCACCGCCCGCTTCGGCGACCGCGCCGGACCGCGCCGGATCGGCACCGTCGCCTGGATCGGCATCGCCGGCTTCGAGAGCCCGCTGCACGGCGAGACCTGGGGCAGCGGCCGCTTCTTCGGAATGACCCCGGTCGAACCGGGCCGGACCAACTGGTACGCCACCGTGCCCGAGGCCACCACCGCCGAGGAACTGCGCGCCTCCTTCGCCGGCTGGCACGACCCGATCCCGCGGATCCTGGACGCCACCGACCCGGCCACCTGGATCCGCTACGAGATGCGGCACCTCCACCCCGCGCTGCCCTCCTTCGTCTCCACCGGCGCCCGGCCCGCCTCCCCTCCCGCCCCCGTCGCCCTGGTCGGCGACGCGGCCCACGCCATGACACCCAACCTCGGCCAGGGCGCCTGTACCGCGATCCTGGACGCGGACGCCCTGAGCCGTGCGCTGGCCGCCGCGCCCCCGGGCCCCGCCGGCATCGCGGGGGCTCTGCGCGCCTATGACCGCGAACGCCGCCGCAGCGCCCAGCGGACGGCCTTCGGCTCGCGGACCCTGCACCGCTTCATGAGCACGGAACGCATCCGGCTGCGGGACGCGGCGCTGCGGCTGTCGCCGGGGTGAGGGCGGGGAATCCGGCCGCCCGCCGCTCCTCGCCCGCCGCTTCTCGCCCCCTCGCCCCCGCTCAGGCCAGACTGTCCTTCCACGCCCGGTGCAGTCCCGCGAACCGGCCCGTCCCGCCGATCAGTTCGGCGGGTGCGCCGTCCTCCACGATCCGGCCGTGCTCCATCACCAGCACCCGGTCCGCGATCTCCACCGTGGAGAGCCGGTGGGCGATCACCACCGCCGTACGGCCGTGCAGCACCGTGTCCATGGCCCGCTGCACGGCCCGCTCCCCGGGGACATCCAGCGAGCTGGTCGCCTCGTCCAGGATCAGCACCGCCGGGTCCGCCAGCAGGGCCCGGGCGAACGCCACCAACTGCCGCTGCCCCGCCGAGATGCGCCCACCCCGTTTGCGCACGTCCGTGTCGTAGCCGTCCGGCAGGGCCGCGATGAAGTCGTGCGCGCCGATCGCCTTCGCGGCCTGCTCGATCTCCTCGCGGGTGGCGTCCGGGCGGCCGATCGCGATGTTCTCCGCGACCGTCCCGGAGAAGAGGAACGCCTCCTGCGTCACCATCACCACGCCCCGGCGCAGCTCGGCGGTGTCCAGGTCGCGCAGGTCGGTGCCGTCCAGCAGGACCCGGCCCTCGGTCGGGTCGTAGAAGCGGGCCAGCAGCTTGGCCAGAGTCGACTTGCCCGCGCCCGTCGACCCGACGACCGCCACCGTCCGGCCCGCCGGGATGCGCAGGTCGAAGGTGGGCAGCACCTCGCCACCCGTACGGTAGGCGAACCGCACCCCGTCGAACGTGACCTCCCGGCCGGGGAGCCCGCCCGGGCGCGGAGGCAGCTCCTTCGGCCGGGCGGTCTCCGGGACGTTCGGCGTCTGGGCCAGCAGGCCGGCGATCTTCGTCAGCGAAGCGGCCGCCGACTCGTAGGAGTTGAGGAACATGCCCAGCCGGTCGATCGGGTCGTACAGCCGGCGCAGATACAGCACCGCCGCCGCCAGCACCCCGAGCGCCAGCGTTCCGTCCGCCACCCGGTAGCCGCCCCACAGCACCATCCCGGCCACCGCCGTGTTCGCGATCAGCCGCGAACCGATGACATAGCGGGCCATCTCCAGTATCGCGTCGCCGTTCGCCCGCTCGTGGCGGGTGTTCAGCGCGGTGAAGACGGTGTCGTTGCTCCGCTCGCGGCGGAACGCCTGGACCGGACGGATGCCGTTCATCGTCTCCGCGAACTTCACGATCACCGCCGCGATCGCCGTCGACCGCGCCGCGAACGCGACGGACGCCCGCCGCCGGTACATGCGGACCATCAGATACAGCGGTACGAAGGAGAACGTGGCGATCGCACCGATCCCCGGGTCCAGCCAGAGCAGCACCAACGCGATCGACACGAACGACAGGACCACGCCGATCAGTTCCTGGAGCCCCTCGCTCAGCAGCTCCCGCAACGACTCCACATCCGTCGTGGAGCGCGAGATCAGCCGGCCCGAGGTGTAACGCTCGTGGAAGTCGACGCTGAGCGCCTGCGCGTGCCGGAAGATCCGGCCGCGCAGATCGAGCAGCACGTCCTGGTTGATCCGCGCGGCGGCCCGGATGAAGCCGTACTGGAGGACGCCGGCGGCGACGGAACACACCGCGTAGCCGACCGCGACCGCCATCAGCGGCCCGTAGTCGTGGTCCCGGAACGCCGGAACCCCGCTGTCGATGGCGTACGCCACCAGCAACGGGCCCGCCTGCATCGCGATCTGCTGGACCAGCAGGAGCAGCGCCGACACCGCGACCCGGCCGCGCATCGGGGCCAGCAGCGAGAACAGCAGCGCCCTGGTCGCCCCGGGGGGCGCGGGCAGGTCGTCCCGGTCGAACGGGTCGTCGGCGCGCCCGGGCGCGGGTGCGACCCGGCTCTTCGGCGGGCCGTCGTCGTCGGCGGCCGGGAGCGAGGCGTCGTCGGTGGTCGTGGTCATCGGGCACTGCCCTCCTCGGCGGGGACCTGCTGGACGGGGGCGCTCACCGAAGTGGCGGGGCGCGGTGCGGCCGGCTCGTCCACCGGTGCGGCCGGCTCGTCCACCGGTGCGGCGGGGCACGGTGCGGCGGGCGCGCTGCCCGCGCCCGACATCAGCCAGGCGTACTCCGGGTTGTCGCGCAGCAGCTCCTGATGTGTGCCGACCGCGGCGATCCGGCCCCCGGACAGCAGCGCCACCCGGTCGGCCAGCATCACGGTGGAGGGGCGGTGCGCCACGACCACCGCGGTCGTCCGCTCCAGGACCTGCCGCAGCGCGGCCTCCACCAGCGTCTCCGTGTGGACATCCAGCGCGGAGAGCGGGTCGTCCAGCACCAGGAAGCGCGGCTCCCCGACCACGGCGCGGGCCAGCGCGAGGCGCTGACGCTGGCCGCCGGACAGGCTCAGGCCCTGCTCGCCGACCTCGGTGTCCAACCCCAGCGGCAGCTCGTGCACGAAGTCCGCCTGGGCCACCGACAGCGCCCGGCGCACCCGCTTCCCGTCCGCGTCCGCCGCGCCCATCGTCACGTTCTCGCCGACCGTCGCGGAGAACAGCGTCGGTTCCTCGAACGCCACCGAGACCAGCTCCCGCAGCCGCGAACGCTCCATCGTGGCGATGTCCTCGCCGTCCAGGGTGATCCGCCCGCCGGTCACCTCGTGCAGCCGGGGCACCAGAGCGGTGAGCGTCGTCTTGCCCGACCCCGTACCCCCGACCAGGGCCAGCGTCTCACCGGGCCGGATGTGCAGATCGATCCCGGCGAGGACCGGCGGCGAGCCCGGATCCGCGTCCGGGTAGCGGAACTCGACGCCCTCGAACACCATGCCGGGGGCGGTGGCCGACGCGCCCTCCCGGGCCGGTGCGGCCCCGGGTTCCTCCGCCACGTCCATCACCTCGAAATACCGGTCGGTCGCGGTCGCCGACTCCTGACTGATCGCCAGCAGGAAGCCGATCGACTCCACCGGCCAGCGCAGGGCGAGCGCCGTGGACAGGAACGCCACCAGCGTGCCCGCGGACAGCGTCCCCTCCGCCACCTCGATGGTGCCGAGCACCAGCGCCGCGCCGATCGCCAGCTCCGGGATGGCGGTGATCAGCGCCCAGATCCCGGCGAGCAGCCGGGCCTTGCCCAGCTCCGTGGTGCGCAACCGGTGCGACAACGCCCGGAACGCCCGCGCCTGGCTGCGGTGCCGGCCGAAGCCCTTGACGATGCGGATGCCCAGCACGCTCTCCTCGAGGACCGTGGTGAGGTCGCCGACCTGGTCCTGGGCCCGGCGCGCGACCACCGAGTACTTCGTCTCGAACAGGGAGCACAGGATCATCAGCGGCACCGCGGGCACCAGCAGCACCAGACCGAGCGTCCAGTCCTGGGCGAACAGGAGGACGAACCCGACCAGGATCGTGGTCGCGTTGACGACCAGGAAGGTCAGTGGGAACGCCAGGAACATCCGCAGCAGCGTCAGGTCCGTCGTCCCGCGCGACAGCAGCTGGCCCGAAGCCCAGCGGTCGTGGAACGCGACCGGCAGCCGTTGCAGATGGCGGTAGAGATCCGCCCGCATCGACGCCTCGACCCCGGCCAGCGGACGCGCCACCAGCCACCGCCGGAGCCCGAACAGCAGCGCCTCCGCGATGCCCAGCAGCAGCAGGTACAGCGCCCCCAGCCACACCCCGCCCGGATCGCGGTCGGCGACGGGGCCGTCCACCATCCACTTCAGGACCAGGGGGATCACCAGCCCCAGGCAGGACGCCAGGATCGCCACGGAGGCGGCCGTGAACAGGCGCGCCCGCACGGGTCGGACATAGGGCCACAGGCGCAGGAGGGAGCGCACGGCGGACCGGTCCGTGCGCTCTGCAGGCTTTTTGGGCATCAGCGGCGACTTTACGTTTCACCACTGACATCGGTCCTGCCAATTACCCGCCCCGGCGGAAACCCCGATGGACACGGCCGGCCCCGCGGAGCGCGTCGCGGGAGCGGCCGATCAGGAGCCAGAACCGGGCGGCGGCACGGCGGTATCGGCGGGAGTCCCCCTGGTCGGACGCCCGTGAACAGCGCCGAGGCGGCCGCTGGTCAGGCAGCCGTGAGCTCCCGTACGGTGCCGTCATGACCGAGACCGCCGCCCGTGCCATCAGCCTCGTCGTCGTCGACGACCACCCGGTCGTCCGGGACGGACTGCGGGGCATGTTCGCCGCCGCCCCCGGATTCGAGGTCCTCGGCGAGGCGGCGAACGGCGTGGACGCCCTCACGGTCGTCGAGCGCCTCGACCCCGACGTCGTCCTGATGGACCTGCGGATGGCCGGCGGCGGGGGAGTGGCGGCCATCGCGGAGCTGACCCGGCGCGGTGCGCGCTCCCAGGTCCTGGTGCTGACCACGTACGACACCGACTCCGACACCCTGCCCGCGATCGAGGCGGGCGCGACCGGCTACCTCCTCAAGGACGCCCCGCGCGAGGAACTGTTCGCGGCCGTCCGGGCCGCCGCCGACGGGCGAAGCGTCCTGTCGCCCGCTGTCGCCTCCCGGCTGATGACCCGGGTCCGCGCCCCCGCCGCCGGGCCCGCCGAGACCTCCCTGTCGGCCCGCGAGCGCGAGGTGCTGACCCTGGTGGCACGGGGCACCACCAACCGGGAGATCGCCGCCGAGCTGTTCATCAGCGAGGCGACCGTGAAGACCCACCTCACCCACATCTTCGCCAAGCTGGGCGCCAAGGACCGGGCCGCGGCCGTCGCCGTCGGCTACGGCCGGGGCATCCTCGGCTGATCCGGGTCCCTACTCCCTCACTCCCTCCCTCACTCCCTCCTCTCAGGCCGTCACCCGCAGCAGCAGCACCGAGCGGGCCGGCACCGTCATCTCCGTACCGCCGTCCAGGACCGTGCCGGGAGCTTCGGCCTGCTCCTCCCTCGAGGTGTCCAGGACCAGTTCGTACGCGTTCGCCCACGGCGCTCCCGGCAGGACGAAGGCCGTCGGCTCCGCGCCCGCGTGCAGCACCGCCAGGAAGCTGTCGTCGGTGACCGGCTCGCCCCGCGCGTCCCGCCCCGGGATGTCCCGCCCGGAGAGATAGAGGCCGAGCGTGGCGGCGGGGGCGTACCAGTGGCCCTCCGTCATCTCCCGGCCGTCCCGGGCGAACCACGCCAGATCCCGCAGCCCGTCCGGGGCCTGCGCCCGGCCGGAGAAGAACGCGCGGCGCCGCAGCACCGGATGGGTCCGGCGCAGCGTCAGCACCCGGGCCGTCAGCTCGGTCAGCTCCCGCCACGCGGGCTCCCCGAGGAGCGACCAGTCCAGCCAGCCGGTCTCGTTGTCCTGGCAGTAGGCGTTGTTGTTGCCGCCCTGTGTCCGGCCCATCTCATCGCCCGCCACCAGCATCGGCACCCCGGTGGAGAGCAGCAGGGTGGTCAGCAGGTTGCGGAGCTGACGGCGGCGCAGCGCGTTGATCCCCGGGTCGTCGCTCTCACCCTCCGCCCCGCAGTTCCACGCCCGGTTGTCGCTCGTCCCGTCCCGGTTGCCCTCCCCGTTGGCCTCGTTGTGCTTCTGCTCGTAGCTCACCAGGTCGCGCAGGGTGAAGCCGTCGTGCGCGGTGACGAAGTTGACCGAGGCGTACGGGCGTCGGCCGCCCCAGGCGTACAGGTCGCTGGAGCCGGTCAGCCGGTAGCCGAGATCCCGTACGTCGGGGAGCGCGCCCCGCCAGAAGTCGCGCACCGCGTTCCGGTAGCGGTCGTTCCACTCGGTCCACAGGGGAGGGAAGGCACCCACCTGATAGCCGCCGATGCCGATGTCCCACGGCTCGGCGATGAGCTTGACCCGGCGCAGCACCGGGTCCTGGGCGATCACCGCGAGGAACGGGGAGAGCATGTCGACGTCGTGCGTCGAGCGGGCCAGCGCCGCCGCCAGGTCGAAGCGGAAGCCGTCGACGCCCATCTCGGTGACCCAGTAGCGCAGCGAGTCGGTGATGAGCCGCAGCACCTGGGGCTGCACCACGTGCGGGGTGTTGCCGCAGCCCGTGTAGTCGGCGTAGCGGCGCGGGTCCTCCCGCAGGCGGTAGTAGCCCCGGTTGTCGATGCCGCGCAGCGACAGCGTCGGGCCCAGCTCGCCGGCCTCCGCGGTGTGGTTGTAGACGACGTCGAGGATCACCTCGATCCCGGCCCGGTGCAGCGCGTGCACCATCCGCTTGAACTCGCCGACCTGCCCGCCCGCCGTCCCGGAGGCGGAGTAGCCGGCGTGCGGGGCGAAGTAGCCGATGGAGTTGTAGCCCCAGTGGTTGCGCAGCCCGCGCCGCAGCAGGTGGTCCTCGTGGGCGAACTGGTGCACCGGGAGCAGTTCGACGGCGCTCACCCCGAGCCGGGTCAGGTGCTCAATCGCGGCCGGGTGCGCGAGACCCGCGTACGTGCCGCGCAGCTCGGGCGGGACGTCTGGGTGCAGCTTGGTGAAGCCGCGCACGTGCAGCTCGTAGATCACGGAGTCCGCCCACGGGGTCTTGGGGCGGCGGTCCTCCACCCAGTCGTCGTCGTCGCGGACGACGACGCCCTTGGGCACGAAGGGCGCCGAGTCCCGGTCGTCCCGCACGGTGTCGGCCACCTGCTGGTCCGGCCAGTCCCGTACGTGCCCGTAGACCTCGGGCGGCAGGGTGAAGGTCCCGTCGACCGCGCGGGCGTACGGGTCCAGCAGCAGCTTCGCCGCGTTCCAGCGGGCCCCCGTCCACGGGTCCCAGCGGCCGTGCACCCGGTAGCCGTAACGCTGACCGGGCCGTACTCCGGGGACGAAGCCGTGCCAGATCTCGTGGGTCAGCTCGGTCAACGGGCAGCGGGTCTCCGTGCCCCGCTCGTCGAACAGGCACAGCTCGACCGCCTCGGCCCCGCCCGCCCACAGGGCGAAGTTGGTGCCCGCCACCCCGTCCGGGCCGACCCGGAAGCGGGCCCCCAGCGGCATCGGGGACCCGGGCCGGACGGCGGGGGACGGTGCCCCCGCCCGGGATCCCTCCGCGCGGTGCGCCTCCGCGGCCTCCGCCCGGGCGCCGGCCACCGCGTCCGGATCCTGTACTGCCTCCTGCTCGGCTGCGCTGGACACCGTGTCGCCTCCCGCGGCTCGTGGGACGGGCACCGGAGGAGGGGCACGCGGCGTCCCGGCCGCGGCCCTCCGGGGCCTGGCGTCGAACTGCTGTCCACCGGGCGACGCCAGGTACTGGTCCTCCCCTCTGTTCTGCCCACCGGACGGCCCGCACTCACGTTTCCCCCGACCGGCCCTGGTCGTTGGGGGAGCGTGAACCACACAGCGAAGAGCGCACGGGCCGGCTCGGCCGCCGTGCTGACATGGGCAGGACTGCTGACCGTGCTGGCCCTTCTGACCGGCTGCACCGACGTCCGGGAGGCCGTGTTCAACGGCAAGGCGCGATTCTCCGATGACGCGATCAGCGTCTTCCCCGAGGACGGGGCGAAGGACGTCGAGGAGGAGACCCGCATCGCGGTGAAGGTCCCCGACGGGCGGCTGGAGAGCGTGAAGGTCATGCGGATCGAGGACGCGCGGCAGCAGACGGTGGCCGGGCGCGTCAGCGATGACGGGAGGTCCTGGAAGCCGGGGCCCGCCGCGGGGCGGCTCGCCCTCGCCGCGAAGTACAGCATCGACGCGGTGGCCGTGGACGGGGAGGGCCGCCGCTCCGCCCGGCACGCCACGTTCACCACGCTCGTCCCCGAGCACCGTTTCATCGGGTACTTCAAACCGGAGACCCGGTCCACCGTGGGCACCGGCATGATCGTCTCCTTCTCCTTCAACCGCCCGATCGCCGACCGGGCCGCGGTGGAGAAGGCCATCCGGGTGACGTCCGATCCGGTGGTGGAGGTCTCCGGCCACTGGTTCGGCAAGGACCGGCTCGACTTCCGTCCCCAGGCGTACTGGAAGCCCGGCACCGAGGTCACCGTCGACATCAAGCTGCGCGACGTCGAGGGCGCCCCGGGGGTCTACGGCGGCCAGGACAAGACCGTCGTCTTCACGGTCGGCCGCTCTCAGGTCTCCCGGGTCGACGCGGAGGAGAAGACCATGGAGGTGCGCCGGGACGGAGAGCTCGTGGAGACGGTCCCGATCACCGCGGGAGCCCCGAAGACGACCACGTACAACGGGAGGATGGTGGTCACCGAGATGCACGAGGTGACCCGGATGAACGGGGCCACGGTCGGCTTCACGGACAAGAAGGGCAAGGGCGAGTACGACATCAAGGACGTTCCGCACGCGATCCGGCTCACCGAGTCCGGCACCTTCCTGCACGGCAACTACTGGGCCGACGATTCCGTCTTCGGCGCGGAGAACGTCAGCCACGGCTGCGTCGGGCTGCGCGACGCCAAGGGCGGCAGCGGCTCCACGCCCGGTGGCTGGTTCTTCGACCGGACCCTGATCGGCGACGTGGTCGAGGTGGTCAACTCCAAGGACAAGAAGGTCGCACCGGACAACGGGCTCAGCGGCTGGAACCTCGGCTGGAAGAAGTGGAAGGCCGGCTCCGCCCTGCGCTGACCCCCGGGCCCGGACGCGTCTCGCCCCGCACCCCCGCCGCTCCGCCCCAGCACCCCGCGCCACCTGCACAGCTCCCCGGATCACTTGGGACGGAACGGTGACATTCCGGAGGGAGTTCACCCCGCTCCCGATGTGATTATCTAGCGGCGGCGCGCATGTTCGGCGCGCGGGGGTGCGGGCCACGGCGGGAGCCGGGCCGTGCGAGGGGAGACGACCACAGTGAACGGGCAGCCGATATCGGGGGCATCGGCCGGTGCTGGCGGGAAGCGGCGCGGCGGGCCGGGGCTTCTGGCCCTGGTTCTGGGAGCACTGCTGTTGCTGGTGACGGCGTGCGGTGGCGGCGACGCCGGCGCGGGGGACAGGAAGGGGCCCGCGGGCAGCGCGAAGAAGGAGGACACGACCGCCTCGCAGGCGGTGGTGACCATCGCGCCCAAGGACGGCGCGGAGTCCGTGGCGACCAGCGGTGCGCTGAAGATCGGTGCCGTGCGGGGCAAGCTGGCCACGGTGAAGGTCTCCGACCCCAAGGGCGACGAGGTCGAGGGTGAGATCGCGGCCGACGGCGCGAGCTGGACGCCCGAGCGGCACCTCGCCGCCTCCACGAAGTACGCGGTGCACGCGGTGGCGAAGGACGCGGAGGGACGTGAGTCGGCGAAGGACACCACCTTCACCACACTCGTCCCGGCGAACACGTTCATCGGGCAGTACACGCCGGAGGACGGCTCCACCGTCGGGGTCGGCATGCCGGTCTCCATCAACTTCACCCGGGGCATCACCGACCCGGACGCGGTGGAGCGGGCGATCAGGGTGACGGCCGAACCGGCCGTCGAGATCGAGGGCCACTGGTTCGGGAACGACCGTCTCGACTTCCGCCCGGAGAAGTACTGGGCGGCGGGCACCAAGGTGACCGTCGACCTCGACCTCGACGGTGTCGAGGGCCGGCCGGGTGTCTACGGCAAGCAGGCCAAGAAGGTGACGTTCACCATCGGCCGCAGCCAGGTTTCCACCGTCGACGCGAGCGCGAAGCGGATGAAGGTGGTCCGCGACGGCAAGCAGATCAAGGACATCCCGATCTCCGCGGGCGCCCCGGCGACGACCACGTACAACGGTCAGATGGTCATCAGCGAGAAGCTCAAGGTGACCCGGATGAACGGCGACACCGTCGGCTTCGGCGGCGAGTACGACATCAAGGACGTGCCGCACGCCATGCGGCTGTCCACGTCGGGCACCTTCCTGCACGGCAACTACTGGGGCGCGTCCTCCATCTTCGGCAACAGCAACACCAGCCACGGCTGCGTCGGTCTGCGGGATGTGCGCGGCGGCTACGACAACCAGACGCCGGGGGCCTGGTTCTACGACAAGTCGCTGATCGGCGACGTGGTCATCGTGAAGAACTCCCACGACAAGACGATCCAGCCGGACAACGGCCTCAACGGCTGGAACATGGACTGGGAGGAGTGGAAGAAGTAGCACTTCCCTCCGCTCCCCGATCGAACCGGCGGGCCCGGTGCTGTGACCGACAGCACCGGGCCCCCCGGCGTTAGCAGCCGTTAACCTGCCTGCATGACTGTGACCCTCGAAGTACGCGACGGCGTCGGCACGATCCTCCTGGACCGGCCGCCCATGAACGCCCTGGACGTGGCGATCCAGGACCGGCTGCGGGAGCTGGCCGAGGAGGCGGCGCGGCGCGAGGACGTGCGGTCCGTGATCCTCTACGGCGGCGAGAAGGTGTTCGCGGCGGGCGCGGACATCAAGGAGATGCGGGCGATGGACCACACGGCGATGGTCCTGAGGTCCAAGGGCCTTCAGGACGCCTTCACCGCCGTCGCCCGCATCCCCAAGCCGGTCGTCGCCGCCGTCACCGGCTACGCGCTCGGTGGCGGCTGTGAGCTGGCGCTCTGCGCCGACTTCCGGATCGTCGCGGACAACGCCAGGCTCGGCCAGCCGGAGATCCTCCTCGGACTGATCCCGGGCGCGGGCGGCACCCAGCGGCTCGCCCGGCTGATCGGCCCCTCCCGGGCCAAGGACCTCATCTTCACCGGCCGCACGGTCAAGGCGGAGGAGGCCCTGACGCTGGGGCTGGTCGACCGGGTGGTCCCGGCCGCCGAGGTCTACGAGCAGGCGCACGCCTGGGCCGCCAAGCTGGCCAAGGGGCCCGCGCTGGCGCTGCGCGCGGCCAAGGAGTCGGTGGACGCCGGGCTGGAGACGGACCTCGACACCGGGCTCACCATCGAGCGGAACTGGTTCTCCGGTCTGTTCGCCACCGAGGACCGCGAGCGGGGCATGCGCAGCTTCGTCGAGGAGGGTCCGGGCAAGGCCGTATTCCGCTGACCGGTAGTCGGAACGGGTGGCCCGGTAGTCGGGTCGGACGGTCCCGCGCGGGGAGTTCATCCGTCAGAGCGGATTGTTCGGGTCTTGAGGCAGCCTTAAGGCCCGGTACCGCCTCCGGCCGGACGGTCCTCCTCGGGCAGGGCGTCGCCGCAGCTCAGCGAGGCCGTTCGGGGAGTTGTTCTGCCAGAGGCATATGCCAAAAGCCTTCCGTGGAATGGGTTGTTCCGGGGTGCGGATTCCGCCGGAACGGCCCCGGATGGCGATGCGTGCGGCCATGATGGTGGGCATGGCGGGCTTGGAGGGTGTGGATCAGCCGCGACCGCGCAGCAGCGCGACCGCGGCACGCTGGACGTCGACCACGGATGACGAACAGGCGTTCAAGGTACTGGAGTTGTTCGGAAATCCGACCGAGGGGGAGGTCCGGCTGCCGTCCCGCCCGGAGTCGGCGGCGACGGCCCGGCGCATCACTTCCTGCGTCGTGCTCCGCCAGTGGGCCCTCTCGCCCCAGACCGCCGAGTACGCGGTGCTCCTCGTCTCGGAGCTCGTGGGGAACGCGGTGCGTCACACCGGGGCCCGGGCCTTCGGGTTGCGGATGGTCCGCCGCCGGGGCTGGATCCGGATCGAGGTGCGCGACCCCTCGCGCGGACTGCCGTGTCTGATGCCGGTGCGTGAGATGGATGTCAGTGGCCGCGGGATCTTCCTCGTCGACAAGCTCTCCGACCGCTGGGGTGTGGATCTGCTGCCGCGCGGCAAGATCACCTGGTTCGAGATGCGCATCTCCGACCGCTGAGGGCCCCGCCGTTGTCGCGCCGGATACGCAGAAGCCCCCGGTCGGCCGTGGTGGGGCGCTGCGGGGGCTTCTGTCGGGGGCCGTGAAATGGGGGGTGTGTCCACGGCCGCTTGCGACGACCTGTGCCCGGGTCAATGGGGGTCGTGGCTCCGACTATGGCAGATGGGCGACCCCGGCGCCAAAGCGACTTGTTGGGATATGTGCGGAACAAACGGTCATTGGCTGGTTGAATCGCAGGTGTGCTCGATCACTCGCCTGGCATTCCATGCATCTTTATGGCGATGCTCGAATGATTCATTGATCATCTGATGAATTGCTCAATCATCCTATTTCGCCCGTCGTGCCTCTACTGTGTCCCGGGAATCAGCGGATTCAGTGGAACCCGTGGAACGCGAGGTGGTCGGGCATGCACGGACACAGGGCCCCGATGGGCCGGCGGGGCGCGCTGGGCGCCGGGGCCGGGGCATGGGCCGCCGCCCTCGCCGCGGGGTGCGCACGGAGCGACGGGGCGGGCGGAGCCGCCGGACCCGCGGCCGTCACCCGCGCTCCCGACAAGGCCCCCGCCCCCGAAGCCTCCGCCCCCTCCGGCCCCGCCGGCTCCCCGGCCGCCGCCCCGCACCGCTTCCCCGGGATGCCCTTCCGGATCACGCACGGTCCCCGCGACCGGCCCCGCGTAGCCCTCACCTTCGACGGCCGGGGCGACCCGGACCTCGCTCGCACCGCACTCGCCCGGTGCGAACAGGCCGGGGCGCGCGTCACGGTGCTCGCGGTCGGCACCTGGCTCGCCGAACACCCCGGCCTGGCCCGCCGGATCCTCGACGGGGGCCACGAGATTGGCAACCACACCGAGCACCACCTCGACCTCGCGTCCCTGGACGAACACGCGGTGTACGAGGAGATCGCCGTCTGCGCCCGGCGGCTGCGCCGGCTCACCGGGTCCATCGGCACCTGGTTCCGCCCCTCGCCCACCGCGTACGTCTCCCCGCTCCTCCAGCGCCTCGCGCAGCGGGCCGGCTACCCCCATGTCCTCGGCTGCGACCTGGAGTCGCTCGACCACACGGCCACCCGCGTCGCCGCCGTCACCCGGAAGGTCGCGGGGGAGCTGCGCAACGGTTCGGTGGTGGAGCTGAGTCTCGGTCGCCCGGTCACCGTCGACGCGCTGCCGCTGCTTCTCGCCGAGATCGGCCGTCGCGGGCTGCGCGCGGTGACGGTCACGGAGCTGCTGGGCCTACCGGCCGCCGATGCCACCCGAGCGGCCCGATAATCTGACCCCTGACATTCGGCATCACGAAGGGGCGGAACAGTGGCGGACATCGAGTCGGCGCGGACGGCATTCGAGCGGTTCGACAGAGACGGCGACGGGCTCATCACGGCCAACGAGTACAAGAGCGCGATGGCCCAGCTGGGCGACCCCTTCGTCACCGAGACGGTGGCGCAGGCGATCATCAACGCCCACGACGTCAACGGTGACGGCCTGCTCACCTTCGACGAGTTCTGGGCCTCGCAGAACAAGGCCTGATCCGCCGCGGCGGCCGGTCCCGCGCCCATCGGGGTCCGGCCGCCGCCGGATACGCCGGCAGGGCCCCTTTCCGGGTGCCCTCCGGGTGCCTCCCGGGTGTCTTCCGGGCCCCTTCCAGCGGTCCCGGTCCCGCCCACCGCGCGCGGCGTGCCGTGTCTATGTCCACCGACTGTCCACCGACGAGGATCGGGCCGTGATGTTCTCCCGACCCCCCGCCGACCCGGCCGCGCCGACCGGCCCCGGCCTGCCCGCGGTGGTGGCGGCCGTACCGGCGCCGACGGGCGAGGCGCCCTTCGCCGGCGGGACACCCGGGAGACCGGGACCGTCGGGGCGGCCGGCCGGACGCTCCTGGACCACCCCACTCCTGTTCTGCGCCGCGGGCGCCCTCGCGCTCCTCGTGGCCCTGCTGGGCCCCGGCCTCGTGGCACGCGGCACCGGGGAGCTCCGGATACCCGGCGCGGGGATCACCACCGTGCTCCGCACCGTCCTGTTCGCCGCGCTCGCCCTCCACCTGGGCGAACTCCTCGCCCCGCAGCTCATCCGGCCCGTCCGGGGCCGCCCCCGCACCGCCGTACGGAGCTGGGCGGTGTACGCCTCGCTCGCCGGGGCGGCGGCCGCCGCCGGGCAGATCGTCCGGCTCGCCGCCGTCAGCGATCTCGGGATCACCGAGACCTACGGCACCCGCGAGGGCGGCCTGCTCCTCCTCATCGCCAACGGCCTCGTCATCGCCGCCTTCTGCGCCGCGAGCAGACGCCCGGCCCTCGCGCTGGCCCCGCTCGCCCTCGTCATCGGCGCGGAGGCCCTGCGCGCGCACCCGGAGGCGTACAGCCCCGAGTTCGGCGCCGCCCTCACCGTCGTCCATCTGACCGCCGCCTCGCTGTGGACCGGCGGTCTGCTGTACGTCCTGCGCACCATGTGGCTCTGGCGGGGCGCACCCGTCGCGGCCCGCGCACTGCTCGGCCGGTACGCACGCCTGGCGATCTGGCTGTACGTCGCCCTCGCCGCCACCGGCACGGCGTCGGCCCTGCGCCGGCTGCCGCTGGACGTCGTGTTCACCTCCGCCTACGGGCGCACCCTGCTGGTCAAGCTGGCGCTGATGGCCGTGGTCAGCGTGCTGGCGGTGGCGGCCCGGCGGCGGATGCTCCGGGACGCCGACCCGTCGGTCGCACTCCGGCCGGCCCGCCGCGAACAGGTCGTGCTGGGCCTGGTCGTGGTGGTCTCGGCACTCCTCACCGTGGTCCCCGACCCGCACTGGATCTCCCTGCGGCCTTAGCTCCGGTACGGCTTCCAGCCGCGCAACTCGTCGTCGCGCGGGGCCAGGACCAGCTCCGGTGCGCCCGGGCCGAAGACCGTCACGGGCCGCCGCGCGTCCCAGGACGGCCACCCCGGGTCACCGCCCGTCGCGAAGTCCACCCACGCCCGGTGCATCGCGTCCGCCAGCTCCTGCGGGGCGTCCGGGCCGGTCAGGGCCATCGTGTCGGGGTGGGCGAGCGTGTCGAAGACGAAACCCAGCTCCAGGGCGTGACAGGCACCCAGCCGCTGTACGGGGGTGGGCCAGCCGAACTCGTAGACGTACGTGGCACCCGGCGCGTGCGTCCGGGCGTCGGCCAGCCGGTTGATCGGCACCCGCAGCAGCAGGTCCGTCGCGAGCGCGCCGAGGATCTCCCCGGGGGAGGCGCCCGGGCGGTTGGCGCGGTAGGTGCGGGCGGTGGCGTTCGGCACCTTGAACTTCAGCCGGGCGAGGCGGAGCCGCAGCTCGCTGATCCTCTCGGTCAGGCCGCCGGGCACGAACCAGAGCCGGTACTCCTCGGTGTTCGTCCCCAGCAACAGGTCGATCCCGGCGGACGCGCCCGCGTGCAGCGCCTCCACGGGGTCGTGGGGCAGCAGTTCGCCGTCCACGACCAGTTGGAAGGAGCTGCGGCCGGTCAGCGGGTTCCCGCCGCTGGTGACCTCGGTCTGCGCGGTGAGCAGCGCCTCGGGGTCCACGGCGGCCAGTGCGGCGGCCGTCGCGGGCACCCCGAGCCGTTTCGCGATCAGCTCGGTCGTCCCGCGCGCGGCGGCGGGCGTCAGCGCGGCGGGCGCCCCGCTCTGGAGCACCGCCCGCCGCAGCAGTCCCGCCGACCGGGGCGAGGCCAGCAGGGCGGCGATGCTGACCGCCCCAGCCGACTCCCCGGCCACGGTCACCCGGTCCGGATCGCCGCCGAACGCTGCGATGTTGTCGCGCACCCACTCCAGGGCGGCCAGCTGGTCCAGGAGCCCCCGGTTGGCGGGCGCGTCCGGGAAGACGCCGAAGCCCTCGATGCCCAGGCGGTAGTTGACCGAGACGAGGACCACCCCGTCCCGGGCGAACGCGGACCCGTCGTACACCGGCACCGCCGAGGAGCCGTGCAGCAGCGAACCTCCGTGGATCCACACGAGCACCGGCAGCCCGGCCCCCGGCTCCGGCGACGGCGTCCACACGTTGAGGTTCAGGCAGTCCTCGCCCGGCACCGCCGGATCCGGCAGCAGCCGGTCCAGCGGCGGGGCGTAGGGCCGCTTGGGGGCCGTCGGACCGTACGCCACGCTCTCGCGCACCCCCGTCCACGGCTCGGGCGGCCCGGGCGCGCGGAACCTCCGCGCGCCCACCGGCCCAGCCGCGTACGGGATGCCGCGGAAGACCGCGACGCCCCGCTCCACCGCACCGCGCACGGTGCCGTGCACGGTTCTCACCTGCGGGGGAGTCCCCGCCACGATGTCGGACACGGTGTGTGCCAACCCCTCTCGTGGTGCGGTGGTCCGGGCGGCTACTTCAGGTGGACCAGCCCGTCCGTGGTCAGGGCCGGCCGACCCTTGGTGCCGACGACCACGATCTTGACCGTGTGCTTGGCGCTGGAGGACCAGGACTTCGTCCAGATCGCCTGCCGGTACTTCGTGGTGGAGGACTTCAGGTCCACCGTGGCGGCCTTCTTCCCGTCGACGTAGACGTATGCCTGCCCCGAAGTGGCGGCCCGCGACACCACCCAGGCGGCCGACCGGCCGGTGAACGTCCAGGTCAGACTGGCGCCCTTGGTGCTGCTGGAGTACGACTTGCCGCCCAGGTAGTTGCCGGAGGACTTGGTGGTCCACTTGCCGCCCTTCTTGGCGGCGGACTCCTTGAGGATCACCGGGGTCCCGGACACCGGGGCGGCGGCCGTGTTGCCCGCGCGGTCGTACGCCGTCATCTTCCAGGCGGTCGCCTTGGCGGGCTTCGCGGTGTGCGAGGCGCTGACCGTGGTCGGGCCGTACGTCCTGGCGACGGGGGCGGTCAGCCGGACCTCCTTGAGGGAGGCGGCGTCGGTGGCCTTCCACTTCAGGGTGAGCGGGACGGAGGTGGAGTTCACCGTGCCGGTGCGCAGGGTGAGGGCCGGCTTGGTGGAGAAGACCGGCGGTGCGGTGTCGGCGACCACGGTGGCGACCGGGGACAGGGAGGTCTTCCCCGACTGGTGGGTGGCCCGGACCTGCACGGAGTGCTTGCCGGCGGCGAGGGTGGCCGGGGCCGAGGTGACGTCGCCCTCGACGGTGGCCACCGGCTTCCCGCCGACGAGCAGTTCGTAACCCTTGACGAAGGAGGCCGGCGTGGTCGCCTTCCAGCCGACGGTGATCTTCGACCGGGTGTAGTACGTGGAGCCGGAGGCGCTCGCCCCGGTCACCGAGGCGATGGTGAGACCGGTGACGGGGCCCGCGGCCAGGGAACGGACGGCGGGCAACTGCTGGTAGAGGGAGAGGCCGGGGCACTCGGTGGCGAACCCGTCCCGGTGCCCGGAGATCCGCGGGAAGGCGTACTGCTTGCCGGCGGCGAACTTCTGGTGGTCCATGTTGTTGCCGTTCGCCCCGGCGGTGAGCTGGACCGAACCGGCCGGGTCGGCCTGGTACTGGCCGAGCTTCCACGCGGCGACGCGGGCGACCGAGGTGGTCGCGGCGGTCGCGGCCTTGGTGTCGGTGTACATGCCGATCACGGCGATGCCGGTGGTGTCCCGGTTGAACCCGTAGGTGTGCGCCCCCATCACGGGCCGGTCCACACCGCCCGTGCGGCCCTCGAAGACCGTGCCGCACTTGTCGACGATGAAGTTGTAACCGAGGTCCTTCCAGCCGTTCGACGTCACGTGGTACGTGTGCAGACCGCGCACGATGGCCGCCGAGTCGGCGCAGGAGTACGCGTTCGTCTGCGCCGTGTGGTGGACGAAGACGGCCCTGACCTGGTCCAGGTAGTCGGGCGCCTCGAGGCTGAGCGACTCGTCCGCCTTCCAGGCCGTCCGGGAGACGATCGGCGGCTGCGGAACGGTGGACGGCGGGGCGGGCGACAGCGTCGGCGACGGTGAGGTGGTGGGCGTCGTCGGCGACCCGGACGGCGTGGGGGGTTCGGTGCTCGGGCTCGGCGGCGCCGGGGTCTCGGTGGTCGGGGTGGACGACGGCTCGTCCGTGGGCTCCGCGGCCGGCTCCGTGGGCGAGGTGACCGGCGGTTCCCCGCCGGGCGCGGGCTCCTCGGAGGGGGTCTCCTCGATGCTGAACGCGGCCGGTTCGGCGGCGAGCGGTGTGGTGTCGCCGCCCGGATCGACCATGTCGAGCCGCAGGCCCCCGGGCAGTCCGGCCCGGGCGCCGTCCCCGGCGCGGACGCGGACCTCGACGCCGTTGGAGGGGCCGACCCAGCGGGGTTCGGTGGTGCCGCGGACGCCGGGCCGGCCGGTCTCGGTGCGCCCGTCGATCTCGGTGTCCAGGGGCAGCCAGCCGGTCCACCCACCGGTGGCGGCGGACCGGGTACGGGCCTCGACGAGGCCCGTGACCTCGGCGGCGGGATCGGTCCAGGTGACGCCGAGCAGACTGAACGGTTCGGTGTCGCGCCGCGCGAGCGACGCGGAGCCGCCGTCGGGCGAGGTCTTCAGCGCGGTCCTGTGCACATCGGCCTTCACCGGGGCGGACTTGGCGTCCGCCGCCCGCCCGTCGCGGTCGGCGTCGGAGGTGCCGGTCACGCCCTGGAACACCAGGACACCCGCCACGGCCGCCGTCGTGACGGCGGCCGTGGCCCAAACTCTTCGCTGTGCTCTCATAGGTGATTCCCCGGGGACGACGCTGGCTGGAAGGCAGGGCATTCCCGGCCGGTCAGTCGCTGACCGGGGGCACGACTCCTCTGTCGGCCCGGCCGTTGGAGCGCCCCGGGACACGCTTGCGGGCCCCAGTCTTCCATGGGGGCGGACCGGGCCACGCCTCACCCTGCCCTGGTCCGACAGGAAACGTCCAGGGGTCACGGCGGCCCCGGAACCGCCTCCCGGCCGGGGTCCGGGAAGGCGATTCCCGGGCCCCGTGCCACGCGGAGCGGTCGTCGTCCGGGCGGAGGGTTCAGGCGGCGAAGTACTGGGACAGCGAGTCCCGTTCGTCCGGCTCGACCAGATCCGGGCGGGTGTAGCGCTCGGCGCGCGCGTGGTAGTCGAAGTCGCCCCGTACGAGTCCCCGGTAGTCCTGGACGCAGCGCTCCAGGGCCGCCCGGGTCGGGCCGCCGATGCCCGCCGCCTCGATTTCCTCGATCAGTTCCTTTTCCGCCCGCTGCACCCGCTCGGCTATCCGGGCCAGTTGGATACCGGCCTCGTCGACCGCTTCCTGGAGGGTGGATCGCCGGTCGCGCTGAATCAGCCGTACGGCGTTGTGCTCGTACCCGAGAGCGGCTTCCTTCTCGAAGGAGCAGATGTCGTTGCAGAGGCCGGAATGATCGGTGACCGCGTTCCGCAGGGCGATATAGGCGGGCAGACTCCGGGCGGAATCCGGGAGGTCGATTCCGGCGGTGATCTCGTGCAGGCAGAGAAAGGGCTGCATGGCGACCGAATCCCGCCGGTGCTTGGCGAATTCGGCCCGGCTCGGCACCTGTCCGGCGGCCCGCTCGACGGTCTCGGCGTAGTAGGTCCACAGCCAGGCGGCGATATCCCGCCGGAACTGCCGGTTCCACTGCGGCGACCGCCCGCGGCAGGTGCGGTCCCGCAGCCCGGCGAGCGCCCGCTCCATGGGCCCGTTCGGCGCGGCCCCGTCGAAGACGTCCACCAGGCGGGTGATCGCGTTCTCGCACATCAGCGGATCGCGTCCGGCCGGGCCGTCGTCGAACTCGTCGTCCACGAGGAAGGCCCAGAAGAGCCATTGACAGAAGAGGTCGAGATGATCCTGCGTGGCCTGCGGGAAGATGAGGGATATCCATAGTTCCGGGCGGGTCCGGATCATCTTCTTCCGGGCCGGTGCGGACAGATCGAGACCTTCGGATCCGGCCCATTCCCAGGCGGCCTTACGGGTTTCGGCCAGGCCCGGATGGCACCCGACACTCTCGAACGGCATGTGAAACAGCGGTAACGTGATCTGGCTCATTGCTGCCCCTCGTCGAATGGATACGGATGGGCGACGCACGCCGCGCGTTCCCGATGATCGCGCATGGTCGCGCACTCGTCGGAGGGCAGCCGCAGGGCATCCGCGAGTCCTGGCCAAGGGATGACCGTACGAGGTGGGCCGGTCATCGCTGTCCTCTCTCCTCCACCGGGGCCGTGGCTCCGGAGCGCGGTCGGCGAGTCGGCGAGGGCGGTCGCGTCACCATGCGTGAGCCTCAGTCAACCCCGAGTGGAGGGCGGGGGGAAGCCATAGGTGACCGAAATTGTTCCATCGGCTGGAACTGCTGAGCGGCTATGGGTAGTTGAGGGAAGTCTGGGGCTGAACGTCATGCTGGGACGTCTGCGTCGGCCGGTCACCCCGACCGGGACGGGGCGCGGCCCCGGCGAACCCGGCCCCGGCGAATCCGGCCCCGGCGAATCCGGCCCCGACGGCCGACGCCGACGGGACGGCCGGCGGTTCGTGCCGGAGCGCTGAACCGGGCGGCGGCCCCCGCCGGGAGCGCCGGACGGGTGCGGCGGGGGCCTTCCGTCAGGTGCGCTTGAAGAACTCGACCTCGCCGACCGCGATCGGCCGGCCCTCGCCCTGGCCGGTCGCCTCCCGCAGCACCAAGCGGACGGAGACGACGTCGCTGATGCCCGTCCGTACCGTCTGCTTGCCGGGCTTGTCGTTCAAGGTCACGGTCTTCTTGTGCACCTTGTCGTCCTTCGTGGTGACGATCAGCTCCGCCCGGGTCGGCCGCGCGCCCCGCCGGAACTCCTGCGGCTCCTTCGACACACCGGTGTACACCACGACGCCGACCAGCCGGAACGGCGTCTTGAACGAGGAGGTCAGCGACGCGCCGAGCGCGGGAGCGCCCCAGTACCTGTCCGTCAGGCCGTCGATCGCCGAGCTCGCCGGGTGACCGGGAGCCGAGGCGCTGGCGGTCACCCCGGTGGGGCTGATCTCCGCCGTGCCGCCGAGCTTGTCCCGGACGTCCTCGAAGACATAGCGCCCGAACGGGAGGAGCAGGAACCCCGCGACCAGCAGCCCGGCCACGACCAGGACCAGGAGCGTCCGCCGCAGCGCCCGGCCCGAACCCCCGCGCACCCGGCGGCGGAACGGCCACACGGTGCGCCACCACGACAGGGCGGCGGGCTGTTCCCGGACCCGGAGCGGAGCGGCGCACCGTCGGCAGAACTGGCGCCCGGGCAGGTTCGGCGTGCCGCAGGCCGGGCAGGGCGGACCGTCCGGCGTCTCGTCCGCCTCCACCGGCCGCACGACGGGCCGCCGGGCCGCGGGCTTGGCCGGCCGCACCGCCCCGATCGGTTCGACCTCCTCGTCCGCCAGGGACGCACTCCCGGACGCCGCTGCGGACGCCGGGATTCCGGGGCGTACGGGAGCGGGAGCGGGCCGCACCGGAGGTAGCGGCGGCGGCGCCGGTACGGGACTCGCCGGAGGCGCGGTGGGCCCCGGCGGTACGGGAGCGGCAGCGGGGGGCTTCGCCGGCGCGGGAGCGGCCCGGGGCGGTATCGGCGGCTGCTCGGGGCGCGCGGGGGCGGGCCGAGCGGGTGGCTCGGGGCGTTCCGGGGACGCGGGACCGGGGCGCGGTGGCCGCTGCTCCGGGGCGTCGGGTGCGGGCCGCGCCGGTGGGACGGACGGCTCCGAAGGTGAAGGTGAAGGTGAAGGGACGGAGGCAGGCGCGGGTGCCGGTGCGGGCGGACCCGGGTCCGCTGCGGGGGGCGTCGGCGGCCCGGTCGGCTCCGGCTTCGCCACCGGCGCCTCTGCTTTCACCGCCGCCGGCTCGGGCTCCGGTTCGGGCTGCGGATCGGGCTCCGGTTCCGGAGCCGCCGCTCGCGTCGGCCGCGCGGGCTGGGAGGACCAGCCCAGGTAGCCGCCGCAGTTGCCGCAGAAGTCGTCACTCCCGCCGTTGGCCGTACCGCATGCCGGGCACGAACGCATCACGTCAGTTTCCTGTCTGTTCGGGCTCTCCGGGCGGGCCCGGCAGGACCTCCACCCGGCAGGTGAGGTGGACGGGGCACGAGGCGGCGGCGACGTCCAGGACGCGGCGGGGGTCCACCGCGACGCCCTCGCGTACCGGCCAGACCCGGACGAGCAGTTCACCGGTCGGCGGCGGCGGGAGAGCCGCGCCGGGCTCGGCCGACCAGGTGGCGCCCCCGCCGTCCCGGACGTCCGCGTGCACACCGCAGCAGAGCCGCAGCCGTTCGATGAGACCCCGCCGCGTGCCACGCCACCGGTGCAGCTCCACAGCGCGCGCGACGACCGCCCGGCGCAGCTCGACCGGCCACGCCGGATCGGCCTCGACGCCCACCCACGACGCCAGCCAGGGCAGGAAGTCGGCCGGGGCCAGTGACGGGTCGAAGTAGGCGGGCAGGTTGTCCAGGGTGGACAGGACCGGGGCCAGCACCGTGTCCAGGCCCGCCGTGAACCGCTGGGCCAGGTCGTCGTCCGCGTACAGGGCGGGCAGCAGTTCGCCGATCGGGTACCGGCTGGGCAGCCCGGGAACCGCGGCCCGCGTCATACGCCCTCACCGGCCGCGTTCGCGGTGACCACCACCTGGTGCTGGTGCGAGAAGACCAGGGCTCCCGGAGCCACGTCGACACGGTCCACCGCCGCCCCGCGCCGCCCGGTGATCGGGTCCGCCGGGAACAACCGGACGTCCTCCACCAGGCCGGCCCCCTCCACGCTCTGGAGCACGGCGAAGACCTCCCCGTACTGCACGGGCCTGCCGAACGGCCATCCCCGGCCGTCCGCCCCGCCCCGCAGGGGGTCGATGTGCCGGAACAGCGCCTCCAGCGCCTCCGCCCGGACCCGGTCCACATCGCCGGGCGCGGCCACCAGCCGGGCGACGACGGTGACGCCCTGGTAGGCGGGCGGTTCCACGACCAGCCGGGTGCCGACCAGCCGCCGTTCGTCGAGCCGCTCGGTGACCGCCGCGAGCACCGGGTCGGAGGGGATCAGCTGCTCGAACCGCAGCCGGCCGTCCTCGTCGGCGACCGCGTCGGGCACCACCAGCACCCGTACCGCACCGGCCTCGCCCGCCACGGCCGGCAGGCACCGGACCCGGCGCAGCGACGGCGCGGCCTCCCGGGCGATGACCTCGTAGTCCTCGGCCGTCACCGCCCGCTCCTGCACCCGCAGGATGTTGGGCGCGCGCACCTTCGCGTTCTCCACACTCTCCCCGTCGACCCCGCCGGTCGCCGCTTCACGGTTGTTCACTCCCGCGACGTACGGCACCGAACTGCGCAGTACGGAGATGGCGCCCCGGGCGACGTTGCCCGCCGCGCCGCCGCCCGTCCGGTAGCGCGGAACGCGGAGCTGGGCGCCCTTCTCCGGCACCGCTCCGTACGCGCGCATCGTGCCGTCCGGCTCCCGCACCTCCGGCGGGAACGCGAACTCCCCGGCGACGGCGTCGATCCGCACGTGCCGGTCGCCGGGCCGGGACGCGCCGAAGTGCTCGACCGGGGTCCACACCTGCCAGCCCTCGTCCGTCGACACCTGGACGACCGGCGGCTCCCCGTCCAGCAGCAACGGTGCCCGGCTCACCGAGAACCGCTGCCCGGCGACGCCCTCGGACGTCCCGAGGGGCACGTCGAGGACGGTCTCCGCATGCTCCGCGGCCGCCGTGCCGCCGACCGTGAACACCTCGGCCTCGCGGATCGTCGGCGACTCCGAGTAGAACGGCTGGCCCGGCTCCGGAGCGGTGACCCGGCAGCGCAGCCATCCCGCCCGGGTCCCCGCCACGACGGACGCGGTGTGCCCGGCGGGGACGAACACGACGACCTCGCCGGGCCTGTTCAGCCCGCCGGTGCTGTCGGTGCCGGTCGCACACGTCACCCAGCGGGCTCCGTCCCACGCCTCCCACACCAGCGGCGGCTGACGCGGGTCGACGCCCACGCCCTCCACCCGGCTGTCGAGGCGGACGGCGACAATGCACCGGGGCACGGCTGTGGGCAGCCCGAACAGCAGGGCGTCGCCGGGCTCCGGCCGGGCCTGGAAGCACGGGATGTCCTTGCCCGCGCCGAGCGGTCCGGTCCGGTCCGTCTGCTCGCCCGACACCGGGGCGGTGACCAGCCGGACCAGCGAACTCGGCACGATCGGCAGGTCCTCGGAGGTGGAGAACACCACCGGCTCCTCGGCCTCCCCGCGCGCGGTGGCGACCTCGGTGCCCGCGAGGAGGTGCACGGTCTCCGGCTGCGGCGCGGACAGCCAGAAGTCGATCTCGGCCCGCGCCACGGCCGGCGGGAACAGGGTGACGCCCAGCAGGTCGAGGAAGGCCGCGTAGTTCTTGTCCGGCACCCGGTTCAGCCGGTACAGCAACTGGTCGACCAGGTAGGCGAACGTCTCGATCAGCGTGACCCCGGGGTCCGACACGTTGTGGTCGGTCCACTCGGGGGAGCGCTGCTGGACGTACCGCTTGGCCTCGTCGACGAGTTGCTGGAAACGTCGGTCGTCCAGATTGGGCGAAGGCAGGGCCATCAGCGCACTCCCGCTTCCCGAGCGGTCCCGGACGAGCCCTCGGAAGAGCCCTCCGACGACGGGATCGTGTAGAAGGGAAAGACGAGGTTGCGCAGGTCGTTGGTGGCCCGCACGGTGTAGTGCACGTCGATGTAGAGCGTGCCCTCCTCGATGGCGTCGAACGCGATCACCACGTCCGTCACCTCGATGCGCGGCTCCCACCGCTCCAGCGAGGTGCGGACCTCCTGCGCGATCCGTCCGGCCGTCGCCCCGTCGCCGGGCGCGAACACGTAGTCGTGGATGCCGCAGCCGAACTCCGGTCGCATCGGCCGCTCGCCCGGCGCGGTGCCGAGGATCAGGCCGATCGCCTCCTCGATCTCGCGGTCCCGCTCGACCAGCGCGATCCCGCCGGTAGGCCCGACCCGCAGGGGGAAGCCCCAGCCGCGCCCGATGAATCCGCCGCCGCTCACATCGGGCCCCCGATCAGGACGTTCAGCGCACCGCTGATGATGGGCGCCCCGCAGCTGGTCCTGTCCCGCATCCGGGCGGCGGGCAGCCCGCCGATCAGCACCTGGCCGGTGAGCGCGGCGGCCGGGTCGGGCATGATCACGTTGCCCGGCCCGAGCGCCGCGTGCGGAGGGACGACGCAGACGTGGAGGCTCCCGGTGACGGCCGCGGGCCGGCCGCCGATGAACACGGTGGCCACGGCCACCGCACCCGGGGGCGGGGTGCCGATGAGACCGCCATGGGCGGTGCTGTCGCCCGTGCGGGCTGCGGGGGGCATGGCCGGGGTTCTCCTAGAGGTGAAAGGGACTTCGGGGAAATCGGGCGTCATGGGCGGGCGGGTGTACGGGCGGACCGAGGGGCGGTCGGGTGGTCGGTCGGGCGGTCAGTTGATCCTGATGAGCTTGGCCTTGAGGACCGCGAGCAGCCCGCCGTCGACCGTGACCCCCGTCCTGCCGTTGACGGTCACCGAGCGGCCCTTGATGTTCACGTCGCCCGTGGCCCCCGCGTCGAGCGTGATGCCCGACGCGGACAGCGTCACCGAGCTGAGTTCCCGGGTGCCGCCGCGGGCCTTCACCGTCAGTGTGATCTCGCCCTTCTTCTCGTCGAGCATCACGTCGAGCCGCTTGTCACCGCTGGCGATACGGACCCCGGACGGGCCGCGCGGGGCGTCGAGCAGCTCCAGTCGGTTGCCCGAACGTGACACCAGGGAGCGGCGGTTGACCTTCCCGCTCGTCGGGTCGACCAGCGGGACGTCGTGCGGCGAGGGCTTGTCCACCCCGTTGTAGAGACCGCCGAGCACGTACGGACTGTCCAGCAGTCCCTGCTCGAACCCGACCAGCACCTCGTCGTTGACCTCGGGGCTGAACACCCCGCCGCCGCCCTGGCCACCCCACTGCACCGTACGGACCCAGTCGGTGACGTACATGTCGTCGAGCCACGGGAACTTCAGCCGTACCCAGCCGCGCTGGCCCCTGCCCTCCTCACGGATGTCGGTCACCACCCCGATCGCCAGGCCCGGCATGCGCGGGCCGCGCGCGGGGGCGTTGCCGCCGGAGGCCAGCCCCGAGAGCGACCGGTCCGGCGAGGCACTCACGATCACCGTCGTGCGGTAGCCGGTGTCCGGTTCGAGGACGTGGTGCGCGGCGGTTGCGGTGTAGCGGCCGGAGAAGGCGGGTCCCACGTTGCCGAGGGCCACCGGCATGCCCGCTCGCAGCTGCGGGTTCCCGTAGGCGACCGCCTCGACCTCCCCGAAGCCGGCGCTGACCGAGGCGGCGAGCGCACCGGCCACGGCACGGGTCTCCGCCTGGGTGCGGTACGGGGTGTCGGCGATCGTCGTCCGGGAGCCCGACCCGAACATCTTGGCCGCCGTCGACGGGCTCATCCCCGGGGTGACGGTGTCGCTGCGTACGGACTGCTGCCGGGCCACCAGCCGGGTCTTGGTCTCGACGTTCCAGCCGCGCACCTCGACGCTGTCCGCCCCGTCGGCGCCGGTCAGCACCGCACGCAGGGCCAGCAGGTTGTTCCCGTACTCCAGGACCATCGGGTCGCGCGTGGCGGAGGTCGTGGGCGAGGGGGCCGAGGAGGCGGGGTCCGGCTTGGTGAACTGGAGCCGGCCCTTGTCGTCCACCCGCACGGTGGCCCCGCTCTCGGCCGCGAGGTGCTGGAGGAACTCCCAGTCCGACACGTTCGGCTGGGTCACCTGCTTGTACGTGATGGGCGCGGCCTCGATCCGCCCGCAGGCCAGACCCGCGCCGGCGGCGACCTTGCGGACGATGTCCGCCGTCTTCATGTTCCGGTACGCCATGACCTTCCGGCCGCGCTGGAGGCGGTGCGCCTTGGAGAACGCCCGCACCACGGTGAACGATCCGGTGGTGTCGGTGTCCAGCTCGACCGCGGTGACCTCCCCGGTGAACAGCCGCTCGCGCGCCCGGTCCTGCACGGTGACCACCGAGATCTTCAGCGGGGTGCCCATGCCGATGCCGGTCTTGGCGAGGAAGGTGTGGTCGGGATCCCGGTACATCAGAACGGCGGTGTCCGGCAGGCCCACGTTCTCGTCGACGACGCAGCTCACCAACTGGGTGGCCCAGGCGGCGGGCAGCTCGGCGGGCGCCTCGACGATCGGGTCGGCGGCGAAGGAGCGGCCGGGGGACTCCTTGCCGCTCATCGGGTCTCCTCCGCCAGGTGGTCTTCCCGTCCGGGCACGAGGAGTTCCCTGCCGGGGGTCAACTGCATGGGGTCGTCGATGTCGTTGGCGTGTGCGATGGTCCGCCAGGCGGTGGCGTCGCCGTACTCCCGCCAGGCCAGCAGCGGCAGGCTGTCCCCGGCCACCACCCGGTGGGTGCGCCGCGCCTCCTTCGCACCCGAGGTGGGGTTCTGGCCGGCCGGGCCGACGCTCGCCTCCTCGATCGACAGGGAGCAGGTGGCGCGCAGCGGCTTCCCGTCGACGTCGAACAGGGTGTAGGAGACCGAGAGGTTGGAGAGCACCCCGTCGAACGAGGTCGTCTTGGACGTCCCCCAGTCGAAGCGCACCCAGGGGCTGGCGGGCGTCTTGCGGGCCAGGCTCGTGGGCGTGGGGACACACGCGGTCATCAACTGCTCCACCGCCTTCTCCACGGAGTTGTCGTGCGTGGCGGTGGCGTCCAGGAAGACCTCCAGCGACAGGGCCCGGGGCCCGCTGCCGACGAACTCGGGCAGCGCGGACTGCCCGGCCATCCGGGACGGAGTGCGCCGCCACTCGGTGCTCTTGCTCAGCGACAGCCTCGCGGGGTTGAACTGCAACGTGAGGCGGGCGAGCGTCCCGCCGGGCTTGGCGCCGACGGCCGACGGCGGTTCCATGATGGTCAGCTGGGCGCGAGCGCGGCTCGCGCGGAGAGCGGGTGACATTGCGTTCCTCCTTCCTTCGTCCTGGTCCTGTCGGATGCGCTGCCGCCGGTCAGGAGGGCTCCAGCCCCTCGTGTGCGATCTCCAGCGTCTCGATCGCCGCCTGGGAGTTGGCCGGATCGAAGGAGGGCCCCTGCCAGCGCACCGGCACGATGCCGTGCACCTGCCAGCTGATGATCGGGCTGAGGTCGGGGCGTAGCGCCACGATCTCGCCGTCCTTGGGCTCGACCCGCTGGATCGTCTCGTTCAGCCAGCGTGCGATCTTGAGGGTGTCGGCGGTCACCGGGCGGGTCAGCGTGATGTTCGTCCAGGTGATCCGCCCCGGCAGCTGCCAGGTGAATCCGTTGTTGCCGCCCTCGGCGTACGTCTCCATCTCCACCTCGGCGCCCAGGCCGGAGCAGGTGTGGAACGCGCCCAGGTCGCTGCCGCCGATCGCGAGCTTGAAGAACACGCTCGTCGCGAAGATGTTGTCCGTCATGCGTCTCTCGTCTTCTCTGCTGTCTCTCGTACGGGGCGTGCGGGGGTGGGCCGGGGCGTGACGTGCCGTCAGCGGCGGCCGTCGTGCAGCCGCCCGCTGCGTTCCCGGCCCCGGCGGAGATCGGCGCGGATGAGCCGGCTCACCGGGTCGAGGAGCCGGCGGGCCAGTTCCTCGATCTCCGTTCCGCTCAGCCGGTTCGCCGCAGGGGCGTCGGAAGCGTCGTCGGAACCGGTGGCCGCCCCCGTCGTCCCGGCGGCGGGCCTGGGCGGGGCGGCCTGCACGGGAACCCCGGTGATCCCGGCGTTCGCCGCCGCACGCCGGACCGCCTGTGCCCTGCTCTCCGGGTGGCCCGCTCCGGCGGTCCGCACGGGCGCGCGGGGCGGCACCCGTACGGAGAGGGCAGGCGATACGCCGGCGGCGGAGCCGCCCGCGGGGGCAGGGCCGGCGGCCGGTGGACCGGCGCCGTCGGGTGCCACCGGCATGGCCTGCCGCTGCACCGGTACGGCGGCTTCCGGACGCGCCGCCGCGGGCGGATGCGGCCGGACGACGGGAACGGGGCGCGTGGCGGGGGCGTGGGGCGCTGCGGATGCCGGAGGCGTCGACGCGGCTGACGGCATCCCCGGCCGGGAGGGCAGGGCGTGCGGGAGCGGTGCGGCGCGCTGAACAACAGGGACAGGGCCGGGGGCGGGGGCAGGGCCGGGGGTGGGGCGAGAGGCAGTGGCAGAGGCAGTGGCCTGGCCCGAGGACGGGGCGGCGTGCCGTGCGGAAACCTGTTGCGGAGTCCGGCGGGCCGCAGGCCCGGAAGGCTGACGCGGGGTGGGCGTGCCGGGCGGTGTGGGCGAGGGCGTTGTGGCCCGCTCGGATCGTCGTACGAGTCGCTGAAGTACGCCACGGGCGGACGGACCGCGCCCGGCGGGGGCAGCCGTGGTCCCCGGCGCGCGACCCGGTTCGCTCCCGCCGCCCCGGGCGGTGGGTCCGGCGCTTGGGCGCGCGGCACCCGGGGCCGGGTCAGTGAAGGCGGTGCCGCCCCGGGGCGCGGGCGGCGCGGTCGCCGAGCGCTGGACCAGGGTCCCCGGAGCCGTACCGGAGGACGCCGGCTGCTGGGGGCCGGCGCCGGGCCCGCCACCGGTCCGCCCGTCGGCAGGGTCCGGTGACGGAGTACCGGTGCCCGGCTGCCGCACGTCGCGCCGCCAGGTCGCCGCCACGACCGGGCGCGCGGTGCTGCCGCCCGCCGCCGTCCTCACAGGCGCCGAAAACCCCTCGGCGGAACCGGTGTTCACCGTCAGGTCGCGGCCGGAGAGCAGCGTCCGTGACCGCTGGACCGTGGGTGATGTCGTCGGACCGCCGGGGCTCTGGGCCGTACGGCCCCGAGCGATCGGCCGGACGCGTACGGGCGTCGGGGAAGCGGCGGAGGCCGGACCTGTCCGGGTACGGGCGGGGTCCGCCGCGCGCTGGACGGCCGCGCTTCCGGGCGACGGAACGGGGGGCCCCGAGGGCACTACGGGTACGGCGGTGGGTACGGCCGGCGGGACGGGGACCGACCGCACCGGCATCGCGGAGGGCGCGCCCGGTGGTATCGGAGCGTGGGCCGGAACAGCGGGCCCGGAACCCTGGGGCCGACCCGGATCCGGCCGCGGCCCGGTGGGCGCGCGGTCACCGAGCAGAGGCGCGTCGCCGCCGAGCCTGGCCGTAGGCGGCAGCGAGGGAAGCGGCGTGCCGATCCCGCCCCGCGCCCGGGCCCGCGCGCCGCCGGTGGTGTCGGCCCGCGGTGCCGGCCGCACCGAAGGGGAGGGCCCCGAGGGCGCCGACGAACCGGACGGCTGGGCGCCCTGGGGCGACCGGGGTGACTGGGGTGTACGGGACCGGGTCTCCGGCGACGACGGCTGGTAGTGACGTGCAGGTGCGGGCGCCGCTGCCTTTGTCGAGCCGGTCGAGCCGGTCGAGCCGGTCGAGCCGGTCGAGCGGGGCGCGGGTGTGGCGGGAGTCGTGGCCGGAGGACTCGACGGGCTCGGCGGGTCCGATGCCTGGCGTTGGAGCACCGGCATCTCCGCCGCCGGGTGGGCCGTCGCGGGCGCGGACGGAACGACGCCCGCCGGTCCTTCGGCACCGGCCGGCCTGGCTCCGGCGGGCAACTCGCGCAGAGGTTTGCCCAGGGCCGGGCGGACCACATCGGCGGCGGGCCGGCCGGAGACACGGTCGGGGGACGGGGCGTCGCCCTCCGGAACCGTACGGTCCGGACCGCTCCGCCGCTCGGACACCGCCCGCTGGACGTCGGGGGCCGCAGCCGGTGCGGTCGGCGCGGCCGATGAGGAGGGAACGGAGGATGCGGAGGGACCGGAGGAGGCGGAAGAGACGGTGGGCGTGCGGGGCACGAGCCCGGCGATCTGCCGCAGCGGCATCGCCGGCCGCCGGGCGACGATCAGCGGCGGGGCGATCCGCCGCGGACGTACGGCGGCGGGAGTGCGCGCACCGGAGGACGCGGACGGCCGTGGCGGGGCGGTGGTGTTGGAGGGGGCCGGGGTACGCGCCGCGCCCGACCGCTGGACCTTCGGCGATCCAGGGCTCGGCTTCCCCGTCCCCGTACCGTCGTTCGTCCTGCTGCCCTTGCCCGACGCCCGGTTCACCGAGGCGGGCGGCAGGTTGGTCGGGGGAGCGGTGGGCTCGTCGGCGTCCGGGGGACGGACCGCGCGCAGCAGCAGCGGTCCGCCGGGGGAGGCGGTCCGTGCGCGGCCCGGTCGGGCGACGCCGTGGATGAGGCCGACCGGGGCCGACGGCAGCACGGAGTGGCCGAGTTCGCCGCCGAGGGCCGGGTTCTGCCAGGAGGCCAGCCGCGACCGGAACCGCAGCCCGTCGCTCACGCCGATCGAGGACCGGGCAACGGTCACCGACGGCGGGGCCACCCGTCGCCAGCCACCGTCCCAGTCACCGCCGGAAGCAGCCGGGGAACCAGAAGCCGCCGAGGAACCGGAAGCCGAAGCGGCTGCGGGGCCGGAGTCCGGGCCGGGAGTGGGTACGGCGGACACCTCGGCGTGCCCGCCGCCCTCTCGCGAGGGTGTGCCGGAGCGCTGCCGGTCCGCCCGGCGCAGCCAGTCCCCGAGCCCCACACGATCACCCGCCTTCGTTGACGCGGGTGTTGATCCGCGCTATCTCCCGCACCCACTGCTGACGCTCGCCGTGGGTGAGGTCGAGAATGTCCTCACGCTGCCAATGGAAGTGGTAGGCGACGTACGCGATCTCCTCCCGCAGCCGGGGAAGCGCGTACGTCACGATTCCCCCAGGCGCCCACCCGAGAGGTCCACCTCGAACGACCCGTGGCACAGCGGGCAGGTCACCGCGGCATGCGTGTGGCCCTCGCTGTTGATCCGGCGGTAGAAGTCCTGGAGGAACGCCACGTCGGTCGCGTACATCCGCTCGACGATTCCGACGTGTACATCGGTGACCGCGCCGAGCTGGGTGATCACCTGGCTCAGCAGCACCACGGACAGGTACGCCGGGTTCTCCTTCACCCGCAGATCGATCTGCGGGCGGAGCTCGTCCCGGGCCGTCGCGAGCCGCATGGTGCCGCTGCGGTGCACCTGGCCCTCGTCGTCGACGTAGCCGCGCGGCAGCTCGAAGGTGAACTCCGTCTGCAACGTCTCCCGTTCCCGTTCCCGGGGGCGGGCGGGAGCGGGCGTGGCGGCCTCCTCGCGTGCGGCGGGCGCCGTGGCGAGGCGGTCCAGGACCTCTTCGAGGCCGCTGCCCGGCGTAACGGTCCGGCGCCTCATTCGACCACGATCTCCTCGAAGGTGATGGTCACCGTCTCGGTCGCGGCGCTGGACTCGCCGGCCTTGAGGGAGGGGCCCTCCCACTTGGAGGCCCAGCCCTGCATCAGCTGGATGCGGCGGACGGTCGCACCGGTCGAGTCCTTGATCTCGATCGTGAGGTTCTGCCGCGCGGTGTCGACGGCCCCGTTGTTGAGGGTCTCCTTGATCCAGGTGGTGAACTCGCTGCTCTGGTCGAGCCCGCGGGTGATCGTCACCTCGCCGGCCTGTCGGGCGCCCGGCTGCTTGCGGATGATCTGCTTGCCCTCGGCGGTCACCTGACGGACCTCGACGACTTCTTCCTCGACGGTCAGGCCGCTGATCTCCTGGATGGACTCCACGAGATAGCCGCCGAGCTGTACGCCGAATACGTGGGTGGAAAGAGCGTCGCCCTCTGCCATGACTCTGTGTCACCTGTTCCGATCGATGGTGAAAGTGAAGGGGTGGGGGAGGACCGCGAGGGTCACTCGTCGACGAGGCTGGTGCTGTCGGAGAACTGCGAGAGACGGAAGATCACGAACTCCGCGGGCTTCACCGGGGCCACGCCGATCTCGCAGACGACCTGACCGAGATCGATCGACTCCTGCGGGTTGTTGCTCCGGTCGCACCGGACGTAGAACGCCTCCTCGGCCGTGCGGCCGAACAGCGCACCGCGTCGCCACTCCTCGGTGAGGAAGGCGGTGACGTTGCGCCGGATGCTCGACCAGAGACGGTCGTCGTTCGGCTCGAACACCACCCACTGGGTGCCCAGGAGGATGGACTCCTCCAGGTAGTTGAAGAGGCGGCGCACGTTGAGGTAGCGCCAGGCCGGGTCGGACGAGAGGGTGCGCGCGCCCCAGATGCGGATGCCGCGGCCCGGGAAGGCGCGTACGCAGTTCACGCCGATCGGGTTGAGGAGGTCCTGCTCGCCCTTGCTGAGGCGGATCTCCAGGTCCACCGCGCCCCGGATGACCTCGTTGGCGGGGGCCTTGTGGACGCCGCGCTCGCTGTCGCTGCGCGCCCAGACGCCGGCCACGTGACCGCTCGGCGGGACCAGGGAGTTGCGTCCGCTCGCCGGGTCGAAGACCTTGACCCACGGGTAGTAGAGAGCCGCGTAGCGCGAGTCGTAGCCGGCGTCCTCGTTGCGCCAGGTGCGCACACGCTGGGCGTTCATGCCCGGCGGGGTGTCGAGGACGGCGACCCGGTCGCCCATCTGCTCGCAGTGCGAGATGACCGCCAGCTGCACGGTCTTGACGCCCTCGGCGTCGATGTCGCCGCGCTGGTAGGCGCTCATCAGGTCCGGGACGGCGACCATCGTGATCTCGTCGATCGCTTCCAGGCCGGAGAACCCGGTACGCGCGGAGGCATCGCCCACGTACTCCGAGGCGTCGAGCCGTGCCACACCGGAGCCGGGGGCGCCCGCGGCGGCGGGGGCGAGGGCGACGGTCTGCTTCTCGGGGCGGCTCTGCGCCGCGCCGGGCTGCTCGGTGACCTGGACCAGCTTGGAGTCGCGGGCCTGGGTGACCAGGTAGCCCTTGACGTTCTTGCGGGTGGAGACGTCGTACGTCTCGGCCACCTTGCCGGCCTGGCGGACCAGCAGCCGGAAACGGTCCTCCGGGGAGTTCTCGCCCTCGGCGTCGGTGATCTCCACGGAGAGGTCCGCGCCCGTGCCGGGCTTTGCGGAGACGAGGAACCCGCCGAGCGCGACGGGAGCGGGGGCCTGGGCGACCGCGGCCTGCGCCGTGCCCTCCGCGGGGCCGCCGATGCGCACGATGTAGGCCGCGCCGCCGCCGTTGGCGAAGAAGCCGTAGACGGCGTGCGCCAGATAGGTGCCGGCGGTGAAGGCGCCGAACGTCTGCACGTACTGGTCCCAGTTGGTCACCAGCGTCGGCTGATGGAAGGGGCCCGTCCCGGCGAAGCCGACGAAGGCTGCGACCGCGGTGCCGACACCTTCGATGGGCCGTGCTCCGGACTGCACCTCCTCCACGTAAACACCGGGGGTGAGGTACGACGGCATGCTCGCTCCTTCTGGACGGTCACTCGATCACTGTCCAGTCTTGACCGTCCGGCCGGGCGGGGAGTAGGCCCCGGAGTCCTGGACGCGGGGCAATGAGGCTGCCTTTACGGGCCCCCGTACGCCGGGTAACGCTGCCCTTGGCGGGCCGGACGGAACGGCCGCCGTATTCACGGAGCCGGCACGCATTCCGTGGGCGACATGAAGAGAACGGGCGACACATGAAGAGAACGGGCGACACATGAAGAGAACGGGCGACATGAAGAGAGCGAGAACAACGTGCTACGAAACGGACCGATGCCGTGGCTCCCGCAGGAGGATGGGGGGAAGGGCGAACGCCGCGCCAGGGACTTGATGTGTTTGGTATCTCTTTTTTCCCGGTAAACCCCGGTCGGTCGATCGCCGTCCGGGGTCGCCGGGCAAGCGCTCCGAGCTGATGCGATTCGGCCAGAATGTGCGGAGAAGGGGGGCGGTTTTGGTCGTAGACGGAAGGGGGAAGCGGGCATGGGGACGCTCCGAACGGACACCCGCCGAGCGTCCTCGAACCATCAGGACCGTTGCTGAGCAGGCGCATTCGTGCCCGCGGCCATCGGATGCGGATATTCTTCCGATGCTGCTGCCGCCGCGGGCGACCGAACTGGTCGAGACCTCTGGTGTATCCGGGAGGGCGAATCCGCCACCGCCCGACACGCCGGGTTTCCTCTCAGCCGGGTTTCTGCTGTTGTCTCGTCGGCAGGCGAAGCAGAACGCTCGGCGTCGCCGTTTCTATCGTGCGAGATCGCTCAGCACGCCGCTGACATTCAGCACCTGATGGCACTGGGAAGCCTGTGTACCGGTGGCCGGAGTGCCTGGTTTGGCACAGGTGACGGAAGCGGTGACGGTGGCGTTCTCCGGAACCTGAATGGGGGTGACCCAGTGATAGTCCTGGTTGCGGAAGGTTTCCAGCGCGATCGTCGTGATCTTGTTGTCTCCGAAGGAGATCGTCACGATGCCCTCGTCGCCCTGGAAGTTCGCCACCACGACGTCGGTGACGCCGAACACCTTCCCGGCCGGAACCTTGTAGGACCCCTCCGCCGTGGCCCCCGCCCGGGTCTGCACGTCGATGGTCTCGGAACCCTGCTGTCCGCCTCCGGTTCCACCCCCGCCGTTGCCCCCGCCTCCGCCGGAACCACCCGGGCCGGAACCGCCCGTACCGGGGCCCGTTCCGTCCGGACCGGTTCCCTCTCCCCGGCCACCTGCCGGGTTGTCCGCGCCGCCGGGCGGGGTCGCCCCCTGCTCCTTGCCGCGCTCGGTCTCCTTCTGCGCGGCCTCCGTCCCAGCCTGCTCGGCCGTGCTCCGCACCGCGGGCCGCACCAGGGTGAACCACGCGAGCAGCAGGGCCAGCAGCGCCGCCAGCACGATCAGCAGCCACTTGGGCAGCACCGGTATCTGGGCGAACTCCCCGGGCAGCGGCTCGGGTCCACCGGGCTGCCCGTCCCCGGCCTCCTCCTCGGCGCCCTCGGTCGCCCGGACCTCGAACGGCCAGGTGACGGGCTCGCCGAACCAGATCAGCTGCCGGGCCCGGACCTTCAGCCCGACCTCCGCCGACTCTCCCGGCTCCAGCCGCTTCTTGTCCGGCGTGAAGGTCAGCCGCAGATCCTCCCCCGCCTGCCTGCCCGTGAGGGCCACATCGACCGGGGTGTTCCCCTTGTTCTGCACCGCGGTACGGAAGCGGGCGCCCAGCCAGCCCCGGCGGCGGCGCGGTTCCAGCTCCGTGCGGAGCTCGTGGAAGGGCTCCACGGTCACCGTGCCCTCGGGGACCACCACCGACTCGGGCCGCTCCGCGGGCAGGACCCGTACGGCCAGGGGGGTTTCACCCGCCCGGACCTCGTGGGAGCGCGGCGGGGCGAAGGTCAGGGTCACCGTCTCGGAGGTGCCCGGGTAAAGCGACACACGCGCCGGCTCGACGGTGCTCCAGGCGGCGCAGTCGCCGACCACCTCGAGGGTGTAGGCCTCGACGATGTCGCCGTCGTTACGCACGGTCAGGGAGGTCGTCGCGGTACCGCCAGGCGACACCGTCACCGTGGGGCTTTCGAGTTCGGCAGATGTGGTCACTCTGCGACGTTAGGCCGCCCGCACCGCTCGGCAGCAGAGACGCGAGGGCAACAAGCGGGCAGGGGTGGTGCCCCGCGGGCCCCTCGGCACGGTGTCCCCGCGCCCCCTCCGCGAGCCCGCGGGCCATGCCCCGACCGGCGGGGGCGTCACGAGGACCAGTAGGCATATCGGGCTGAAGTACCTGAGGAAGACGGGCACGGAACGATGACGACGATCACGGACACGAAGAACAGCATGACGAACGGCACGGCGACGCGCGGGCACTACCGCAGGCCCGACGCGGCGCATCCCCGCACGGCCGGCTCCGCGGGAGCGCCCGCGGGCCGGGTCTCCGTGGCGGTGTACGCGGAGGACCTGATCCTGCAGACCGGCATGATCCACCAACTGCGGGTGCGGCCCGAGATAGAACTGCTGCCGGAGGACGAGGCGGACCGGGCAGAGGTCTCCCTGGTCGTGGTGGACATGATGGACGAGCCCACCGTCCAGCTCCTGCACCGCCTCCAGCGCAACACCTCCACCCGCACCGGACTGGTCGTGGGGTTCTTCGAGTCGGGTGCCCTCCAGACCATGATCGAGTGCGGGGTCGCCGCCGTCCTCCGGCGCGGCGAGGCCGACCAGGACCGGCTGGTCCACCTGGTGCGGGCGATGGCCAACGGCGAAGGCGTGCTGCCGGGCGATCTGCTCGGCAAGCTCCTCGACCACGTCAGCTCCCTCCAGCGGACGGTCCTCGACCCCCGGGGGCTCACGCTCTCCACCCTCACCGCGCGCGAGGCGGAGATGATCCGGCTGGTCTCGGAGGGCTGCGACACCGCGGAGATCGCACAGAAGACCTCGTACTCCGAACGCACCGTCAAGAACGTGCTGCACGAGGTGGCGACCCGGCTCGAACTGCGCAACCGGGCCCACGCGGTGGGATACGCGATGCGGCACGGGCTGATCTGAGGGCACCCGTCGCCGCGCGTCCGGGCCGAGGCCTGCCCGGCCCGGATCCGGGAGGCCCCGCTCCGGGCGGCCCGGCCCCCTGTCAGCGCTCCGGCGGCCGGGTGCCGTCGGGGCCGGCGAACACCAGTTGCGTCAGCGGCGAGGGCAGCCGGTCGGCCTCCACCGTGACCCGGTACAGCCCGGCCTCGGGGAGTTCCACGTCGGCCGTCAGCGCGTCGCCGTCCTCCGCGTACGGACGGACCTGGCGGCGGACGGGGCCGTCGACCGAGGCCACCGTGCAGTCGATCCCGGACGGGTCGTCGGTCCCGGTGATCCGGAGCGGCCAGGCCGCCCCCGGCGTCACGTAGTCCGGGACGGTCAGCCCGAGGCCCTCGCCGGCCTGGTCCGGACCGAGGTCGTCCTCCTCCAGGAGGAAGTCGACGACCGCGTGCCGTGCCGCCCTGCCGCTCGCCAGCGCACCGTGCTGGAGCGCGATCGGGACCGCCCCGCCCCTCGGGGACGCCGAATCCCGGTGGACCGTACCGTCCCCCCGGGCCCCGAAGCGCAGAGCCACCCCGTTCTCGTCGCGCCTCAACTCACCGTCCCGGTGGGAGCGGAAGCAGTACTCGGACGCCAGGACCTCGCCGTTCACCAGCCGCAGGGACTGCACCGTGTCCTGGTGGACTCCGGCGACCGGGCGGTGGTGGGGCAGCTCGTGCCCGGACAGCCGTGCGAAGAACTCCCCGGATCTCTTGGCGAGTTCCTCGTCCCCGCCCAGCGCGCCGACGTCCGACGGGGCGAGCCGGCGAGCCCCGTCGCCCTCCTCCAGGCAGACGAACCGGGGCAGCAGGTCATGGACGCCCGGCATCGCGGCGGCCAGGACCGCCAGCCTGCGGTGCGGCAGCGGCAGCGGTGCGCCCTGCGCGGCGTTGAGGATGTTCGCCGCGACGACGGAGCCCTGGAACGGTGTTCCCAGCGTCATGACTCCCCGGGTATCCGCCGCCAGGTCGTCGTCGAAACCCAGGGTGAGCGCCGCCTGGGTGACGAGCCCGCCCATGGAGTGGGCGACGAAGACGAGTCGCCCCTCGCGCTCGTCGAGCGCCCGGCGGCGAGCCGCGGTGTGGGCGGGGTGCCCGCGCCACCGTTCCAGATGCCTGCGCGCCCGGCCCGCGAGGAGCCGGGCGTTGACCTCGACCGGCAGCCGCCAGTCATAGGGGAAGGGCAGCACCGCGTCGGGATGGGCGACGGTCTCCTCGATCGCCCGGGTCAGTTTGTGGTACGGCTCGATGCCCCGAACGAACGGGATCCACACGGGGGCCCGCAGGAGCCTGCGCGGCTGGATCCGCCCGTGCTCCCCCGCCTGTTCCTCCGGCGTGAGGTGCAGAGGGGCGAGGCCGTCCCGGGTCAGCCAGGCCTTGGCGAGCCACTGGGGATGCGCCAGCCCCCAGAGCACCTTTCCGGTGACGGTGTCGTACAGCTCGCTTCCCATGATGCCGGGGACGATCACGACCGCGTCGTGCGTGACGGCCGGAGTCACGTCCGGAAGGAAGCGGGGGGTGCTGCCGGGACTGCGGCCCGGATTCGTCTGCGGCGGCTTCGTCATGACTGGAAGACTAGAGAGATGCGCGACACGGTGGGCGAGTTGGGGCGGAATCAGGTCGCCGAGCAGAACGGGTCCCAGCGGACGCTGCTCACGCTGGCCGTACGCGACTACGGCGACGGCGACGAGAGCTTCACCGCGGGCATCGACGAACAACTGGACGTCGTCGCCGAGTGGTGGTCCTCACCGGTCGCCTCCGACGGATTCCGCCACGTCCCCGCCCCGGCCGTCACCCGGCGCGAGCACGTCGAGGACTTCCTCCGGGAGAACCGGGTACGGGAGATGGAGGGCGAGGCACTGGTCCTGTTCATCACCGGGCACGGCTACGCGGGCACCAGGACGCACTTCCTGGAACTGCCCGGCTCCGTCAAGGGCCGCCACCTCAACACCTCGGTCCGCACCACCGACCTCATCACCGCGGCGCTCGACTCCCACGCCAGGAACGTCCTCGTCATCGTCAACACCTGTTACGCCGGAAAGATCAGCGGCGAGATCGACGATCTGGTCGAGGACATCCGCGCCGAACGCCGGAGCACCTGCCGGCTCGACGTCCTCGTCACCGCCGGACACGACCGGCCGGTCCAGGTCCGGCAGTTCTCCACCCTGCTGCGCGGCGCGCTCGAACGGCTCCGCACCACCGCGGGCATCACCACCCCGTACCTCAGCGTCGTCGAGCTGATGTCGGAGTTCGAACGCGGCCTGGCCCCGGCGGAGCGCAGGAGACACCGGCTCCACCGGGTGGTCGACGGCAGCGGTGTCCTCACCCCCACCCCCTGCATCCCCAACCCCGGATACCGCCGGGTGCGCGAACTGGCCGGCGCGGACGGCCGTCAGCCGGGCATGCCGGCCGGCGACTACTGGCTCGACCGGGCCACGGGGCGCACCCAGGACCAGGACCCCGGCTGGTACTTCCGGGGCCGCGAGGACATCAACCGCGGCATCGCGGCCTTCCTCAGCCCGGCCCGCACCCGCGGGGTCCTCCTCGTCACCGGCAGCGCGGGCAGCGGCAAGTCCGCCGTGCTCGCCCGGGCCGTCGTCCTGAGCGACCCGGCGTTCCGCGACGACGCCCTGTGCAAGACGGCACTCGACCTGTCCGAGCCGGGCACCGTCCCCGCGGCCGGTTCCATCACCGGGGCGGTCCTGGCCCGGAACCGGGGAGCGGCGGAGCTGGCCCACGACATCCTCGGAGCCCTGGGGGAGAGGCCCCGGAGGATCCGGTCGACCGAGGACCCGGTCGTCGAGGCGGCCCAGCAGATCCTCGCCGCGCTCCGGGGCCGCGACGACGCGGTCACCCTCGTCATCGACGGCCTCGACGAGGCGGACGAACGGCAGCGCATCATCGAGGACGTGCTGGCGCCGCTCAACGAGTTCTGTGCGCGACAGCTGGACCAGGTCCCGGTACCGCGGCTCGACGGCGAACCGTTCGCCGACCGGGGACGCGGCCTGCGGTTGCTGATCGGCGTACGCTCCAGCCGGCCGCTCAGCGAACCGTCCGGGGAACTGCCCGAGGAGGAGCAGGGACACAACGAAGCGCTGAAGGCCGTCTTCCTGACGGCCGAGGAGCTGCGTACGGACGACAGGGGCAGCGAGAAGGACATCGCCGAGTATCTGCACGCCCTCATCTGCGAGGGCGGCGGCGGGCACCGCGAGTCGGCCGAGGAGGCCGCCGCACTGGTCGCACCCGCCGTCTGGCCCTCCTTCATCGACGCGCGCATAGCCGGGGAACAGCTCCGGTCCGCGCGGAACCCCGCCGCTGTCGCCCGGCAGCCGGAGTGGCAGCGGATGCTCAACAACGGCACGGAAGGGCTCCTCAAGCGCGACCTCGTGCTGGTCGAGGCGGACGGGCTCCCCTCCGAGGTGGCGCTCGCTCTCCTGCGCGCGTCCGCCTTCGCGGGGGGAGCGGGCATCCCGTGGTCCACCATCTGGCCGCAGATGGCCCGGGTGTTGCTCGGCCGGGCCCTGCCCGACTGGGACGAGATGATCGCGAAGCTGCTCAAGAGCCGGCTCAACGGCTATCTGGCCCACGACCACGAGGACGACCGGCGGGTCTACCGGCCCGCCCACGAGACACTGGCCGAGGCCCTGCGCGACGTCGACACGGACTGGCTCGACCGGGGCGGGCCGGCATGAGGGAGCCGGCCGGCGACGACCGGCACGCGGAGATCCACCGCCAACTGGCCGCCGCGCTCGCCGAACTCGTCCCCGACGACCACAGCATCCCGCCCCACCCCTATCTGCGACGGCACCTCGCCCAGCACGCCGCCCAGGGGCGCGTCCTGGACGACACCCACGTACCACCCGCCCTGCTGCCCTGGGAGTCGAGTTCCGGGCTCGGCCGCCTGCTGGCGGGAGAGGGGGACCGGCCGGCCCAGCAGCAGTGGCTTCAGGCCTGGGCCGCTCTGGAGCCCTACTCCCGCGACCTCAGCCCCCTGTCCCGGCTGGCCAGCCTGCATCTGGCGCACCACGCCGCGATGTCACGGGACACGTCTTCGCCCGGGCCGGACGCCCCGGGCGCTCCGCCCGCTCCGGGCGCGCTGTTCGACCGCTCGCCCGTCACACCGCTGTGGAGCGACCGCGCCGGCCCGGACCATGTGTGGGCCCTCAACGACGCCGACGTCGTCTCCCTGACGTCGACCGTCCCGCACCGACGGGCGTCCCACCAGGTGCTGCTGGTCACCGGGGACGACCACGGCGTCGTGCGCGTCCTGAGGCGCGACGGTTCCGCGTCCGCACCGCCGATCGCCCTGCACGAAGGGGCCGTCGCCCACCTGCTGACCCTGCCCGAGGGGATCGTCGCCACCGGAAGCACCGACGGCGCCGTCGCGTTGCTCGACGCCTCCCGAGCCCGCCCGATCGGCCCGGTCGTGCGACGCACCGGGGCCTGGGTCACCTCGCTCACGCTCCACCGGCCGCAGGGCGGGGCCCCGGCGCTCCTCGCCGCCTGGAGCGATGGCCACCTCGCCGCGTTCGACACGGCGACCCTGTGCCCGGCCGATGTCCCGCTGCCCTCGCCGGCACCCGCGGCGGCCCTCCTGAGCGGCACGACACGGCCGGACGGCGGACCGCTGCTCGTCGCCCGGCACGACACCGTCGCCGCCTTCGACGGCCTCACCACCCGGATCCTCTCCCGCCACCCCGCACCCGTCCGCACCCTGGTCGCGCTGGCGGAACCCGGGAGTTACGCCATGGGCGACTCCGACGGCAACCTCTCCGTGCACAGCGCCGGGTCCGAACCCCCTACGCGCTCCGTCCGGGCGACGACGAGCGGCGCCGTCACCTCCCTGGCCGTCGTCACCGTCGAGGGCCGCGAAACCCTCGTCTCCGGTGGCGCCGACGGCACCGTCCGCCTCTGGCGGCCCGAGGGCCTGGAACCCGTCGGTGAATCCCTGCGAGCACACGCCGAAGCGGTCACCGCCCTCACCGCCCTGCGCGAACGCTCCGGAACCCGCCTCATCACCGCCGGATCCGATCGCACGATCCGCAACTGGCCGCTGGGCGGAGCCACGTTCCGGCGCGGGCGGGCTGGGTGGAACCGCGTCACCGCCGGCGCGCTGTCACCCGGACCCGCGCATCTCCTCGCGGTGACCGAGGGAACCACCACGCTCGTCCGGAACATCGCCACCGGCGAGAAGTGGCTCGTCATCGACGACGAGCCGGTCACCGCCCTCGCCTGGGCCGGTCCGCACCACCACCCGATGCTGGCCGCCGCCCTCAGCGACAACAGCATCGCGCTCCACTCCACCGGTCCCGGCGAGGACCCGACGACACCGCCGCGTCTGCGCGGGCACTTCTCGCCCGCGCTCGCCCTCCTCGCGCTGTCCGGCGGCGACGGTTCCCGCCTGCTGGCCAGCGGGAGCGCCGACGGAGCCGTGCGGTTGTGGGACCTCGACGATCAGCGCTGCGTGGCCGTCTTCGACGACCACCGGTTCAGCGTCCGCTGCCTGGCCTCCACCCGTACCGACGACGGCGTCCTCCTCGCGTCCGGCGGCAGTGACGGAAACCTCCGCGTCTGGGACGTCACCGCACTCGCCCAGCGCGGTCCGACGATCCGGTGCGGCCAGAACATCGTCAACGACGTGGCCTTCGCCCGCCTGCGGGGCGGGGCCGGTCTCCGGTTGGTCACCGCCGGACAGAACGGCACGCTCAGGCTCTGGGACCCCGAAGCGCCCGGTGGCCACCTCGCCGAGTTCGCCCCCGGGGACGGGGAGCTGCACGCGGTGACCGCCTTCCGGGTCCACGGCGGGCGCGTGGTCCTCGCCGCCGCCGGGGCCACCGGGATCCACCTGTGGGACCCGGCGACCGGCAGGCTGCTCCTCCAGATCGTCACGGGCCACCCCATCAGCGCCCTCCGCACAGCTCCGCGGCCGGAAGGGGAGCCGTCCACCGTGCTCCTCGCGACCGGAGAGGCGGGAACCATGATCTTCCGCGTCCACCACGACCGTCTCTGACCTGTCCGTCTCCGACCCGAGCGCCCCTGACCTGACCGTCCCTGAGCTGACCTGACTGCCTCCGACCTGAACGGGCCGGTGACGACCGCGTCCGGCACGCCCGAGCCCGACCTTATGTGCGCCGTCCGCGCGCCGACGTGCTACGCCGATGCGCCCACCGACGGGCCATGACGGGCCGACAAGCGCGCGGTCCGTACGCCACAATGATCAGCCGCGAGCCGGGACCCACGGGCACGCCATCACAGATATCGCTATCGAGGACTCATGACCGCTGTCTTAGACCCGGACGCCGTTCCCCCGGTCGAGCTCGCGCGGCCCCCGGACCGGGGCATCTGGCGGCTCGGCAAATCGAGCGATCCGCTGAAGTTCAACCGGATCGAACCCGAGACCATCGAGGGCTCATCGGCGGGCCGCTTCAGCCTCTTCACCTACGGCATGCTCTACTGCGCGTCCGAACAGGCCGGCTGCTACGCCGAGGCCCTGGCCCATTTCCGGGTCCAGCCGAAGATGCGTGAACTCCTCGCCGACGAGCCCGTGACGGCCGGCCGGATGAAGCTCGGCCATCTCGCGTCCAGCTGGCGCGACACCCACATCCTCGTCCGGTTGAAGCTGGCACCCGACGCCCGGTTCCTGGACGTCGACGCGGACGCCACCCGCGATGTGCTCCGCCGCGAACTGCGGCACGAGTTCGAGGCATGGGGCATCGAGGGGCCCCTGAGCGAAGAACACATCCACGGACGGGACCGCCGGGTCGCACGGCAGATCGCCGCCTGGACCGTGGCCCAGCGCAACGCCGAGGGACACCAGCTGGCCCAGGGCATCGCCTACCGGTCGGGATACGGCGGGCGCCGCTGCTGGGCCGTCCTCAGCGGCACCGACCACATCGAGGCCGAACGCCGCCCGATCCTCGCCGAGTCCGTCGAACTGAAGGAAGTGGCACGCGAGTACGGCCTCACCGTCCGGTGATCCGCACCCCGGTGGGGCCGACTGGCGGTGCGACGTGTCCCCCTATCCGGTGCCCCGCCCCGCGGCACGCGGACGTACCTGTGCTCCAACACCATGACGCCCTGCCCGAAACATGCAGCTCAGGGGCGTGCATGGCAACAAGAGGAGGGATTTAGCACTCTTTCAAGGTGGGAAAACTGTAGAGTAAGTGACAGGTAAACGGGTACCCTTTCCTCAATATCATGAGGGGGGAAGCCGTGCTGACCCGGACTGTCGGTCACTTATGCCTGCCGGACGCCGCGCCCGATCGCGGCGGCAGGGCGATCCGCATGTCCCCGTACCCCGGCCACCTCCTCCGGCCCGAAGATGCGCCCGAAGCGGCCAGGGCGTCCACGCGCACAGCGTGGACCCCACGCCCATGCCTGACGAACGGCGGCGCCACGAGGCCCCTTCCCGGCATGGCGCTTCCGGCGCACGCATCCTCGGCTGACGTCTCACAGCGAGCGAGAGGAAACGAGGAGACCATGCAGACCATGCGAGAGACCGCCGCCGAGGCCCGTGCACACCGGGACACGACGGAGAAGAGCATCGCGGACATCGCGCGCTTCCTACAGGACAACTTCAGTCAGCGCCTCACCGCGCACGTCGCCGGTATCGAGGACGCCAAGCAGGTCGGCAAGTGGTGCAAGGCGCTCAACGCCCCGCGCTACGAGGCCGAAGTGCGCCTGCGCACCGCCTACCAGATCTTCAAGCTCATCGAGGAGGGCGAGAACCCTCACACCGCCCGCGCCTGGATGATCGGGATGAACCCCCAGCTGGAGGACGAGTCACCCCTGCAGGCCATCGCCGACGGGCAGTTCAAGGACGTGATGGCCGCCGCCCGTTCCTATCTCCAGGGCGACCTCTGACGCCACCGCCCACCCGAGCAGCGACGCCGCCGCCGGCCTGACGGACCTCCGTCGGCCGGCGGTGCCGTGGTACGGCCCGTCCGGCGCTCGCCCACCGCCCGACTCCGCCCCCCACCGACCCGGTGCCCCGGACATGGGTGCGCCCACCGCCGCAAAGGGCAGCGATCGCTTCCCCCGTCACGGGTACTCGCGGCCTGTCCTTCGCCCCCGCGCGGGGGCGAAGCTGGCCGGTGGAGAGTCATCGACAGACTGTGAGGTGGGCCGTGACCGGCACTGCTGGCCCGGCAAAGCATTCCCGGCTGGGCCGACTGACCGGCGCGGTGGTGCTGTTGGCACCGCTGCTGCTGGTCGGCTCGGCCGCCGCCCCGCACGCGGCCGCCGGGGCCGTCGCCGCCGCGGCGGACGCGGAACCGCTCCAGGCGGGGCGCGTCGCCTTCGCCGGCACCGAGCACCGCAGCCTGGGGCGGGCCAACGACACGGACACCACCGACCCGCTGTTCGGCGACGGCCCCGCCCACTACGACCAGGACCCCTCCGCCCGCGGGAACGTCCTGGTCTTCACCAGCCTGCGTGACAGCGCCCGTCCCCAGGTGTACGTGCGCGGCGCGGACGGTTCGGTGCGCCGGCTCACCACCGACCGGGACGCGGCCCACCCCGAACTCTCCCCGGACGGGCGGACCGTGGTCTTCGACTCGGCGGAGCCCGGACCCGGCGGCACGGTCCAGCGCGACCTGTGGTCGATCGGCGTCGACGGTTCGGACCTGCGCCGGCTCAGCGACACCCCGGACAACGAGGAGTCCCCGACCTGGTCCCCGGACGGCACGAGGATCGCGTACGCCTGCGACGGCGACGCCCTGCGGGGATGGCAGATATTCGAGCAGGCCGTCGCCGGCGGACCGCGGACCCGGATCAGCGACGGACCGGCGGGCGACGCCACCGAGCCGTCCTGGAACCCGGTGGACGACGACGCCCGCCGGGGCCTCGTCGCTTACACCCTCACCACGAACCCCGACCCGAACGTCGACGACGGCACCGAACTGCGGGCCACCCAGGGCATCGGGACCGACCGGCCGCTGCTGACCGGAGCACACGCCGAATGGGGCACCCGCTCGGCCTCCTGGCTGCCCGACGGCAACGACATCGTCTTCCTCAGCCCTTACCACACCTGCGGCTGCGACGACTTCGACCACGTCTACCGGGTGACCGCGTTCGAGGGCGACGAGGCGCCGGACCAACTGGTCAACGAGAACCGCGAGGTGGGACCGCCCACCTGGTTCGCACCGGCCGGGACCGTCGTCGTCCCCCGGATCACCGCGAAGCCGCAAGGCCCGCTGTCGGCGGCGTACATCGTGACGCTCCAGGACGTCCGCCAGGACGGTTCCGACCCGCGCGACCTGCACCTCACCATCCTGAAGGAGGACCCGGCGGCCCGTACGAACCTGGACCACGCCAAGAACCCCCTGTTCAGGCCCGCCGACGGGTACGACCCCTGGCACGAGCGGCAGAACTACACGCCCGACGGCCGGAGCATCGTCGTCACCCGCTTCGAGGACGGCGACAACGGGCGGATCGAGCGGATCTGGATGGCCGACGCCGACGGCACGAACGAGGCGCCGCTGCCGCTCGACGGGCGCGGCCCCGACGACTGGGACACCGACCCCACCTTCTCGCCCGACGGCACCAAGCTCGCGTTCACCCGGACCTCGCCCGGCGGCGTCGGGGACGCGGCGGGTCCGAGCCGCATCCTCGTCGCCGACGTCGCCACCGGCGCGATCCTCGACGAGATCCGGCCGCCCGAGGGCCAGCGGACGGGCGACGACGCCCAGCCGACCTGGTCGTCCGACGGCGTCAACCTCGCCTTCACCCGCAGTCAGGTCATCAACGGCAACGGCGCCAACAAGCACATCTGGGTCGTGCCGGTGGAGGACCTCGACCGGCAGCGGGACCTGAGCGCCACCATCTGCCCCGGCGACTGCGAAGTCATCGACGACAGCCCCGCGTTCTCCCCGGACGGCAAGAAGGTGGCCTTCAACCGCAAGGACGGCGGCGGCCGGGTCAACCATCAGGCCGGGGTCCTCATCAAGCCCCTGCGCGGCGGCGGCTGCCGGGTCGTGCTGCCCTCCGTCCAGAAGGACAACCCCGACGGCTGCGACCTGCCGATCCCCGACACCTCCGTGACCGGCCCCCACCAGCCGCGTGACGTGGCCTTCTCGCCCGACGGCAGCAAGCTCCTGTTCACCTCGCGCCGGGAGTTCCCCGCGAACTCCATGGAGCAGCTCTCCGTCCTCGACATCGCTTCCGGCGATGTGGCACCCCTCGACAACACGCACAACGGACGGCAGAAGGAGCCCGCCTACCAGCAGTCGGTCGACCTGTCGCTGACCGCGCCGCCCACCGGGGACCCCGTGGAGGTCGGCTCGTCCACCGAGGTGGCGATCACCGTCACCAACCGGGGCCCCTCGCCCTCGCCCGGCACCCTGCTCACCGTCGACGCCCCGCCCGGCGTACGGCTGGAGGAGCTGACCACCGACGCCGGGACCTGCGCCGCCGGTACGCCCCAGTGCGACCTCGGCATCGTCCCGCCCGGGACCGACGTGACGATCACGGCCCGGCTGACCGGCGTGACCACCGGCGACCAGCGGATCAACTGGTCCGTCACCGGGGCCGTCCTGGACCCCAACCCCACGGACAACGCCACCGGAACGATCGTCCCGGTCAAGGACGTGCCGACCCCGACCCCCACTCCGACCCCGACCCCCACCACGCCGTCCCCGACCCCGACCCCCACCACGCCGTCCCCGACCCCCACTCCCACTACGCCGTCCCCGACCCCGACCCCCACCACGCCGTCCCCGACCCCCACTCCCACTACGCCGTCCCCGACCCCGACGACGACCGCGCCCACCCCGCCGCCGATGACCACGCCGCCCCCACCGCCGGCCCCCGCACCGCTGCCGCCCGCCCCCGAGGCCGGACCCGGCGTCACCGTGCGGGCCCAGCCCAGCCCCGGCTACGTCGGCGGCAAGGTCGTGGTGACGTACACCGTCCGCAACGGCAGGAACGCGCTCGCCACCGGACTCCGGCTGAAGCTCGGACTGCCCGGAGGCATCCCCGCCGGACCGCTCCCCGCGGGCTGCGCCCGCGGCACGTGCACACTCCCCGACCTCGCGCCCGGCGCGTCCACCGTCCTCAGCGTCGTCCTGTCGCCGGACAAGGCCCTCCGTACGACGATCACCGCACAGCTCACCACCACGGGCACCGACGCCGGCCTCCGCGACAACGTCTCCCGGATCCCGCTGCGCATCCTCCAGCCCCGCATCATCGCGCTGCCCGCCGTCGGCAAGCCCGGCTTCGTCACCTCCGTACGGGGCAAGGACTTCCCGCCCGGCGCGCCCGTCGCCCTCAGCTGGAGGCCGGGGATCACCGCCGCCGCCGCCCCGACCCGGCCGCTCGGCGACGGTACGTTCATCGCCCAGCTCCTCATCCTGGCCAAGGACCGGACCGGGCCGCGCACGATCATCGCGAAGGGCCCCGGGTTCAGCCCGGTGAAGACGGACTTCCTGGTGGTGCTCGGCACCATCACCCCGCCGGACGAGGTGGTCCGCCGATGATCCACGAGGTCGACGAGGGGCTGCGGCTGCTGCTGGCCGAGGCCGGACTGGAGGACAGCGGCGTCGACCTGGTCTTCGACGCCCCGACGAAGGACTGGTCCGCCCGCCGCAACGCCCCGACCATCAGCGTCTTCCTGCACGGCATCCGCGAGGACGCGGGCAGGCGGCGCACCGGCACGACCGAGACGCACGACGAGGAGGGTGTCGTCACCGGCTGGCGGACCCCGCCCCGCTGGTTCGAGCTGACCTATCTGGTCACCGCCTGGACCAACCGTCCGCAGGACGAACACCGGCTGCTCTCCGAGGTGTTGCGTGCCCTCGTCCGCTCCGACGTGCTGCCCGCCCGGATGCACACCGGAAGCCTCGCCGAACTCGGCCTGACCGTGGCGCTGGAGGCGGCGGGGCCGGGAGCCGGCGGACCGTCCGCCTCGGACGTCTGGTCCGCGCTCGGCGGCGAGCTGAAGGCCGGGATCGACCTGCGGGTCGTCGCACCGCTGGCCGGGATGAGCACCCCCGCGGGCCCGCCCGTCACCGAAGGACTCGTGATGAAGACCGCACCCCACCTGGACGGCGACGACGGCGGCCCCGGCCGGCGCCTGCGCTACGACGGAGCGTCCGACCCGGGCGGGCAGGGCTTCGCCGCGCCCCGTGAACGGCAGTTGCCGCCCGGCCGGCGCAAGCGGGGGAACGCGGCACGATGACCCTGGCACCACAACAGCTCCACGGTCATGGCCCCATGACCGGCGTCGAGGAACTCTGGGAGCGGCTCGGCCGCGTCGAGCAGCGGGTCCGCGAGGCCGTCGCGGCACGCCGGGCCGTCGACCCGGACCCCGACGACCCCTACCGGGGGCAGTACCTCACCCCCGAGGGCGCGGCACGGATCCTGGAGGACCGCGACGCCTTCACGCGCGTACCGGCGTACGAGGACGGAGCCTTGCCGGACGCCCCGGCCGGGAGCCGGCTCGGCCGGCTGGCCGACCGTTTCGGTCTCGCCCCGCTGGACGTCGAACTCCTGCTGGTCGCCATGGCCCCGGACATCGATATCCGGTTCGAGCGGCTGTACGGCTACCTCAACGACGACCTCACCCGCCGGCGTCCCACCATCGGCCTGGCCCTGGAACTCTGCGGGCTGCCCACCGCCGGCCCCGGCCGCTTCCGGTTCACGCCGTCCGCCCCGCTCGTCGCGGGCGGGCTGCTGGAGATCACGGACGGCGAGCGCCCGCTGCTCTCCCGGACCCTGCGCGTACCGGACCGGGTCACCGCTCATCTCCTCGGCGACGACGAGACCGACGGCCGGCTGCGCGGGCTCGTCCAGGAGGCCGCGCACCCCCGGGAGTCGGACGAGCGCCCCGAGGTCTCCCGGGTCGCGGCGGCCCTCGGCACGGGGAGCGGCCTGGTGCACCTGCTCGACCGGGGCGGCGATCCGCACGGTCTCGCGGTCGAGGCGCTGGCGGCGGCCGGCCGGCGTCCGCTGGTCGTCGACGTCGCGGCGCTCGCCACCGCCCCCGAACCGGCCCCGCTCGTACGGGCCCTGGCGACCGAGGCCCGCCTCGGCCGTGCCGGGGTGATCCTCGGCCCGCTGGAAAAGCTCGCCCCCGAACGCCCCGAGGGGGCCCGGGTGCTCGGCTCCCTGTGCGCGGCGCTCGGCTCCACGCCGCTGATCGCGTACGGGAAGAAGAACTGGGACCCGCTGTGGACGGCGGAGAGCCCGGTGCCCGTCACCGTGCCGCACCCCGGCCCCGACGGCGCCGGGCGCCAATGGCGGCGCGCGCTCGCCGACGCGGGCCGGACGGTCGGTCTGTCCGCCGCGGACGCGTCGGCCGACGACGCCCTCATCGAGTCCGCCGCCGCCTACCGGCTCGACTCCGACCAGCTGCGCAGGGCGACGACCGTCGCGTCCCGGCTGGCCGTCATCGAGCAGCGGCCGGTGACCCCGCAGGACCTGCGTACGGCGGTACGCGCCCAGAACGGCGCGGGCCTGGAACGGCTCGCCCGCCGCATCGAGCCCGCGGTCGGCTGGGACGACCTGGTGCTGCCCCCGGCGACCCGCACACAGCTCGGCGAACTCGCCCTGCGCGCCCGCCACCGCGAGACGGTGCTCGGAAAGTGGCGGATGCGACCGGGCGGCGGCCGGGGGAGGGGCGTCATCGCCCTGTTCGCCGGGGAGTCCGGCACGGGTAAGACCATGTCCGCCGAGGTGATCGCCGCCGAACTGGGCATGGAGCTCTACGTCGTGGACCTGTCCACGGTGGTGGACAAGTACATCGGGGAGACCGAGAAGAACCTGGAGCGGATCTTCGTCGAGGCGTCCGACGTCAACGGCATCCTGCTGTTCGACGAGGCCGACGCGATCTTCGGCAAGCGCTCCCAGGTCAAGGACTCCCACGACAAGCACGCCAACCTGGAGTCGGCCTACCTCCTCCAGCGTATGGAGTCCTTCGACGGCATCGCCGTGCTCACCACCAATCTGCGGGCCAACCTCGACGAGGCGTTCACCCGCCGCCTCGACGTGATCGCCGACTTCCCGATGCCCGACCCCCGGCAGCGCCTGGCCCTGTGGGACCGCTGCCTGGGCCCGGCGATCCCGCGCGACGCCGCGCTCGACCTGGAGTTCTGCGCGGACCGCTTCGAGCTGGCCGGCGGGTCGATCCGGGCCTGCGCGGTGACCGCCGCCTACCTCGCGGCCGAGTCGGGGGCGCCGCTGGACATGGACCAGGTCGTCACGTCGGTGCTCCAGGAGTACCGCAAGCTCGGACGGCTGGTTCTGGAGGGCGAGTTCGGACCGTGGCTGGCGAAGGAGCGGGCGCGCGGGGGGCGGTAGCGGGCGCCCCGGCGGCTCATGACCGCCGGGACACCCCAGGGGCCTGCGCGGTGACCGCCGCCTACCTCGCGGCCGAGGGCTCCGGGCGCTCGCGAATCGTTCCTGCGGTGAACGTCCGCGTCCGAGCGGGTGAGAAGCGGCCGTCGGGTACGAACCGGTGACCCGGGACCGGTAGAACACGGAAGGGCCGCCGCGGTCGTCATGCCACCGCGCTCCGCGTGCCCGGTGCCGCGACAGGCCGCAGCGGTTGTGACCGCTGTTCCGAGACATTGGTGAAGGAGGCTCGTCCATGAGCCGAGGCTTGATCGTCGTAGACGTGCAGAACGACTTCTGTGAAGGAGGCAGCGTTCCCGTGGCGGGCGGCGCGCGGATCGCGACGAAGATCGCCGACCTGGTGGAGCGGAGCGCGGGCCGCGACTACCAGTACGTCGTGGCCACCCGCGATCACCACATCGACCCGGGAGGACACTTCTCGGAGAACCCGGACTTCAAGGACAGCTTCCCCGTGCACTGCGTGGCCGGGGACGAGGGCGGGGAGTTCCACCCGCACTTCGCGCCCGCCGTCACTGGCGGCAAGGTCGACGCCGTCTTCTTCAAAGGCGCCCACAGCTCCTCCAAGAGCGGCTTCGAAGGCGCCGACGAGCAGGGCACGCCCCTGGCGGACTGGCTGCGCGCCCGAGGGGTCGAGGACGTCGACGTGGTGGGCATCGCCACGGACCACTGCGTGCGCGCCACGGCGCTGGACGCGGTGAAGGCCGGCTTTCGCGCACGCGTACGCCTGGACCACTCCGTCGGCGTCGCCCCCGACACCGTCGCCTCCACCCTGGTCGATTTCCGCGAGGCAGGCATCGCCGTCTCCGGCGAAGCCCCCGTGTCGGGGTAGGCGCCGGGCATGGTCCGGCGCCCGAGGACGGGTGCTTCTGGCGCCGATGCCCGCCGATGCCCGCCGGTTTTGCGACGAGCGGCAGCGCGGCCGCCGAGGAGGGCTACCGCCCGAGGTCTTTCGCACAGCGCTCTGATTCGGGCGAGGGGTGGGTCGAGGCGCGGCCTCGCGGTCAGGCCTTGATGATGCGTACGCCGGGGCCACAGAGCATCAGGAGGTCTTCGGGGTCCGATATCAGGACGGGGCCTTCCGCCATGTGAGCGGGGAAAGCCCTGAACAGCACTGGAAGATAGAAAGTGCTGTTCAGGGCCTACGCGCTCAGCACTCGATGATGTTCACCGCGAGCCCGCCCCGAGCCGTCTCCTTGTACTTGACGCTCATGTCGGCCCCGGTCTCCTTCATGGTCTTGATGACCTTGTCGAGGGAGACCTTGTGGCTGCCGTCGCCCCGCAGCGCCATCCGCGCCGCGGTGACCGCCTTCACCGCCGCCATGCCGTTGCGCTCGATGCAGGGGATCTGGACGAGGCCGCCGACCGGGTCGCAGGTCAGGCCCAGGTTGTGTTCCATGCCGATCTCGGCGGCGTTCTCCACCTGCTCGGGGGAGCCGCCGAGGACCTCTGCCAGGGCGCCGGCCGCCATCGAGCAGGCGGAGCCGACCTCGCCCTGACAGCCGACCTCGGCGCCGGAGATCGAGGCGTTCTCCTTGAACAGCAGGCCGATCGCACCGGCCGCGAGGAGGAAGCGCACGACGCTGTCCTCCTTCTCGGTCTCGGTGCAGCCGCCGGCCGCGAAGTTCATGTAGTAGTGCAGAACGGCGGGGATGATGCCCGCGGCGCCGTTGGTGGGGGCGGTGACCACGCGGCCGCCCGCCGCGTTCTCCTCGTTGACCGCCATCGCGTACAGGGTGATCCACTCCATCGCGTGGGCCTGCGGATCGCCCTCGGCACGCAGCTGGCGGGCCGAGTTCGCGGCGCGGCGGCGGACCTTGAGGCCGCCGGGGAGGATGCCCTCGCGGGACATACCGCGCGAGACGCAGGCCTGCATGACGCGCCAGATGTCCAGCAGCCCGGAGCGGATCTCCGCCTCGGTGCGCCAGGCCAGCTCGTTCTCCAGCATCATCGAGGAGATGGACAGGCCGGTCTCGCGGGAGAGGCGCAGCAGTTCGTCGCCCGTGCGGAAGGGGTGTTTGAGGACCGTGTCGTCCGGGACGATCGGGTTCTCCCCGGCCACCGCGTCCTCGTCGACGACGAAGCCGCCGCCGACCGAGTAGTACGTCTTCTCCAGGACCGATGCGCCCTCGGTGTCGTACGCGAGGATCGTCATGCCGTTGGCGTGGTACGGGAGCGCCTTGCGGCGGTGCAGGACCAGGTCCTCGTCGAAGTCGAACGGGATCTCGTGCATGCCCAGCAGATTGATCCGGCCTTCGGCGCGGATCTCCTCCACCCGGGCGTCGGCCGTCTCCACGTTCACGGTCTGGGGCGACTCGCCCTCCAGGCCGAGCAGGACCGCCTTGGGCGTGCCGTGCCCGTGGCCGGTCGCGCCGAGGGAACCGTACAGCTCGGCCCGTATCGAGGCGGTGTGCGCGAGCAGGCCCTCGTTCTTCAGGCGGCGCGCGAACATCCGGGCGGCGCGCATCGGGCCCACCGTGTGGGAGCTGGACGGGCCGATGCCGACCGAGAAGAGGTCGAAGACCGAGATGGCCACGGGAGTACTCCTTGGGGTTGGAAGACGCCGTTGTCTGCCTGGGTGGTGCGTGAACGGGCCGGGTGGTGCGGAACGGGCCGGGGTGGGGTCCGCGGGGCAAAGAGGGTAAAGAGGGCGAAGGGTGGAGCGGGGGACACGGGTCGGGGCACCGCGCTCACTCTGTTCAGTGTGCGCGGTGCCCCGCCCGAACGTGCAGAACCGCAGGCCAGGTGTTACTTCAGGCCGGGGTACAGCGGGAACTTCTCGGCCAGCGCGAACACGCGGGCCTTGAGGTCGTCCGCGTCGTAGGACGGCTTGAGCGCGGCGGCGATGATCTCCGCGACCTCGGTGAACTCCTCGGTGCCGAAGCCGCGGGTGGCCAGCGCCGGGGTGCCGATCCGCAGGCCGGAGGTGACCATCGGGGGGCGCGGGTCGTTCGGGATGGCGTTCCGGTTGACCGTGATGCCCAGCTCGTGGAGCCGGTCCTCGGCCTGTTGGCCGTCCAGCTCCGAGTTGCGCAGGTCGACCAGGACCAGGTGCACATCGGTGCCGCCGGAGAGGACGGAGACGCCCACCTCGGTGACGTCCGGCTGGATGAGGCGCTCGGCCAGGATCCGCGCGCCGTCCAGGGTGCGCTGCTGGCGCTCCTTGAACTCCTCGCCCGCCGCGATCTTGAACGAGACCGCCTTGGCCGCGATCACATGCTCCAGCGGGCCGCCCTGCTGACCCGGGAAGACCGCCGAGTTGATCTTCTTGGCGAGTTCCTGGGTGGAGAGGATCACGCCGCCGCGCGGACCGCCGAGGGTCTTGTGCGTGGTGGTGGTGACGACGTGGGCGTGCGGCACCGGGTTGGGGTGCAGACCGGCCGCGACCAGGCCCGCGAAGTGCGCCATGTCGACCATCAGGTAGGCGCCGACCTCGTCCGCGATGCGGCGGAAGGCGGCGAAGTCCAGCTGGCGCGGGTAGGCGGACCAGCCGGCCACGATCAGCTTCGGCTGGGACTCCTTGGCGAGGCGCTCGACCTCCTCCATGTCCACGGTGCCGCTCTCGTCGACGTGGTACGGGACCACGTTGTAGAGCTTGCCGGAGAAGTTGATCTTCATGCCGTGGGTCAGGTGACCGCCGTGGGCCAGGTTCAGGCCCATGATCGTGTCGCCCGGCTTCAGCAGCGCGAACATCGCGGCGGCGTTCGCCTGGGCGCCGGAGTGCGGCTGCACGTTCGCGGCCTCGGCCCCGAACAGGGCCTTGACCCGGTCGATCGCGATCTGCTCGACGACGTCGACGTGCTCACAGCCACCGTAGTAGCGGCGGCCCGGGTAGCCCTCGGCGTACTTGTTGGTGAGGACGGAGCCCTGCGCCTCCATGACGGCGACCGGAGCGAAGTTCTCCGAGGCGATCATTTCGAGGGTGGACTGCTGACGGTGGAGCTCGGCGTCGACGGCGGCGGCGACGTCCGGGTCCAGCTCGTGGAGGGAGGAGTTCAGAAGCGACATCAGGGGGTCCCTTAAGGTCTCAGTTGCCGGAGAACGCGGTGTACTCGTCGGCGGAGAGCAGGTCGGCCGGCTCCTCCGCGACGCGCACCTTGAACAGCCAGCCGCCCTCGAAGGGAGCGGAGTTCACCAGCGAGGGGTCGTCCACGACGTCCTGGTTGGCCGCCGTCACCTCACCGGTCACCGGCGAGTACAGATCGCTGACGGACTTGGTCGACTCCAGTTCGCCGCAGGTCTCGCCCGCGGTCACCGCGTCGCCGACCTCCGGGAGCTGCGCGAAGACGACGTCACCGAGCGCGTTGGCCGCGTACTCCGTGATGCCGATGGTGGCGACGCCGTCCTCGAGGGCCGACAGCCACTCGTGCTCCTTGCTGTACCGCAGCTGCTGGGGGTTGCTCATGACCTGAATTCTCCTGTACGCGGGGGAGTGCTGATGAACGGTGGTCTTACGGTGTGAGACGGAGGTACGTCACTTCCGTGACGCCTGCGCGTGGTGAGAAGGCCCGGGTTCCCCGGGGGTATCACTTCTGGCGCTTGTAGAACGGCAGCGCGACGACCTCGTACGGCTCGTGCGTGCCGCGGATGTCCACGCCCACGCCCTCGGTGCCCGGCGCGGCGAAGGCCGCGTCCACGTAGGCCATGGCGATCGGCTTGCCCAGGGTCGGGGACGGGGCGCCGGAGGTGACCTCGCCGATCACCTTGCCGTCGGCGACGACGGGGAAGCCCGCGCGCGGGACCCGGCGGCCCTCGGCGATCAGGCCCACGAGCTTGCGCGGCGGGGCGGTCCCGGCGCGCTCGGCGGCGGCGGTCAGGGCCGCGCGCCCGACGAAGTCGCCCTCCTTCTCGAACTTCACGACCCGGCCCAGGCCCGCGTCGAACGGGGTGAGCGCGGTCGTCAGCTCGTGCCCGTACAGCGGCATGCCCGCCTCCAGACGCAGCGTGTCCCGGCAGGAGAGCCCGCAGGGGATCAGGCCGTACGGGGAGCCGGCCTCGGTCAGCGCCCGCCACAGCCGCTCGGCGTGCTCGGGGGCGACGAACAGCTCGAAGCCGTCCTCGCCGGTGTAGCCGGTGCGGGCGATGAGCGCCGGGACCCCGGCGACCGTGCCCGGCAGGCCCGCGTAGTACTTCAGCCCGTCCAGGTCGGCGTCGGTGACGGCCTTCATGATGGCGGGCGACTCGGGGCCCTGGACCGCGAGCAGCGCGTAGGCGTCCCGGTCGTCACGTACCTCGGCGTCGAAGCCCCCGACGCGGGCGGTCAGCGCGTCCAGCACGATCTGGGCGTTGCCCGCGTTGGCGACGACCATGTACTCCGTCCCACCGAGGCGGTAGACGATCAGGTCGTCCACGATGCCGCCGTCCTCCTGGACGATCATCGTGTAGCGGGCCCGGCCGTTGCCGACGGTAGCGATGTTGCCCACCAGCGCGTAGCTCAGGAAGGCGGCGGCCTCGGGCCCGGTGACGGTGATCTCGCCCATGTGCGACAGGTCGAAGAGGCCGGCCCGGGTGCGGACGGCGTTGTGCTCGTCGCGCTCACTGGCGTACCGCAGGGGCATGTCCCAGCCCGCGAAGTCGGTCATGGTGGCGCCGAGCGCGCGGTGCGAAGCGTCGAGGGCGGTGAGACGGGGGGCAGTGCTCATGGATACGGCTCCAGGGCATGACGACGTCAGGACGAATCCTCCCCATCTGTCATCGGAACCTGAGAGGTTCGCCGATAGCCCCTGACGGGGTATGCCCCTGGAGGCGCCCCGGATCAGGGGGTTCGGCTTGCACCTTGGGTGGAGCCGCGGAACGGCTCGCTTTTCAGATCTGCCTCATCCACGCGGTACGGGGCCTGAGAGATTCAAGGGAGGATCTTGCTCCTTCGGCGCCCGGCTCACACTGTGGCCGGAACTCTCCCGCGCGGATTCGAACGGCCGGTATGCAGTTGGCGGGGTCATCATCGCACGCATTGGGGGAGAGTGGGGGCCCGGTCCCCACCCGGGTGAAGACGGCGGACGACAGGCCCATAAGCCGGTTGTGCCGCATTGCCTTTTCTTTACACTTCAGAGGCAGACGTGGGGACCCGACGGCAGGGGGATGGGCGATGACGTTGCACCGGTCGGCACCGACCGCGGGGGTCGCGCACGGCGCGATGCCCGCACAGCCCGGCGCTCCCGTGCGGGAGCTGCTGACGGAGGGTGCGCCGGTGGTACGCGACCTGCGCGGGCGCACCGGCGGGAGCCCGTACAGCCTCGATCTCGCCGCCGGTGACGTCGTCGTGGTCTCCGGACTCCCCGGCAGCGGGAAGTCGACCCTCATCCGGCGGGCCGCGCGGGGCCGCGCCATCGACTCCCAGAACACCCGCGACAGCTGGGCCGCCGCCCTGCCCCGTTTACTGCCCTACGCCCTCTACCGCCCCCTGGTCCGCGCGGCGCACTACCTCGGCCTCTGGAACGCCCTGCGCTCCGGTGAATCCGTCGTCGTGCACGACTGCGGCACCCAGACCTGGGTACGCCGCTGGCTCGCCCGGCACGCGGCGAGCCGGGGTCGCACCCTCCATCTGATCCTGCTCGACGTGACGCCCGAGGTGGCGCGGCAGGGGCAGCGCGAGCGTGGGCGCGGGGTCTCCGGCTACGCCTTCGCCCGCCACCGGCACGCGGTCGCCCGGCTGCTCCGCGACACCGAACAGGGGCTGCTGCCGGCCGGCTGCACCTCCGCGGTGCTGCTGGACCGCGAGGCCGCGGGAGCGCTCGGCCGGATCTCCTTCACGGCCCCCGGGGCTTCCACCGCCCCCTGACGGTTAAGGTGCTGGCCGGAGCAGAGGGCCGCCGGGGCGCGGCCGAGGCGGTGGAGAGAGGGCACAGAGACAGTGGACATTCCGGCACCCGCACCGGCACACCCCCAGCAGGGGTGGCCCGCCAACGAGCTCGAAGAGGTGCTGACGGCCTCGCTCGGCGTCCCCGACGCGGGCGGCCGCCTCGTCGAGGTGCTGGGCCGCAGCTCCGTCTGGGTGCCGCTGCCGAACGGCGGCTCCCCCGCGAGCGCGGACCTCGACCTGCCCATGATGGAGATCGACGGTGCGGCCTTTGTCCCCGTCTTCAGCTCCGAGGCCCAGTTCCTCAGCTGCGTCGGCAGCCATATGTCCTTCACCGTCGCGCCCGCCCGCGACTTCGCCCGGGGCCTGCCCCCGCAGGTGGGCATCGCCGTGAATCCGGGCGGCGCGGTCGGCATACCGCTTCCGCCGCCCGCCGTCGCCGAGCTCTGCCGGGCCGGCCGCACCGCCCTGGACGGGGCCGCCACCGGCGGCCGGGTCCGGCTGTTCGAGCCGGACTGGCAGCACGACCCGGTCGACTTCCTCACCGCCGTGTCCGAGGAGTTCGAGGCCACCGGAGTGGTGAGCACCGCACGCCGGGCGCTGGCCAGCATCGAGGGCGGCGAACCGGTCCTCTTCGTCGGCGTCGAGTTCGCCACCTGGGACGGCGCGGGACAGAGCGCGCCCATGGACGCCATCGGGCGCGCGCTCGGCCGGGTCCAGGTGCCCTGGCCGGTCAACCTGGTCCTGCTGGATATGGCGGAGGACCTCGTCGGCGGGTGGATGCGGGAGAAGGTGCGCCCGTTCTACCGGCGCGAGGGCCACTGATCCACCATCGCGAGGACCACTGACGGCAACAGGACCGGGCACCGCCGGACCAGGGCGTCAAGTCGGTGTCAGGATCGGCGCATAAGCTGGTTTGATGGCGTGGTCGCTCCCGTGTGCCCGGGAGCGGTGGCGCGAACGCGACGGATCGACGAGGGGCGGAACCCAGGGTGAGTGCGTCAGGCACCGCGGCGGCCGGTGGAGCCTCCCCTGATCGAGCGGCGGCGAGTGCCTCGGGGAAGGTCGAGCACACGCTGCGCCAGGTGACCCCCGGGCGCTACGACGCCTACGAGGCGCTGCTCGCCGCGGTCGCCGAAGGCCGGGTCTGGATGCTGCTCTGGCACGGCACGGCCGGCTCACCGGACGCCCAGTACGGGAACATGGAGATCGACGGCCTGGGTTACGCCCCCTGCGTCACCTCCGCCCAGGAGCTCTCCGCCAGCGGCTGGAACCGGGCCCACGAGCTGGTCACCGGACGCGATATCGCCCGCTCCCTGTTCCCCGACCGCTGGGGCGTCTGGCTCAATCCGCACGCCCCCGGCGGCGGCGTCGGCATCCCCTGGCTCGACCTGCGGCGCATCGCCACCGGCCTGGACCGGCTGCCCGCCGGACCGCTCCGGCTCTCCGACCCCGCCATCGAACTCCCGCAGTTCTACGCCCTGCTCACGCGGAACGCCCACCGCACCCCCGCGATCCGCTCCCTGCGCCGCGCCTGGGTGCACCCCGCGGTCGGCGTCCCGTATCTCGCGATCGGCCTCGACCTCTACGACACCGGCCGCGCCTCCGTCGAATCGGTGCGCGAGATGATGCGGCAGTCGGTCGGCGCGGTCCCCGAGGGGCTGCCCGTCTCCACCGTCGCCCTGTCCGACGAGTACGACCCGGTCGGCATGTGGCTGCGCGCGAACGCCCGTCCCTTCTACGACCGCGAGGCGCACGCGCCCGCCGGTCCGCCACCTCTCACGGCCCCCGGATACGGTTACCCGCCCCAGCCCCGCTGAACTGCGCCGAGCGGGGCGTCCGGTCACCCTCCGTCGAACACCCCTTCATGTCCGGCTTGTTGACCGCCCACGTGAGGATGTCCCGGAACTGGGCGGTTTGTTAGCTGTCCGGGTCTCGACTAGGTCTCACCGCTATCCGGACTGTTCTCTTGCGGTGGGCACCGTCTGTAGTGTGCGGCCATCAAACCTCACCACATGGCGAACCAGGGGTGGACCCATGCGCATATTCAAGTCCCGGACCGTCCGGGCGATCACGACAGCGGTCGCTGTCGCTCTGATCGCCACGGGCTGTTCCAGCGAGCGGGACGAGGACAGCCCCAAGGGGGGCGACAAGGACACCTTCGTCTTCGCCGGAGCCGGTGACCCCGGTTCCCTCGACCCGGCCCTCGCGAGCGACGGCGAGACGTTCCGCGTCACCCGTCAGGCCTTCGAGGCGCTCCTGGAGCACGAGCCCGGTGGCAGCAAGCTCGTCGGCGGCCTCGCCGAGAAGTGGTCGAGCGACCCGGCCGGCAAGGTCTGGACGTTCAACCTGCGCCAGGGCGTGAAGTTCCACGACGGCGAGGCGTTCAACGCCGCCGCGGTCTGCGCGAACTACGACAACTGGTTCAACTGGAAGGGCACGTACCAGTCCAGCGCGGTCTCCTACTACTGGCAGACCATCATGGGCGGGTTCGCGAAGAACGAGGACGCCGAGGCGCCCAAGCCCAACTACAAGTCCTGCACCGCCAAGGACGACAACACGGCCGTCATCGAGGTGAACGAGCCCTCGGCGAACCTGCCGGGCGGATTCTCCCTCCAGGCGCTGGCGATCCACTCGCCGAAGGCCATCAAGGAGTACGAGAAGCAGGACGCGACCGCCAAGGGCGACGCGATCACGTACCCCAAGTACAGCCAGGAGGCCGGCACGGTCGCCGGCACCGGCCCGTACAAGATCACGAAGTGGAACAAGGGCAACAAGGAAGTCTCCCTCGAGCGCTTCGACGGCTACTGGGGCGACAAGGCCAAGGTGAAGAACCTGGTCTTCCGCACCATCTCCACCGAGGAGACCCGCCGCCAGGCGCTCCAGGCGGGTGACATCGACGGCTACGACCTGGTCGCGCCGGCCGATGTGACGACGCTGGAGAAGGAGGGTTACGAGGTCCCGACCCGTGACGTCTTCAACATCTTCTACCTCGGCATGAGCCAGTCGGCGAACCCGGCGCTGAAGAAGCCCGAGGTCCGTCAGGCGATCACCCACGCCATCGACCGCGAGAACCTCGTCAACACCCAGCTGCCCGAGGGCGGCAAGGTCGCGACCCAGTTCATGCCCGACACGGTCGCCGGCTACTCGGACAAGGTGAAGACGTACCCGTTCGACACCGCCAAGGCGAAGAACCTCCTCAAGCAGGCCGGTGCGGAGAAGCTGACCATCGACTTCTGCTACCCGACCGAGGTCACCCGCCCGTACATGCCCGCCCCGCAGGACATGTTCGAGCTGATGAAGGCCGACCTGGAGAAGGCCGGCATCACCGTCAAGCCGAAGGCCATGAAGTGGGCCCCGGACTACCTGGACGCCACCGAGGCGGGCTCCTGCGCCCTGCACATGCTCGGCTGGACCGGTGACTTCAACGACGGCTACAACTTCATCGGCACCTGGTTCGCCGGTCCGGACAAGCAGTGGGGCTTCAAGGACCGACAGGTCTTCGACGCCGTGAACGCCGCTTCCAAGGTCACCGACCCGGCCGCCCGCACCGAGGCCTACAAGAAGGCCAACGAGGCGATCGCGGAGTACGTCCCGGGCGTGCCGATCTCGTCGTCGCCGCCGGCCATCGCGTTCGCCAAGAACGTCAACCCGCCGAAGGTCTCTCCGCTGACGCAGGAGAACTTCGCCGAGGTCTCCTTCAAGTAATCGCACATCAGCGGGTCCGCCCGGCCACAGCAACCAGGTGGCCGGGCGGACCCGCATCGACGCACGTGAGAAAGGGGCATGCGGGGTGCTGCGACTCGTCGTCAGAAGACTTCTCCAGCTCATTCCCACCCTGCTCGGCCTGTCGGTCCTGCTGTTCCTCTGGCTGAACCGACTGCCCGGCGGACCCGCCTCAGCGATCCTGGGCGAGCGGGCCACCGAAGCCGAAGTAGCGAGAATCAACAGGGCACTCGGGCTCGACGAGCCGGTCCACGTCCAGTACTGGCGGTTCCTCAAGCGCATCTTCGAGCTCGACCTCGGAACCTCCACCCAGACCGGCCAGCCGGTGTGGGACGAATTCACCCTGCGCTTCCCGGCCACCGTGGAGCTCAGCGTCGCCGCGATCCTGATCGCCGTGGTCGTGGGCATTCCGATGGGCTACCTGGCGGCCAGGCACCGCGGTGGCTGGCTGGACGTCGCCTCCGTCTCCGGATCACTGCTCGGCATCTGCATCCCGGTCTTCTTCCTGGCCATGCTGCTGCGCGGGATCTTCTCCGTGGAGCTGGGCTGGTTCCCGAGCCAGGGCCGGCTCACCACCGGGCTCAACGCCACCGACGTCACCGGATTCGCCGTCCTGGACGGCTTGTTGACCGGCGAGCTCGACGCGAGCTGGGACGCGATCATGCACTTGATCCTGCCCGCCGTCGCACTGGCCTCGATCCCGCTGGCCGTCATCGTCCGGATGACCCGCGCCAGCGTCCTGGAGGTACTCGGCGAGGACTACATCCGCACCGCCGAGTCCAAGGGCCTCGACAAGAAGACCGTGCGCGGGCGCCATGTGCTGCGCAACGCCCTGCTGCCCGTGATCACCGCGGTCGGCCTGCTGACCGGCAGTCTGCTCTCCGGTGCGGTGCTCACCGAGTCCGTCTTCGACTTCGGCGGCATCGGCTCCTTCATCCGTACCGCGATCGACGGCCGCGACTACCCGGTCCTCGTCGGGTTCATTCTCTTCATCGCGATGGTGTACGTGCTGATCAACCTGCTGGTCGACCTCGCGTACAGCATCATCGACCCGAGAGTGCGGGTGCACTGACGTGACGATCCTGACCAACAAGGCCGACAAGATCGACCGTCTCGCCGAGCTGACACAGAGCTCCGAGACCGTCACCGGCAGCAGCCTGTGGCGCGAGGCGTTCCGCCGGATGCGGTCCAGCAAGATGGCGATCATCGGCGCGGCGATCATCGGCGCGTTCATCCTGGTCGCCATCGTCGGGCCGATGCTGGCCCCGCACGGGCCCACCGCGCAGATCTGGCGCAGCGAGGTCTTCCCCAACCAGGGCAAGTTCGTCGGCATGCGCGGCGAGAACTGGTTCGGCCTGGACCACCTGGGCCGCGACATGTTCTCCCGCTGGCTCGTCGGGGCCCGGCAGACGCTGCTCGTCGGTGTCGTCTCCATGCTCATCGGCCTGATCGTCGGCGCGCTGGTCGGTGTGCTCTCCGGAGCCGCCGCCACCCTCGGTGGCAAGGTCGGCCAGCGTGTCGACACCGTGATCATGCGGTTCACCGACATCATGCTGTCGCTTCCCTCGCTGCTCCTCGCGGTCTCCATCGCGGCGGTCCTCGGCCAGTCGCTGACCACCGTGATGATCGCCGTGGGTGTCGTCCAGATCCCCGTATTCGCCCGCCTGCTGCGCGGTTCGATGCTGGTCCAGGGCGGCGCGGACTATGTGCTCGCCGCCAAGGCGGTCGGCATCCGGCGCAAGCGGATCGTGCTCACGCAGATCCTGCCGAACTCGCTGAGCCCGGTGATCGTCCAGGCCACGCTGAGCCTGGCCACCGCGATCATCGAGGCCGCGGCCCTGTCCTACCTGGGCCTCGGCAACCCCGACCCGGCCGTTCCCGAGTGGGGTGTGATGCTCTCCCAGGCACAGCGCTTCTTCGACAACGAGCCGATGATGGCCGCCTACCCGGCCGTCGGGATCATCATCACCGCCCTCGGCTTCACCCTGCTCGGCGAGGCCATGCGCGAAGCCCTCGACCCGAAGTTGCGAGGCTGAAGTCCCATGTCACTGCTCTCCGTTGAGGAACTCAGCGTCACCTTCACCGCCCGCGGCCGCAAGGACGCCACGGCCGTGGACGGTGTCTCCTTCGAGGTCGACCAGGGCCAGGTCGTGGGCCTGGTCGGCGAGTCGGGCTGCGGCAAGTCCGTCACCTCGCTCGCCCTGATGGGCCTGCTGCCCCGCAAGGGCGTGCGCGTCGGCGGCCGTGCCGAGTTCGACGGTCAGAACCTGCTGACCATGAACGAGCGCAAGCTCCGCGACCTGCGCGGCAGTCAGCTCGCGATGATCTTCCAGGACCCGCTCTCCTCGCTGAACCCGGTCGTCCCCATCGGGATCCAGGTCACCGAGATCCTCCAGCGCCACCGCGGTCTGAGGGGCGAGAAGGCCCGCAAGGAAGCCGCGTCCCTGCTCGACCGGGTCGGCATCCCCGACCCGGACCGGCGGCTCAAGGAGTATCCGCACCAGCTCTCCGGCGGCATGCGCCAGCGGGCGCTGATCGCCATGGCGGTCGCCTGCGCCCCCCGGCTGCTGATCGCCGACGAGCCGACGACCGCCCTGGACGTGACCATCCAGGCGCAGATCCTGGAGCTCCTGAAGGAGCTGGTCGATCAGGAGGGCACCGCCCTGCTGATGATCACGCACGACCTCGGCGTCGTCGCCGGCCTCTGCGACGAGGTCAACGTCCTCTACGCGGGACGGGCGGTGGAATCGGCGGGCCGCCGCGAGCTGTTCGCCCACCCCACCCACCCGTACGCGCACGGACTGCTCGGCTCCATCCCGCGGCTGGACGCGCCGCGCGGCGAGCCGTTGCGCCCGATCCGCGGGTCCATCAACGACAAGATCGCCTGGGCCGACGGCTGCGCGTTCGCACCCCGGTGCGACCACTACACGATGGAGTGCCTCACCGGCACTCCCGAACTGACCGAACCACGCACGGCCGGACACCAGGTGCGCTGCGTCAACCCGGTCCTGCCCAAGGCGGAGGTCCCGGCATGAGCCTTCTCGAACTGGACGGCGTCAAAGTCCACTTCCCGGTGAAGAAGGGCCTCTTCTTCGACCGTACGGTGGGCCACGTCTACGCGGTCGACGGCGTCTCGCTGAGCGTCGAGGCCGGTCAGACGTACGGTCTGGTGGGTGAGTCGGGCTGCGGCAAGACGACGCTCGGCCGCGCGGTCCTGCGGCTGAACGACATCACCGAGGGCGGGGTCGTCTTCGACGGCACCGACCTGGCGAAGCTGCCCTCCGAGGAGATGCGGGCCTTCCGCCGCCGGCTCCAGATGGTCTTCCAGGACCCGCTGGGCAGCCTCAACCCCCGGCAGAACATCGAGTCCATCCTCGCCGAGGGCATGGCCGCCCACGGCATCGGGAAGGACGCGGCGGAGCGCCGGAAGAAGATCGAGTCCATCCTCGCCAAGGTCGGCCTGCCGTCCAACGCGATGTCCCGCTACCCGCACGAGTTCTCCGGCGGCCAGCGCCAGCGCATCGGCATCGCCCGCGCGCTGGTGCTGGAGCCGGACGTGATCATCTGCGACGAGCCGGTGTCCGCGCTGGACGTCTCGGTCCAGGCGCAGGTGATCAACCTGCTGGAGGAGCTCCAGGAGTCGCTGGGCCTGACCTACCTGGTCATCGCGCACGACCTCGCCGTGGTCCGGCACATCTCGGACGTCATCGGGGTGATGTATCTCGGCGGGCTCGTCGAGGAGGCCCCGAGCGACGCGCTGTACGCGGGGCCCCGGCACCCGTACACCAAGGCGCTGATGTCGGCCGTCCCGGTGCCCGACCCCGAGGTGGAGGACCGTCGCGAGCGCATCCTGCTCCACGGCGACCTGCCCTCCCCGGCGAACCCGCCGACCGGCTGCCGGTTCCACACCCGCTGCCCGTGGGTGCAGGAGACCAAGTGCGCCACGGAGCGCCCGCCGCTGCTGGACACCGGCGACGGGCACAAGGTGGCCTGCCACTTCACGGCCGGGATCGAGGCAGGGACGGTCAAGCAGACCCTGGCCACGGGCATCGAGGCGGTCACCGGCACGGAAACGGTGGCGGCCGAAGCCGTGGAGACCGCGGAAACCGAGGCTCCCGCGAAGGAACCCGCGACCGTACCGGCCCAGGCCGCCGCGGACGCCACGCAACAGGTGGAGGAAGGCCCCAAGGCCTAGAAGGCGCCCGGCACCGGCACAATTGCCCGGTGCTCACCGAACTGTTCCCGCCCTCCGTCCAGCATGCGCTCGATCTCGCCGGGATCTTCGTCTTCGCGATCTCGGGCGCCCTGCTCGCCGTCCGCAAGAACTTCGATGTCTTCGGCATCGCGGTTCTCGCGGAGGTGACAGCGCTGGGCGGAGGGCTGTTCCGCGATGTGATGATCGGCGCGATCCCGCCCGCCGCCTTCACCGACCTCGGCTACTTCATCACCCCGCTGTTCGCCGCCGGCCTGGTCTACTTCCTCCACCCGCACGTGGAGCGCATCCAGGTCGGCGTCAACGTCTTCGACGCGGCGGGGCTCGGCCTCTTCTGCGTGACCGGCACGGTCAAGGCGTACGAGTACGGCCTCGGACTCACCGCGTCGGCGGTGATGGGCCTGGCCACCGCGGTCGGCGGTGGTGTGCTGCGCGACGTGCTGGCCAACGAGGTGCCGTCCCTGCTGCGCTGGGACCGCGACCTGTACGCGGTGCCCGCGATCGTCGGGGCGACCATGGTCGTCCTGTGTATCCGCTTCGACACCCTCAACGCCCTGACCAGCGGGCTCGCGGTGATCGCCGCGTTCGTCCTGCGGCTGCTGGCGCTGCGCTTCCACTGGCGCGCGCCCCGCGCGTACAACCGCTCCTCCGCGCGCGCCGAGGAGGGCTCGGCGACGACCTGAGCCCCGGGTCGCGGCGATCCGGCTCCCCAAAAGCTACCGCTCAGTAGCGAGGTCCCTGTACCGTGCGTGCCATGGCACAGGCAGCGACTGGGGCGGCGCAGACCGCACGGGCAACCATCGGCGACAGCGAGTTCGACCGGGACACCGCGGTCATCCTGCGCGAGGAGGGCGTCTACGACGCCGAGCTCTCCGCGGGCTGGACCATCATCCACGCCGTCAACGGCGGCTATCTGCTGGCTCTGCTCGGCCGGGCGCTGGGCGACGCCCTGCCGCACTCCGACCCGTTCTCCGTCTCGGCGCACTACCTCACCGCCTCCGTGCCCGGACCCGCCGTCGTACGCACCCAGACCGTCCGCACCGGCCGCACCCTCTCCACGGGCCAGGCCTCCCTCTTCCAGTACGCCGAGGACGGCAGCGAGGTCGAGCGCATCCGGGTCCTGGCCACCTACGGCGACCTGGACGCGCTCCCCGACGACGTCCGCACGACGGCCCGGCCGCCCGCCATGCCCGACCGGGACCACTGCCTCGGCCCGAGCGACGGCGCTCCCGAGATCCCCGGAAGCTCCGCCATCACCGACCGTCTGGACATCAAGCTCGACCCGGCGACCGTCGGCTGGGCCGTCGGAGCCCCGTCCGGCAAGGGCGAGATGCGCGGCTGGTTCGGCCTGGCCGACGGCCGTGACCCGGACCCGCTGTCGCTGCTGCTCACCGTGGACGCCCTGCCGCCGACCTCGTTCGAGCTGGGCCTGCCCGGCTGGACCCCCACCGTCGAGCTGACCACCCACATCCGCTGCCGCCCCGCCCCGGGCCCGCTGCGCGTCTCCATCACCACCCGCAACCTCGCGGGCGGCTTCCTGGAGGAGGACGCGGAGGTCTGGGACAGCGCCGACCGTCTCGTCGCCCAGTCCCGCCAGCTGGCCAAGGCCCCGCGCGGCGCGTAGGACCCCTCGCCGGCCCTTCACTCCCAGACCGCGGACTCCGGATCGACGCCGTGAGCCCCGGCGTTGGCCGCGATGACCTCGTACAGCCAGCCGCCGAGTCCCGGCGCGATCGCGTCGTAGTGCGCGACGTAGCCGGGATCGGTGACATACGTCCGGCCGATGCAGACCTGCATGGCGTACGTGCAGTCGAAGTACGTCGAGATCTGCGCGCGGTGCCGCTCCGCGAGCGCGTCCGCGACCTCCGACCCCGGAGCGACGCCCGTACGGTACGCGGTGGTGAGGCCGGCGGTCAGGGCCCGGGCGGCCGCCGCCACGCCCTTCCAGTCCTCGTGGCTCATCCGGGCCGCCCGCCGCGCGTACTGCGCCCACTGGTCCGTGCCGCCCCAGCGCTCCTCGGCCTCCTCGGTCCGGGCGGGCTCCCAGTCGTCCCCGAAGATCTCCACCTGTTCCTCGGGCGTCAGCCGGATCCCGGGCTTCGACTCCAGCAGCATGCGGTCCACCGCACCCACCATCCGCTCCAGCCGGGAGATCCGCTCCACGAGCTGCCCCCGCTGCCGGTGCAGATGCTCGCGCGCGTCGACCTCCGGGTCGTCCAGGAGCCGCCCGATCGCGGCGAGCGGGATGCCGATCTCCCGGTAGACCAGGACCCGGTGGAGCCGGGCGACGTCCTCGTCCCCGTACACCCGGTACCCGGCCCCGGTGCGCCCGCCCGGCCGCACCAGGCCGATCGTGTCCCAGTGGTGCAGCGTCTTCACACTGACCCCGACGAGCTCGGCTGTCCGCCCGACGGTCAGGCCGTCGGCGGGCGGCTCCCCGGGGCGTCGGTCCTCGTTCCTCATCGGCCCAGTCTCCCCCGGCCGGGGAGCGGTTCCCCCGGGCCGGGTCACGCGGTGCTCGGCACACCCGCGTTCGCGAGAACCTCGCGGGCGGGCAGGACGACGCTCGCGGCGGCGGTCATCCCGGAGGCCGCTATGTGGGCGTCGGCGAAGCGCAGCCCGGCCGCGTACCCGGCGAAGTCCGGCAGCCCGACCGGCCGCTGCCCCAGTCGGATCGCGGTGCGGTCGCCGTAGAGGTAGGGGGCGAGGTTCGGCATTCCGGCGACGTCGATCCCGGCCGCCACCTTCGCGCAGGCGTCGTCCAGCTCCGCGCCGGACAGCGACGTCGCCCAGGGCCCCATGGCGTCATCGCCCGCCAGCTCCCGTACGAAGGCCTCGGCCAGCCCTTCGGCCACCACCTGCTCGCCGACCGTGACCGCCATCGGGTCCCAGTCCACGTTGGCGTAGCGGACGTTGTGGTGCAGCTCGTGGGCGGCGGCGTGCCCGATCTTGGCGAGGCTGGTCGCGGTGGGCCACATCATCAGCATGATCGCTCCCGGGATGCCGCCGAGACCGAAGTAGCCCCGGTTGAGGTCCATCAGCGGGTCGTCCGGATCGCCGAGCACCAGGACCACGTGCACGGTGCCGGCGGTCCGCACCCCGGGCGCCGCCGCGCTCAGCCGCTCCCGTGCCGCGCCGAGGGAGTCCTCGACCCGCTGCCACACCCGGGCCTTTCGCATCCGCTCCAGGGCCTCCGGAAGCCGTGGGTCCTCCCGGTCCAGCGGGAAGCCGCTGCCCGCGCGGTGCGTCTCGACGAGGTCCCCGACCCCCACCCGGGACATCACCTCCTGCAACGGGGCGAGCATCTCAGCCAGGGCGTCGGGTCGTTGGGCCCGAGGAAGGCGCAGGAGGTCCAGCTGGGCGGAGGCGGTGTCATGGACGATGATCTTCATCTCGGGGACGGTAGAGCCTCCTGTTACGGGAGGGTCAAGCGGCTCCCGGTGCGGGCCCGCCGTCCTCGTCACCAGCAACGGCGCGGTCGCCTGGGACTTCGGCGGCTGACGCACCCCCCACGGGCCCCGCGAGCCGCTCTCCCGCTCTCCCCGTTCCGGACTGGCTCCGGACCGGCTCCGGACCTGGCTCCGGACCGGCTCCGGACTGGCTCCGGACCTGGCTCCGGACCGGATTCGGACCGGATTCGGGACTGGCTCCGGACCGGATTCGGGACCGGGTTCCACGGGGCTTCCGGCAGGCCTCCGACCCGGTCCACCCCACTTCGCGCGGGCGTGCGCGGGGCTGGGCCGTGACGCGCCCGGCATGCGCCCCACCCGGGCTCGTAGAATCGGCCCCACCATGGCTTACCTCGACCACGCCGCGACCACCCCGATGCTTCCCGAAGCGATCGAGGCGATGACCGCCCAGCTCTCCGCCACCGGCAACGCGTCCTCACTGCACGCCGCCGGACGCCGGGCCCGCCGTACCGTCGAGGAGTCCAGAGAAGCCCTCGCCGACGCCCTCGGCGCACGCCCCAGCGAGGTGGTGTTCACCTCCGGAGGCACGGAGGCCGACAATCTTGCCGTGAAGGGCCTCTACTGGTCCCGCCGCGACGCCGACCCCCGCCGTACCCGGGTCCTCGCCGGCCCCGTCGAACACCACGCCGTCCTGGACGCCGTCGACTGGCTCGCGGAGCACGAGGGCGCGACCGTGGACTATCTCCCGGTCGACCGCTTCGGCCGGGTTCACCCCGAGGACCTGCGCGAGGCGATCCTCCGCGACCCCGACGACGTGGCGATGATCACCGTCATGTGGGCCAACAACGAGATCGGCACGATCATGCCGGTCCGTGAACTGGCGGCGGTGGCGGCCGAGTTCTCCATCCCCATGCACGCCGACGCGGTCCAGGCCTTCGGTCAGCTGGAGGTCGACTTCGCCCGCTCCGGACTGGCCGCGATGACGGTCAGCGGGCACAAGATCGGCGGCCCGTTCGGCATCGGCGCACTGCTGCTGGGCCGCGACCACACCCCCGTACCCGTCCTGCACGGCGGCGGCCAGGAGCGGCACGTGCGCTCCGGCACCCTGGACGTGCCCGCAGTCGCCTCCTTCGCGGTCGCCGGACGGCTGGCGGCCGAGCGGCGTGAGCGGTTCGCCCGGCGCGTGGGCTCCCTGCGCGACGACCTCGTGGCCGCCGTGCGCCGTGCCGTGCCGGACGCCGTGCTCGGCGGTGACCCGGATCCGTCCGGACGCCTCCCGGCCAACGCCCACTTCAGCTTCCCCGGCTGCGAGGGCGATTCCCTCCTGCTGCTGCTGGACGCCCAGGGCATCGAATGCTCCACCGGCTCCGCCTGTACCGCCGGGATCGCCCAGCCCAGCCACGTCCTGCTCGCCACCGGCACCGATCCGGACCTGGCCCGGGGCACCCTGCGCTTCTCGCTCGGCCACACCTCGACCGACGACGACGTGAAGGCGCTGGCCGAGGCGATCGGCCCGGCGGTGGAGCGAGCGAGGACGGCCGGGCTCAGCTGACGGCGGGGCCGGCCCTGTGGCGCGGGCGCGGCCGGATCTGCGGCGTGCGGCGGGGCCCGGGCCGGCGGTGGGGCCCGGCCGGACGCTCGTGAGCCGTCAGGCGCCGGCCGTCACCCGGACGCCTTCGCCGACGGTGTGGGCGTGGACGTGGGCGCCGTGGAGGCCCGGCGGACCAGTTCCATGTACCGGTCCCAGTCCCAGTGCGGGCCCGGGTCCGTGTGGTCGGTGCCCGGCACCTCCACGTGCCCGATGATGTGCTCCCGGTCGACGGGTATCCCGTGCCGCGCGCAGATCGACGCCGTGAGCCGCGCCGAGGACTCGTACATCGCCTTCGTGAGGTCCTTGGGCCGGTCCACGAACCCCTCGTGCTCGATGCCGACGCCGCGCTCGTTGTACGGGCGGTTGCCCGCCTGGTACGCCACGTCCAGCTCGCGGATCATCTGCACCACCCGCCCGTCCTGCCCCACGATGTAGTGCGTCGCCGCCTGATGGGCGGGGTCCTGGAACACCTTCACCGCGCTGGCGAAACTGCCCTGGGTGACATGGATGATCACCCGGTCGACGGGGAAGTCGTCGGGGCGGTCCGCACGTCGCCAGTTCGCCTCCGACGCGGCCACCCAGCTCGCCCCCGCGTAGTCCAGCTCGCCCGCCCTGCGGGGCTTCTCGACCCCGGGCACCTGCCACCACAGCCGCTTGACCTCGTCGCGCGCGAACACGGCGGCGGTGCCGACGGCCGCCACCGCACCGCCGCCGATCAGCAGCGCGCGGCGGCTGACACCGCTCGCCGGCTTCCTCCGCGAAGACGAGCCCGCACGCCTTCCCGAAGACGAGCCCGCACGCTTTCCCGAAGACTTTTCCGAAGGCTTTCGCGCACCCCGGGTGCTCCCGTTGTTCCCCATGTGACCGTCAACGCATATCCGCGAGCGTTCGGTTCCCGGCGACCCGTACCCTGGAGGAGCTATGACTCAGACTTCCCAGCGCCCCCTGCGTGTTCTCGCCGCGATGTCGGGCGGCGTGGACTCCGCCGTCGCCGCGGCCCGCGCCGCCGAGGCGGGCCACGACGTGACCGGTGTCCACCTCGCCCTGTCCGCGAATCCCCAGTCCTTCCGGACCGGGGCGCGCGGCTGTTGCACCATCGAGGACTCCCGGGACGCCCGCCGCGCGGCCGACGTCATCGGTATCCCGTTCTACGTCTGGGACCTGGCGGAACGCTTCCGCGAGGACGTCGTCGAGGACTTCGTCGCGGAGTACGAGGCCGGGCGCACCCCCAACCCCTGCCTGCGCTGCAACGAGAAGATCAAGTTCGCCGCGCTGCTCGACAAGGCCCTCGCCCTCGGCTTCGACGCCGTGTGCACCGGCCACTACGCCACCGTCGTGCTCACCGAGGACGGCAGCCGGGAGCTGCACCGCGCCTCCGACATGGCCAAGGACCAGAGCTATGTGCTCGGCGTCCTGGACGAGAAGCAGCTCGCCCACGCCATGTTCCCGCTCGGCGACACCCTCACCACCAAGGACGAGATCCGCGCCGAGGCCGAGCGCCGGGGCCTGGCCGTCGCCAAGAAGCCCGACAGCCACGACATCTGCTTCATCGCCGACGGCGACACCCAGGGCTTCCTGGCGAACCGCCTCGGCGGCCCGGCCGAGGGCGACATCCTCGACGAGTCCGGTACGAAGCTGGGCACCCACGAGGGCGCGTTCGGCTTCACCATCGGCCAGCGCAAGGGCCTGAAGATCGGCCACCCGGCCCCCGACGGCAAGCCGCGTTACGTCCTCGACATCTCCCCGGTGAACAACACCGTCACCGTCGGCCCCGTCGAAGCCCTCGACGTGACCTCGCTGACCGCCATCAAGCCCCGCTGGTGCGGAACGCCCCCGTCCGGCCCGGGCACCTATACCGCCCAGCTCCGCGCCCACGGCGGCGAGAGTGAGGTCACCGCCGAGCTGGTGGGCGGCTCCGAGCTGAACGTCACCTTCGCCGAGCCGGTCCGGGGAGTGGCCCCCGGCCAGGCGGTCGTCCTGTACGACGGCAGCAGGGTCGTCGGCTCGGCCACCATCGCCACGACGTCCCGCCGCGAGCGGGTGCCGGCGGGCGGCTGAGGCCGGGGCCCCGCCAATCGGTGGCTGTATCCCGGCCATCTCGTATGACCAAGCCGGGCTGGCTCAGCCCGCTCGACCGTCATAGGCTGCCCCGTGCGGACCGTCCGCACGAAGACGCACACGGCGGGGCAGTCTCCTCCCCGTCCTGTCAGGAGGTACAGGTGCTCCTGCGCTTTCGGGTGGCCAATCACCGCTCGATCCGTGACGAGTGTGAGTTGTCGCTGATCGGGACGGCCCTGAACGAGGGCACCGCCCGCGACACCGGTCTGCGCCACGACGACCAGCAGGTGACGGCACTCCCCGTGGTCGCCGTCTTCGGAGCCAACGCCTCAGGGAAGACCAACCTGATCAGCGCGCTGCGAGATATGAGGGCCGCTGTGCGCACTTCGTTCGCCGACTGGCAGAAGTCGCCCGGGGTGCCCCGCAAGCCGTTCAAACTGGATCGTGAGAGCTCCGAGGAGACGAGCCTCTACGAAGTAGATCTCACGCTCGGCCGAAGGCCGGTCCGGTTCACCTACGGTTTCGAGCTCTCGGACGACCGGGTGGAGGCCGAGTGGCTGCATGCCTACCCCAACGGGCAGCGGGAGATCTGGTTCGACCGGGAGGCCGACCGGCCTGAGTCGGAAGGCGGTGAGTTCGTCTTCGAGAGCGACAGTTTCGGCGGCCAACGGGACGCGCTGGTCTCTTTCACCCGGCCCGACGCTCTGTTCCTCTCTACGGCGGCCACGGCGAACGATAGGCAGCTCTCGGCTCTGTACCGATGGTTCCTCGACAACCTGTGGCTGATGACACCGGGCGCGGACGTCGTCCATCGAACGAAGTGGACTCAGGAACTCCTCGGCGAACCCGGTCGCAAGGGTGACTACGCCGAGCGCATCCGGCAGCTGCTCTCGGTCGCCGACCTAGGAGTCACCGGCATCGAGATCGACCGGGAGACACAGGAGATCCGGCTGCGGCACCGCACCACGGAGGGCCAGGACGTCTCACTGGACTTCCTCACGGAGGAGTCCTTCGGCACGCACGCGTGGTTCGCCTTCCTCGGCCCGATGCTCACCGTGCTCGACAAGGGCGCTGTGCTGCTGGTCGATGAGCTGGATTCGAGCCTCCACCCCACGCTGGCCGCCGAGGTCGTCCGGATCTTCCAGGACCCGAAGGCGAATCCCCGTGACGCTCAGCTGATCTTCACCACGCACGACGCCACTTTGCTCGGCAGCGAGGTCCTGGACCGGCCGCTGGGCCGTGATCAGGTCTGGCTCACGGCGAAGGACCGCACGGGAGCCACCGAGATCTACCCACTCACCGCAGCCCGTCCGGCGGACGACGAGAACCTGGAACGCGGCTATCTGCGGGGCCGGTACGGCGGTACCCCGCGGGTCAGCGCGGGCGAGATCGCCCGTGAGGTGTCGTGGCAGGAGGCGAAGGCGTCAGCGTGAGTACGAGGGACAACGGGCAGCAGACCCGGTCGGCGCAGGACGGGAGCGGAGACTCGCCGGAGGCTGGTACCCGGAAGCCGAACAAGCGCCGTAGTGGCAAAGGCGAAGGGCAGCCCCTGATTCCGGCTCCGACTCCGCCGCCGGACGATTCCCGTGCGGTGCGTGTGGTGTACGTGGGCTGTGAGGGGGAGTCCACCGAGCCGGACTACCTCAACCACCTCAGTGCCAGATTCGGGGACGGCCGCGGGCACGAGGGGCAGAAGTTCCGTATCCAGCCCGTCTACAAGAAGAACGGCTACACCCCGGCGGAGGCCGTGGCCGCCGTGCGCGAGAAGGCTCAGGAGGACGACGCGTGGGCCATGTTCGACCGTGACGAGCACCATGACATTCCGCGAGCCTTGAGGGAGGCGGCGGAGAGCTCGACCGAGGTCTGCTTCTCGCATCCGTCCTTCGAGCTGTGGCTGCTGCTCCACTTCCAGGAGTTCGGCGGGCGTCAGAGCGGTATGAACAAGGAGATCTTGAAGAAGCTGCGGCAGGCGCATCCCGCCTTCAAGAAATTCGACGGCAGGAACGACAAGAGCGTCAAGGATGACCGGCGAGCGGCTCTGGACGAAGAAGGACTCCTGAAAGAGGCGGTGTCCCGGGCGAAGCGTCTGGTCAGTCAGTGCGAGCACGGTTCGTGCAAGGCGAGCAACGCCAAGACGAACCGGTTCAGCCGCGACAACCCGCCGAAGTCCACGCCCGCGTGGGCGGCGCGCTCGGGGCACGCACACGACTGCGAGACGCTGCGCCGCGATCCGTCGACCGATATCTGGCGTTTGATCGTGAGCCTGGGCATTGTCGAGGACCCCTCACGGACAGCGACGAACCGGAGCCACGGTTACTCAGCAGGGGCCTGGGGCGTCTAGGCTGCCGTAGCACTTCCGCTCCCTCGGGCCTGCCCGGGCCCATCGGTCTCCCAGTCGTACGAAGGAATGGCGCGTGGCCAGAATCACCCTGCCCGAGCTCGAAAGGCACCTCTTCTCGGCCGCGGACATCCTTCGTGGGCGAATGGACGCCTCGGAGTACCGCGACTACATCTTCGGCATGCTGTTCCTCAAGCGGGCCTCGGACGAGTTCGAGCCCGAGTGGAAGCGTGAGTACGCGACGGCGCTGGATTCGACGGGCGACCCGGTGAAGGCGCGGAGGAGGGCCGACAATCCCGAGCGCTACACCCGCGTCTTCTACGTTCCGCCGCAGGCACGCTGGTGGAGCGGCCCGCATGTGATCGACCCGGTCACGCCGGACGGTGAGATCGCGACCGTGCCGGGAATCCGCTACCTCACCGACAAGGTGGGCCAGGGGCTCGACCAGGCGCTGATCGCCCTCACCGAAGGCAACCGGAGGCTGGCCGGCGTCACCTCCCACATCACCTTCAACGAGGTCATCGGGACGAAGCCTCGCTTCACCAACTCCGAACTGCGCTCCCTCATCCGCCACTTCAGCCTCTACCAGCTGCGGAACGAGGACTTCGAGTTCCCCGACATGCTGGGAGCGGCGTACGAGTATCTGCTCGGCCGGTTCGCCGACTCGGCGGGGCAGCGCGGCGGTGAGTTCTACACTCCGCGCTCGGTGGTCCGGATGCTGGTCCGGCTGATCGATCCGAAGCCTACGGAAACCGTCTACGACCCGTGCGCGGGCTCCGGCGGCATGCTCATCGCGGCACGGGAGCATGTGGAGGAACACGGGGGCGACCCCAACGAGTTGGGGGTCAACGGGCAGGACAAGAACGGCCCTTCCTGGTCCATGGCCAGCATGAACATGGTGCTTCACGGCATCCGTGAGTTCGAGCTGGAGCACGGTGACACCCTGACCGAGCCGCTGCACCTGACGCCGGACGGCAGGCTGCGCACCTTCACCAAGGTCCTTTCGAACCCGCCCTTCTCGCTCAACTACGACGCGGATCTCGTCGCCAAGGCCGATGAGCTGTACGGCACCCGGATGAAGTGGGGCTGGGCGCCGGAGGGGGCCAAGAAGGCCGACCTGATGTTCGTCCAGCACATGGTCTCGGTGCTGGAGCAGCGGGGCACGGCGGCGATCGTCATGCCGCACGGCGTGCTGTTCCGTGGCGGCAAGGAACGGGAAATCCGCGAAGGGCTGCTGAGGGACGACTGCATCGAGGCGGTGATCGGCCTCGGCCCGAACCTCTTCTACGGCACCGGCATCCCGGCGTGCGTACTGGTCCTGCGGCCCCCGCGCCGCAAGCGCGGGCAGCGTGAGAGGAAGGTCCTGTTCATCAACGCGGACCGCGACTTCACAGCGGGACGAAACCAGAACGAGCTGGGCCCCGAGCACGTGGAGAAGATCGTCACCGTCTTCCAGACATGGCGGCCGCTCCCCGGCTACTCGCGCGCCGTGGAGGTCAAGGACCTGCTGGCAGCGGAGGCGAACCTCAACATCCGCCGCTGGGTGGACAATTCACCACCGGCCGAACCTCAGGACGTACGGGCGCACCTCTACGGCGGAGTGCCGGTGAGCGAGGTCGTCGGCAAGGAACAACTCTTCACGGCGTACGGGGTCGACGCGACGAAACTCTTCGCCCAGCGGGACGATGATCCGGAGTACTACGACTTCCTGGACGAGGGTCCGGAGGCGACAGCCCGACGTATCCCGGGTCTGGCGGCGGACCGCGAGAAGAAGCTGTGGGAGGCGTACGGCACCTGGTGGACGGCGCACGCCCCTGGCTTCGCCCAACTTGCGGCGGACCAGAAGCTGATGGACCTCCGAGGCCGCCTGGTGACCGGATTCACCAAGTCGGTGGGAGAGGCCGGCGTTCTGGACGAGTACACGACGGCCGGGATCATGGCCGACTGGTGGACGGCGAACAGGTACGACCTCAAGGCGCTCGCGGCCGGCGGCTTCGAACGGGTGCTGGCGGGCTGGGTCGACTCGGTCGAGGCGATCGTCGACCCAGCACTGCCGCCCACGGAGGAGGGCGACACCTCGGCGAAGAAGCCGACAGTGTCCGGAGCCGACCGCCGCCGAGCGATGGACCACCCGGTGGTTCGGGCGCTGATTCCCGAGTTCCTTGACGCGGTGTCCTCGGCCGATACGGCGGTGACGGAGGCGGACGCGGCGTACCGGGCGACGCTGGAAGCCGTGGTGGAAGCGAAGCCGGCCCCGGTGGCCGACGCTGAGGACGACGTCGATACCGATGCCGACGAGCCGTCCGACGGTGATGCGGAGGCTACGGCCCCGGTCTCTCCGGAGGAGATCGCCCGCCTGGAAAAGGTACTGGCCGCGCGAAAGCGGGAGCTGGCGGCGGCGAAGAAGAAGCGGAAGGCGCTGGACGACCGTTTCCTGAAGGACCTGCGGGCGGCGGCCGAGGTCGCCGTGGCGACAGAGGGCGACGCGGAGCGGGTGGTCCTTGAGGTACTGGACGGCGACTTGACCCGCCGCCTGGGCGCGTCGGTCGCCTCGGGCCGCCGCGAGCTTGTGGCGGCGTTCCGGCGCTGGGCCGAGAAGTACGCGGTGTCGCTGGAAGAGCTTGGGGCGGAGAGCGACGGGGCGGCGGGGGAGCTGGCGGGGTGGCTTAAGGAGCTTGGTTATGCCCGGTGAGTTTGACCAGGTCGGTCATTCCATGGTCCCGCTGAAGAGCTTGCTCAAGAAGATCGAGACCGGATGGAGCCCAGTCTGCGAACCGAAACCCCCGGCTGCGGACGAGTGGGGGGTTCTCCGGCTGAGTGCCGTCACATCTGGCACCTTCATTGAGTCAGAGGCGAAGAGATTTCCCGACCAGCTGACGCCCCGGCCTGCCCATGAGGTGAAGTCCGGCGACGTTTTGATGTCTCGCGCGAATGGCGTAAAGGCGTTGGTAGGGGTTACATGCTCGGTGGGCGATGTGCGGCCCAAACTTCTCCTGCCCGACCTTGTCTTCCGGCTGGCGCCAGACCCGGGTGTGCTGGATGCCGAATTTCTCTCCATCGCGCTAACTTCAGTCGATGCCCGCCGTCAGATTGATTCGGTAATGCGGGGCACAAGCGGCCAATACAAGATTTCGCAGGCGGACGTGCGGGGGTTGGAGATTCCTGACCTTCGTTTGCCCGATCAGCGGAGGATCGTGGCTGCGCACGCAGCGTTCGACCAGCGGATCGCCGCACTGGAGCAATCTTGGCGCAAGCTGCGCATTATTGAGAAGTCCGTGACGTTCCGGGCGATGGCTGAAGCGAAAAGACGTGTTCCGCTTGGCGAGTGGCTCGATCGCATCGACGCTGGCAGGAGTCCGTTGGCGGAGGACGTGCCGGCCGGAGATGCAGAGTGGGGCGTACTCAAAGTGAGTGCGGTACAGGCTGGTTGGTTCCACGGGGCAGAGAATAAGGTTGTACGTGCTCCTGAACTGATCAATCCGCATTACGAGGTTCGGTCGGGTGACCTGCTCATGACGCGAGCTAACACCGAGCAATTGGTTGGTCTGGCTTGCGTTGCGCTGGACCCTGCGCCCAGACTCATGCTTAGTGACAAGACGCTTCGTATTGTCCCGGTAACCGCGCGAGCAGAGGCTGGGTTCATTGAGTTGGCTCTTCTGAGCCCCGATGTCCGCAGGCAGATCAGAGGCGCCGCAACTGGAACAAGTGGCAGTATGAAGAACATTGCACAGGCCGCAGTTAAGGAACTGCTTGTGCCGGATGTTCCTGTGGGAACTCAGCGTCAGATTGTTGCCGCCATGGCGGCTAGTAGAAAGCGTAGTAGTAAGATGCGTGACCAGGTCGCAAAGCTTCGAACAGTGCGGCAGGGTATGGTCGAGGACCTCTTGAGTGGGCGTGCGCGTCTAACGGAGTAACGTACCCAAAGATACCCCCCCCGTCTAACCGTGGCCTGCTCTTTGGTGATTGCGACTCTGTCGACGAGCGTGCGGTTGATGCTTCACCTGCAAAGATCAGTCGACCTGGTCTTTGCTACTGTGGCCAGGAGGGGCCCCGTTCTCTCTACGTCACCTTCGCGCAATCGTAAGTCGAGGCCTCAGCGTGCGGTTTCCGCCCTATTCGGATAGGGCTGACTTGACCTCTTGCTGGAGCCAGGTGTCCATCTCGGTACGAGTGAATAAGACTGTTTCGGCTCCGGGTGGTCGGTGTTGCGTACGGCTGTGCGGCCGTCCCGTGTTGAGGCAACATCTACGCAGGCGCCCTGGTCTGCGCTGGAACTGGGCTTGCGCCAAGCGGCGGCACGAGTGTTGCCGGACATGCGAAGGCTGTTCAAGTGGCCTCACTGGGACCCGTAGGCCAAGACGAGCCGAGGGTTGGAACGGCCCAGCCGCTACGGAGGAAAACAACGAGGGCGGCACACTGCGCCTGCTTCTGTCGTGGCGTCAGCCCCGAGCGGAGGTGAACCCGCCGGTCTTCACTCCCTGCACGAGCGCATGAAACGTGCTGCCGCTCACAGGGATGGCCAGGGACGGTCGTGCGCTGTCCCGCAGAGCCACGAGGCCCTGCCCGCCCACAGCCACCTCCACGCAGTTGCTCGCCGATGCCTCGGAGCGGGACGACTTCAACCGCTTCAGGTTAGGCAAGACTCGTTCCTCTCGCAGAGCTCTGGAGATGTCACGTATGACGTCTCTCGCCTCACCCGGATTCAACGCCGCTTGTTCGGCAGAGTTCCATTTATGTAAGGAAGTTGGCCGACTGCGTAGCTGTGCCGAAGCGGCCGACACCGATAAGCGAGTCCACCTATGTCGCCCCAACGGTGACATCAGCACTGTGGCCTACTGAGGGTAGAGGCCTCAGCGCACCGCAGGCGAAGGAGTCTTGACTACTGCTGAGGCCCGAGGTCGTCGAACTCGCCTGCCTTGACGCCCTTGAGCCAGGCTTCTATCTCGGTGCGAGTGAAGAACACGGTTCCCGCTCCGGGGTGGTTGCTGTTGCGTACTGCCACACGGCCGTCTTCCAGAGGGGCGGCCTCTACGCAGGCACCCTGGTCTCCGCTGAAACTGGACTTGCGCCACAGGGCGGATTCGAGTTCAGCTTGGGGGACAGCAAGTTCGGGGGTGGTCATGCGTACTCCTCTGCGATGTCACGCACCATCTTGACTGACTCATCCGGACTCAGGGCGAGTGCCACCAGAAGCTCGAAGGCCACCGTATGCGCCTCGATCTCGTGGGGAGCTTCGAGGTAGAAGGCTCCCGCGCGGTGTTCAACGTAGGCCACGCCAGGATCTGTGGGCCACGGGAAGCCAAGGATCTGGAACGGTCCTGCGGCCATGCCAGGGTGTGCGCCGTGAAGGAAGGGGATGACTTGGACGGTGATCTTCGGATGGCGCGCCATCTCGGCCAGGTGTAGGAGCTGGTCCCTCATGACAGCTGGGCTGCCGACGACCCGGCGGAGTACTGCTTCATTGAGCACTGCCCACAGGCGAAGCGGGTTGGAGGTGCGGTTGAGGGCGTTCTGCCGTGTCAGACGCAGGTTGATCTGACGCTCGATCTCGTCTTCTGCGCGTTCTGCTGTTCCGCGGCGGGTGATGGCGTCGGTGTAGGCGCGGGTCTGGAGAAGGCCGGGGACGGCTTCGCTCTCATACGCGCGGATCTGTGAAGCGCCCTGCTCCAGCCCGACGAAGAGCGAGAACCAACTGGGAATGGGTGGCCCGCCGTGGCTCTCCCACCAGCCCTTCTTCCGTGCGTCTTTGGCTGCACGAAGGTAGGCCGACCAGCGGTCCTCCCGGACGTTGTAGAGGGGGAGCAGCACTTCATCGAGATCTCTGACCACGACAGGCCGGTCGGCGGTCTCGTAGTACGAGACCTTGGCGACCGTGCATCGCAGCGCCTTGGCAACGTCCTTCTGCTCAAGGCCGGCTTCCCGACGCAGCCGGGTGAGTTCGAAGGCGAGCCAGCGCCGCCAGACAGTGGGGCTGGACGTATCGGTCACTGCTCTGCCTCCTGTGCTCTGCTCATGAATCGGGAACGACGGTAGCGCCTGCGTCCCTCCGGTGCGTGATCACGCCGAAACTCGACTGACCGAGGTCAGCCGCATGTCACCCGAACGTGGCATAGCGCTTCGTTGAGTGAAAATTTAGACTTAACAAAAATGCGGCGACGGGTGAGGAGAGACCCATGACCGAGGTGTCACCGACGATGGAAGTCCGTTCAGAGCCAGATCTGCTGCCTCCGCTGGGGCGCGACGAGTACGCGGCCCTGCTGGCGGAGGTCGTGGCCGAGTCCAGGCCCCGGCTCTTCGCCGTCGTTCAGGAAGTGGGTGACAGGGAAGACGGTTGGGTGGCCGCCTGGGGGCTGGCGTTCGAAGATCGGGCCGAGGTGGTTCCGTACGGGAGGGGTGTTCGTATGAGTCTGCCGTCGGCCGAGAAGGCCCTCCGGTACTTCGGGCGGGGTGGCGGCGTCAGGGCGAGTCTGCACTGGATCGGCTCCTGAGCCGCCGGGTCGCGATATCGGCTCGTGCCAGTAACTTCCGACCCGCGTACGGGCCGTGGCCGGCCTCGGCGGAAAGTGCGCCGGCCTCGGCAACCGTGCCGCCCCTCCCGCGCCGGTCAGCGTACGAGCAAGCCGCCTGGCCCGCATTCCTATCCCCCGCTCACCCACGGGTAGAGTTCCGCGCACATCCTTTCGGGGAGTGCGTGGGACGTACGGTGACGGGCGGGCGGGGAGACCAGCGATGGGGCAGCCGGAGTACGACAAGACCGAGAAGCCCCTGATCGACCAGCTGGTCGCGATGGGGTGGAAGCATGTGCGGGGAGGGCCGCCCGGCGAGCCCGCGACCCTGGCGAGTGCTTCCGGGCGCACCTCTTTCACGCAGGTCGTGTACGAGGATCGGTTCCGTGACGCCGTGGCTCGGCTCAACCCCGACCCCCGCGCCGACGACGGCCGGACCTGGCTCTCTCCGGCGCAGTTGGATCACCTTCTGGCGCGTGTCAAGGGAATCGCGCCCGGCCAGGGTCTCCCCGGACGGGGCGCGGCGGGGAACCGCGAAGCGACCGACATGCTCCGGATCGGCATCAACGCCCGTACCGTCCCCGGCCGGACTCCCGAGGATCCCGAACACATCCGTCTGGTCGACTGGGACGGCGAGTTCGGTCCCGTAGGCAGGGGCCAGGCGGAAGGCGCCGCCAGAGGAAACGATCTTCTCGCCGTTTCCCAGTTCCGGGTGGAACGCAAGGACGCCGAGCCCGTCACCCCCGACCTCGTCCTGTTCGTCAACGGTCTGCCCTGGGTGGTGATCGAGGGCAAGGCCCCCCTGCTGACCGAAAGAGACAGCAGGGCCGCGCTGGACGCCGCCGTCGATCAGGTCATCGGCTACGCGGGTGCCGGTTCGGCGGCTCCCGTCGCCGAGTTCGTACGGTACGCGCAGGTGCTCATCGGTACGGACCGTGACCACGCCGAGCTGGGGACCGTGACCGCCGGCCCGGAGCACTTCGCGCCCTGGCGAACGGTTCGGCCCCGTTCGGAAGCCGACGTGCGCGCCGATGTCGGCAAGAGCGAGAGCACGCCGCTGACCGCTCAGGACGTACTCGTGGCGGGTGTTCTGTACCCCGCCCACCTGTTCACCCTCGTTCGCGACTTCACCACCTGGACCGGGCACGGTAACCGTGCGGGGAAGATCATCGGCCGATACCAGCAGTTCCGGGCCGTTCTGACCCTGTCGGCACGGCTTCGGGACCGGAGCGAGGCGGTCGCGGCCGAGCGCGACGTCTCTCAGCGGGGTGGGGTGATCTGGCACACCCAGGGCTCCGGCAAGAGCCTGACCATGGCGTTTCTCGTTCGGCATCTGCGAAGCAACCCGGACCTCGCCGGCCACAAGGTGGTGGTCGTCACCGACCGGATCGACCTGGAGAAGCAGATCCGGCGGAGCCTCATCGCCAGCGACGAGAAGGTGCACCGTGCGTCGAGCGTGAAGAGCGCGCGCAAGTACCTGGCCGTCGATGTGCCCGATCTGGTGCTGATCACGCTCCAGAAGGCGCGCAAGGACGACTCGGCGGACGACGGCAGCGCCGAGTCCCTCGGTGAGGAGAGCGAGGAGACCGAGGACACCGACGAGGACGAGCCCGACGGCAAGGGCAACGAAGCCCGGATCCACAACCTGGTCGCCAACCCCCACCACACCGTCGTCGTCCTGATCGACGAGGCACACCGGGGGAACTCCCACTGGCAGCACGCCAGGCTGCGCGCCATGCTGCCCAACGCTGTACTGGTCGGCTTCACCGGTACCCCGATCATCGACAGGCGCCGGAAGACGACCGAGAAGATCTTCGGCGCGTTCGCTGACACCTACACCCTCCGTGACGCCGAGCGGGACGGGTCCGTGGTACCTGTGCGCTACGAGGCGTACGCGGTGCCGCTCGAAGTGATCGAGAAGGCGGCGCTGGACGCCGAGTTCGACGAGAAGATTCCTGGTGATCCGCAGCAGAGGGTCCGGGTGCTGGACAAGTTCGCGCGGCGGAAGGAAATCCTGGAAGCACCTTCCGTGATCGCGGCGAAGGCCGATCACATCCTTCACCACTGGGCTACGTCGGCCCTCCCGGACCGGTTCGGCGCTCAAGTGGTCGCGGTCTCCAGACTCGCGGCCGTCCGCTACCGAACGGCCCTGATCGTGGCGCGGAACCGGCTGCTGGAACGTCTGGACGCGCTGGACCCCGACCTTGCACACGATCCGCTCGCCGCGCTGCATGCCACGGACGAGGAGCGCGAGCTGCTCAACCTGCTGCCGCACCGGCACATCCTCGCCTCCCTCGATGCGGCCGTGGTGATCTCCAAGTCCCAGCCGGGGAAACCAGAGGATCCTGAGGACTGGAAGTGCTGGACCACGAAGTCCCACCAGGACGCGCACATCGCGCAGTTCAAGGAGGGCATCGGGGATCCGCTGGCGGCTGCCGATGATCCGTCCTGGGACGTCGATCCGCACGGCACGGTCTCGCCGGGGTGGGGGACCGCGGCAGCGGACGGCGAGGTCTGGCACGAAACGCCCCAGGAGGAGGACGGCCGGCGCGAGGAAGCCCCGACGGAGGGTGTCGCCGAGAGCGAGGAGGCGCCCATGGCCTTCCTCGTCGTCCAGTCCATGCTCCTCACCGGCTTCGACGCCCCCGTCGAGCAGGTCCTCTACCTCGACCGTGCCATGAAGGGAGCGGGCCTCCTCCAAGCCGTGGCGCGCACCAACCGCCCCTGGCGGGCGAAGAAATGGGGGCAGGTCGTCGACTTCATCGGCATCGGTCCCGAACTGGCACGTTCCCTCGCCGCCTACGACCAGGAACACCTGCGTCAGGTGTTCGGCTACGACGACGTTTCGGTGGAACACCTCGACCGGACCTCGGGCGATGTTCCGACCGGAGAGTCCGGCGTGGGATCCGACGACCTCCGCAGGGCTGGGCCCGCTCGTGAGGGGCTGCTGCTCCAGTCGGACGTCGCAGCCAACGTTCTGCTGTCCGATCTGGAGAAGAGGATCCGCGCGTTCCTCGGTATGGATGCTGCCCTGCTCGCCGACGAGGCCCAGCGTGAGGACCTGCTCGCGAGGCTCGCGGACCCGACGCTGTGGGGCGAGTTCGACGAACTCGTACGAGACTTCCTCACGGCCGTCAACGCCGTACTGCCACGCCCCGAAGCCCTGAGATACGAAGCCGCTGTCCGGCAGCTCGGGGAGACACAGATACTGGCCAGGCGCCGCTATCTGGACGGACGGGATCAGTTCAGCCCCCGCCGTTATGGCGCGAAGGTACGTCAGCTGATCTCTCAGCACCTCCGGGTGACCGGGATCGAGCAGCGAGTCCCGCCGGTGGAACTCACCGACGTCAACTTCATGGAACGGGTCGATGCCAACCGCGACCCGCGCGCCAGGACGGCGTACATGACCAGTTCGCTCGATCTGCACATCACCGCGCACATCGCCTCCGACCGTGGGCGGTACACCAAGTTCAGCGAGCGGCTCGACGAGATCACCCGACGCATGGCGCAGGACTTCGAGCAGGCTGCCGCCGACCTGACCGATCTGATCCGGGACGTGAACACACCGGCCGAGGAGCCCGACGAGGCGGGCGGACTGGCCCCCCGGACCGAGCAGCCCGTCTACCGGCTCCTGCGCCAGCAGTTCGACGAGTCAGGGGTGACCGGAATTCCGGCGGGGGCCGACTTCTACCAGGCCTCCCAGGGACTGGCGGCGGACATCGCAGCGCTGGTGCGACCGGCACAGTTCGTGACACTGGCCGATACGCAAGACCGCGTCCGCAAGGTGCTCCGCTTCAAGCTGGAGCTGCGTCTCGACATGGACTGGGACCACACAGGTCCGCTCGCCAACCTTCTGCTGGAGTTGGCGGTCGAGCGGCGGGAGGACTTCCTCGGGTATCGCCCGGACGCTTCGTAGGTCCCGGCGGCGGTGACAGACCCGGGTGGTAGGAATGTCCGGTGAGCACATCCGTCCAGCAGGCGATCGCGGCACTGCCCGTCCCCGGGGAGTGGCTGTGGGACGTCGTCGTGCGGCCCCGGCGACGCACTCTGGGCATCGAGGTGACGCCCGACGGCAGTGTGCTGTTCACCGTGCCGGCGGACGCCGATCCGGCTGCCGTCGCCGACGCCGTACGGTCGAGGCTGCCACGGCTGGCACGGGAGGTCCGGCGTAGGCGGGAACGCCCCGCCGAGCCGGTCAAGGACCTGATCGGCGGCACCAGCTTCAGCTACCTCGGAAGGCGCCACCGGCTGAGAGTCGTTTCCTCGGACTCCTCAACCTCTTCGAGGGAGGCACAGCGGGTGCGGCTCTACCGGGGCTGGCTGGAGTCGCCACGGCTGGCGACGACCGAAGAGGAAGCGCTCCGGATCACCGAGTGGTACAGGGCGTGCGGCGATCGCTGGCTGTCGGCGCGGCTGCCTTCCCTCGCGTCGCGTATAGGAGTGACACCGCGACCGGTCGTGGCCCGTGATCTCGGCCGCCGCTGGGGCGCCCTGGAAAGGGACGGGTCCGTCTCGGTCCACTGGGCGCTGATGCAGTTGCCCCCCGCTCTGGTCGATCTGGTCCTTATCCATGAGCTGTGTCACCTGCGGGCTGCCGGACATGGTGCCGAGTTCCGTCGAGAGGTGCGGCTCGCGCTGCCGGGCGCGGATGAGCTGGAGCTGTGGTTCGCGGAGGAGGAGCCTCACCTTTGGCGTGGGACAGTTCGGTCGCGCTGACACCGCCCGCCACGACGTCCCGCCGCGAGCGGGTGCCGGCGGGCGGCTGAGGCCGGGGCCCCGTCCGGATCGGCGGATTCCAGGGGCGGTCACGACGCGCGAGGTGCGTCACCGCCCTGCCGGCTCACGACGCCCGGCGGTACGCGTACACGTCCTTCACGTCCTTGGCGAAGAAGTCCGCCAGCACCGGGGCGATCACCTGGGGCGCCACCTCGCGCATCTGGCCGGTCAGGGTGCGGTGCCGGCCGCGTGGCAGGGCCTCGGCCAGGGTCCGGGTCGCCGCGCGCGCCGGGGCGCTGCTGAAGCCGCCGCAGATCACCAGCGTCCGGGCGGCGACGGCCGCGAACCGCTCGACCGGGACCGCCCCGTCGCCCAGCAGGGCGTCGTCGTACGCCAGTGTGTGCGCCATCGCCTCCAGCTCCGCCCACACCGGGGCGCGCCGCATCAGGGCGGCCGTCTCCTCCGCGACGCCCGTCATCGACAGGAACAGCTCCACCGCCCCGCCCCGGTCCCCGGCCGCCAGCAGCCGGTGCAGCCGGGCCGTGAACAGCAGCCCCGACGCGCCCGGCGTATAGGGCGGCTCGTACACGGCGAGCAGCTCCACCGGCAAGCCGGCGGCGACCGCCTCCAGGGCCAGCGCCCCGCCCGACGACATCCCGAAGACCGACGTGCCCGCCCCCGCGACCCCGACGACGGCGGCCAGATCCTCGACCTCCCGCGCCACGGAACAGCGCCCGGCCTCACCACTGGCGCCCCGGCCCCGGCGGTCGTAGGTGAGCACCGTGAAGCGCGGCGCGAGCAGGGCGGCCAGCGGCGCGTCGGCCGCCGAGACGCTCAGCGCCCCGTCGACCAGCACCAGCGGCGGGCCGTCGCCCCGGCGTCGGTAGGCGATCGGCGTGCCGTCGGCGGAGGGAATCCTGTCCATGGGAGAGAAGACCGGGGTGGTCCGGGAAACTCATCGCCGCGGCGGAGAGAACTTCTCGCGACCCCTTCCCTGCCCCGTGACGTGGAGCCCGTACCGCGGGTCAGGGGGCCACCGCCTCCGTGGCGTAGAAACAGAAGTGGTCCTTGATCGCGGCGACTTCGGGCTTCGGGTCCGGGTAGGCCCAGACGAGATCGGCGGCCCCGGGCCGCGACCAGTAGGAGGCGTCCCCCTTGAACGGGCAGTGGGTGGAGGTGTCCGACGGGGAGAGCAGTTCGGTGCGGACGTCCTCGGGCGGCAGGTAGTAGCGGACCGGACAGCCGGTCTCGCGGAGCACGAGCGGGCGGCGGCTCTCGGCCAGCACCTGCCCGTCGTGCACCACCCGGACGTGCTCGGTCCCCGGCTCGACGGTGATGCGGTGTCCTCGTGTGGTGGTCATGCCTGTTGCAGCGGTGTACGAGGCCGTATTCTTCCCCGCTTTCTTCCCCGCTCCTCGCTTTCTTCCCCGCTCCTCGGCGGTGGCCGGAATTCTCCCCCGGGACGAGGGAGCCGACGGGGGAGTGTCCGAGGCGGGTCGTACGGTTGGCGCATGAACATCTGCGTCTTCCTCTCCGCCGCCGACCTCGACGACCGCTACACCGTGCCTGCCCGGGAGTTCGCCGAGCTGCTCGGCAGGGGCGGGCACACCCTCGTCTGGGGCGGATCGGAGCGAGGCCTCATGAAGGTCGTCGCGGACGGCGTGCGAGCGGCGGGCGGACGGCTCGTGGGAGTGTCGGTCGACTTCCTCGCCGCGAGCGCCCGGACGGATGCCGACGAGATGGTGATCGCCCGTGACCTCGCGGAGCGCAAGGCGCTCCTCCTGGCGAAGGCCGACGCCGTCGTGATCATGGTCGGCGGGACCGGGACGCTCGACGAGGCCACCGAGATCCTGGAGCTGAAGAAGCACGGCAAGCACAACAAGCCGGTCGTCCTGCTCAACACGGCGGGTTTCTACGACGGGCTGCGCAGGCAGTTCCAGCGCATGGAGGACGAGGGTTTCCTGCCCGTCCCCCTGACCGACCTGGTCTTCTTCGCCAAGGACGGCGTCGGCGCGCTCGCCCACCTGGAGGAGTCCGCCGGGCACCAGTGAGGAGGGGTGTCCGCCGGACCCGGTGATCACGGCTCCACCTAGAATCGCCCCCATGGCTACCCACCTCATCACCGGTGCCGGTTCCGGCATCGGGGCCGCTGTCGCCCGCCGCCTCCTGGAGCGCGGCGAGGACCTCGTCCTGCTCGCCCGCGACGCCGGCCGCGCCAAGGAGTTCGCCGACCGCTACCCGGGCGCGCGCACGCTCGTCGGCGACCTCGGCAACCCCGACCGGCTTTCCTGGGCGTTCGGCCAGCAGTCCATGCCCGAGCGGATCGACACCCTGTTGCACATCGCGGGCGTCGTCGAACTCGGCGAAGTCGGGGAGCTCACCCCCAAGGCCTGGCACTTCCAGCTCAACGCCAACCTGATCGCCCCCGCCGAGATCACCCGCCTCCTGCTCCCGCAGCTCCGCGTCTCCCAGGGCCAGGTCCTGTTCGTGAACTCCGGGGCGGGTCTCGCCGCCCACTCCGGGTGGAGCGCGTACGCCGCGAGCAAGCACGGTCTCAAGGCGCTCGCCGACTCCCTGCGCCATGAGGAGCACGGCAACGGGGTGCGCGTCACCACCGTCTACCCGGGCCGCACCGCCGGCCCCATGCAGGCCAAGGTGCACCAGCAGGAAGGCAAGGAGTACGACGCGGCCCGCTGGATCGACCCCGAGTCGGTGGCCACCACGATCCTGATGGCGATCGACCTGCCGCGAGACGCCGAGGTCAACGACCTCACCGTCCGCCCCGGACGCTGACGGTCCCGAGGAGCAGGTCCCCCGCCCCGGACCGTAGGCTTCCCGGGTGAGCGAGAAGAGCAAGTTCAGCGGGTGTCCGGCGACCGGTATCGGGTCGATGCCCGGGGGAGACGCGAGGGAGGCGGCGAAGACCGTCACCGGCTCCTTCGCCGACGGCCAGGGCATGCCGTATCTGGCGGAACTGCCCGCGCGCGGGCCGGGCGCCGACATGATCGGCCGGACCATCGGCATGCTCGTCGAGATGTACGGGCACGTCGAGCCGAGCGGCTGGCGGATCAGCGACCGGCCCGGCCGCGACACCCGGCGCGCCCGCTCCTGGCTGGGGGAGGACCTGGACGCCCTGGAGGAGTTCACCCAGGGGTACGAGGGCTTGCTCAAGGTCCAGGCCGTCGGCCCCTGGACGCTCGCCGGAAGCCTGGAACTGCGCGGCGGCGAAGCCATGCTGGCCGACCCCGGCGCCTGCCGCGACCTGGCCGGATCCCTGGCCGAAGGACTCCGCGCCCACCTCGCGGAGGTCCGCCGCCGGATGCCCGGGGCCGAGGTCGTCCTCCAGCTGGACGAACCCTCCCTGACAGCCGTCCTACTGGGCCGGGTCCGCTCCGCCAGCGGCTACCGCACCTACCGAGCCGTCGACCGCCAGGCCGTCGAGGGGACCCTGCGTGATGTCCTCGCCGCGGTGGGCGAGGACGGCACGACGCTCGTCCACTCCTGCGCCCCCGAAGTGCCGTTCGCACTGCTGCGCCGGGCCGGGGCCGACGGGATCTCGTTCGACTTCTCCTTGCTCACCGAGCGTGAGGAGGAGGCGATCGGGGAAGCCGTCGAGGGCGGCACCCACCTCTTCCTCGGCGTGGTGCCCTCCACGGACGCGGCTTCGGAGGGATTGTCAGACCCGGGCGGTAGCGTCATGGGGGTCAGGACGCTGTGGAGCAGGCTGGGGCTGAATCCGGGGACTCTCGCCGAGTCCGTCGCGATCACCCCGTCGTGCGGTCTCGCGGGCGCGTCGCCCGCGTACGCCCGCACCGCGCTCGCCCACAGCGCCAGAGCGGCGAGGTCGCTCGCGGACAACCCTGAGTGACGGGGACGACGGGCAAACGGGAGGACGGGACGATGGCCGGCGAACAGCGGGTGGAGCAGGAGAGCTCGGTTCCGGCGGACGTGCGGGAGAAGCACGCGCTGCTGGCCGAGCAGGTCGAGGAGCACCGCTTCCGCTACTACGTGAAGGACCAGCCGGTCGTCAGCGACGGCGAGTTCGACCGGCAGCTGCGCCTCCTGGAATGCCTGGAGGAGGAGCACCCGGCGCTGCGCACCCCGGACTCCCCGACCCAGAAAGTCGCGGGCCCCTACCGCACGGAGTTCACCTCCGTCGAGCACCGCGAACGCATGCTCTCCCTGGACAACGCCTTCGACGACGAGGAGCTGGCCGCCTGGGCGGACCGGGTCGCCAAGGACGTCGGCACGCCCGACCACCATTTCCTGTGCGAGCTCAAGGTCGACGGCCTCGCCGTGAACCTCACCTACGAGCAGGGTCGCCTGACCCGGGCGGCGACCCGAGGCGACGGCCGCACCGGCGAGGACATCACTCCCAACGTCCGGACGATCGCCGAGATCCCGCACCGGCTGAAGGGCGAGAACATCCCCGCCCTCGTCGAGATCCGCGGCGAGGTCTTCTTCCCCATGGAGGACTTCGAGGAGCTGAACGCCCGGCTGGTCGCCGCCGACGACAAGCCCTTCGCCAACCCGCGCAACGCGGCGGCCGGATCGCTGCGCCAGAAGGACCCCAAAGTCACCGCCACCCGCCCGCTGCACATGGTGGTGCACGGCATCGGCGCCCACGAGGGCCTGAGCATCGACCGCCTCTCCGCGGCCTACGAGCTGCTCCACACCTGGGGCCTGCCCACCGCCCAGCACAACAAGGTCGTCGACTCCCTCGCCGGCGTACGGGAGTTCATCGCGTACTACGGCGAGAACCGGCACTCCGTGGAGCACGAGATCGACGGCGTCGTCGTCAAGCTCGACGAGATCCCGCTCCAGGGACGCCTGGGCTCCACCTCGCGCGCCCCCCGCTGGGCCATCGCCTGGAAGTACGCCCCCGAAGAGGTCAACACCAAGCTGGTCAACATCCGCGTCGGCGTCGGCCGCACCGGCCGCGTCACCCCGTACGCCCAGGTGGAGCCGGTCGAAGTGGCGGGTTCCGAGGTCGAGTTCGCCACCCTGCACAACCAGAACGTGGTCAGGGCCAAGGGCGTCCTCATCGGCGACACCGTGGTCATCCGCAAGGCGGGCGAGGTCATCCCCGAGATCCTCGGCCCCGTCGTCGACCTGCGCGACGGCACCGAGAAGGCCTTCGAGATGCCGACCCACTGCCCCGAGTGCGGGACGGAACTGCGCCCGATGAAGGAGGCCGACATCGACCTCCGCTGCCCCAACGCCCGCACCTGCCCGGCCCAGTTGCGCGAACGCGTCTTCTACCTCGCCGGGCGCAAGAGCCTGGAAATCGACCACTTCGGCTATGTGGCCGCCGCCGCCCTGACCCGGCCCCTGGAGCCTGCCGAGCCCGTCCTCAAGGACGAGAGCGACCTGTTCTCCCTCACCATCGACCAGCTGCTGCCGATCCGGGCGTACGTCCTGGACCAGGACAGCGGGCTGCCCAAGCGCGACCCGAAGACCGGCGAGGAGAAGATCGCGACGGTCTTCGCCAACCAGCAGGGCGAGCCGAAGAAGAACGCGGTGGCCATGCTGGAAGGCATCGCCGCCGCGAAGGAGGCCCCGCTCGCCCGCATCCTCACCGGGCTCTCCATCCGGCACGTCGGACCGGTCGCCGCCCAGGAGCTGGCCCGTCAGTTCCGCTCCATCGAGCGGATCGACGAGGCGAGCGAGGAGGAGCTGGCCGACGCCGACGGCGTGGGGCCGACGATCGCGGCCTCGGTCAAGCAGTGGTTCGCCGAGGACTGGCACCGCGAGATCGTGCGCAAGTGGCGCGAGGCCGGGGTGCGGATGGCGGACGAGGGATCCGACGAGGACGAGGGCCCCCGCCCCCTCGAAGGACTCACCGTCGTCGTCACCGGCACCCTCGCCGGCCACACCCGCGACGGTGCGAAAGAGGCGCTCCAGACGCTGGGCGCGAAGGTCGCCGGATCGGTGTCGAAGAAGACCGCCTTCGTGGTCGTCGGCGACAACCCCGGCTCCAAGTACGACAAGGCGATGCAGTTGAAGGTGCCCGTGCTGGACGAGGACGGATTCGCGATCCTGCTCGAACAGGGACCCGAACGTGCCAAGGAGGCGGCCCTGCCCGCCCCGGAAGCCGGGCCCGGATCCGACCCGGAAAACAGCGGGGAGTAACCACCCGCCGGACCATCGTTCGCCCACTGTTCTCCGGATCGAGACGCCTTCGAGACGCCTGCCCCGGCGTGGCGCGGTCCGTACGGGGAAGGAAACGGGGCAGAGGGTGAAGAAGGGGCCGCCGTTCCCCGAATGGCCCTGCCGCGCCACCCGTTCAGGGCAATAGCAGATGGTGACGGGCGGTCGGTTCGCATTCGGGCAAGAGCTGTGGAGCGCTGCCCCTGGAAGCCTTTCGCCGCCTACTGTTGAGAGGTGCGCCCGCCGTGCACGGCTGCTCGACCGGGCCGTGGTGCCACGGGAGCGGGCGCCACCGAGGGACATCGGCACCGCCGGCTGTGAGAGGGACGGAATGAAACCGACCGAGAGCACCGCCCCGGTGTCGCGGCTGCAAGGTTTCGTCGGCCTCACGCCCCCCGTGGGCGCCGCCGTCGTGGGGATCGCCGCGGTGCTGCTGGCGGTCGGGTCCTACCGGACCGTTCAACAGGGACACGCGCTCTTCCCGGACGGTGCGGTGGGCTGGTCCCTCGCCGTGCTCACCGGGATCATCGTCGGCCATCTGGTGGCGCTAGGCCGCGACCGGTGGTGGGGCGGCACCGGCTCCGGAGCCGCCCTCACCCTCGCCGTGCTGCTGCTGTTCGGCTGGCTCCCGGCCGTGCTGGTCAGCCTCGCCGTCGTGGTACTCGTCGGGACCGCCCGCAGACACCGCTGGTGGCAGGGGCTCCTGCACGGCGGGGTGGACATGCTGGGCATCGGCGCGGCGGCCCTCGTACTGGCAGCCTTCGGCGAGGTGCCCACCGTCGAGGAACCCTGGCAGCCACTCGACTGGGGCATCGCGGCCGTCCCGGAACTGCTCCTGACCGCATCGACGTATCTGCTCGTCACCCGGGTCCTGCTGTGGTACGCCCAGGCCCCGCACAACGGCGGGCTGCCCACCATCGCCCGTACCGCGATGCTGCGGCAGGGCCTCGTGGCCGTCGCGCTCCTCGGGCTCGCCCCGCTGATCTGCGCCGTCGCGATGTCCATGCCCGTCCTGCTGCCGCTCTTCGCGGTACCGCTGATCGCCCTCGACTCCACTCTCTGGATCGCCCGCGCCCGCGCCGAGGAGCAGTTGCGCGACCCGCTGACCGGGCTGCCCAACCGCCAGTGGCTGCTGGAGCGGACCTGGTCGGCGCTGGAGGACGCGGAGTCCATCGGCACTCGCTCCGCCCTGGTCCTCATCGACCTGGACCGCTTCCGCGCGGTCAACGACACCCTGGGCCACCTGGCCGGCGACCGGCTGCTGCTGCAGATAGCGGAGCGCCTGCGGCTCGCCCTTCCGCGCGGTGCGGAGGCAGCCAGGCTCGGCGGCGACGAGTTCGCCGTCCTGCTGCCGCACACCGACTCCACCACCAGCGCCCAGCAGGTCGCCCGCCATCTGGTCGCCGAGCTGTCCTCGCCGCTGGACCTCGACGGACTGACCCTCGTCCTGGAGGCCAGCGCCGGAGTCGCGGTCTACCCCGACCACGCCCTGGACGCCGAGGGCCTGCTGCGGCGGGCGGACGTCGCGATGTACCAGGCCAAACGGGACCGCACGGGCGTGGAGGTCTACGAGTCCAAGCGGGACAGCAACACCCCCGACCGGCTCGGGCTCCTCGGCGACCTGCGCCGGGCGCTGGACGCGAGCGAGGTCGAGCTGCACTACCAGCCCAAGGTCCGCTTCGACGGGCAGGTCGCCGGCCTGGAGGCCCTGGTGCGCTGGGTGCACCCGGAGCGCGGCCGGGTCCCCCCGGACGAGTTCATCGCGATCGCCGAGTCCTCCGGGCTGATGCCGCACCTCACGGAGTACGTCCTGGAGACGGCGCTCGCCCAGGTGGCCCGCTGGCGGGCGCAGGGCCTGTTCGTGCCCGTCGCGGTCAACGTCTCCCCGCGCGACGTCCACACACCCGGATTCGCGGGGAGCGTCGCGGCCCGTCTCGCCCGTCACGGCGTGCCCGCGGGAGCGCTCCAACTGGAGATCACCGAGCATGTGCTGCTGGAGGACCCGCAGCGCGCCGCCGACACCCTGGCCGGGCTCACCGCGCACGGCGTGAAGATGTCGCTGGACGACTTCGGCACCGGCTACTCCTCCCTGGTCCACCTGCGCAGACTGCCGGTCTGCGAGCTGAAGATCGACCGGTCCTTCGTGGCCCGGCTGGCGGTCGACCACGAGGACGCGGAGATCGTCCGCTGCACCATCGACCTCGCCCACTCGCTCGGCCTGGTCGTCGTCGCCGAGGGCGTCGAGGACGACGAGACGTGGGAGCGGTTGCGGGATCTGCGGTGCGACGCGGTGCAGGGCTGGCTGGTGGCGGCCGCGATGCCGCCGCAGGAGACGACGGCCTGGCTGCGCGCGCGCGGCGAGCACGGCTGGCGCAGGCCCGCCGAGCTGAAGGCCCAGGCGGCCGCCGCCGCGGCGACCGGGTCGGCCACCGGCTCGATGAACGCGTCGCTGAACGGCGCGGTGAACGGGACGGCGGAGACCGAAAGCCCCTGAAGGGCGCCCTGGGCAACGCCCTTCGGTGAGCCCCGGGCCCCCGGCCCGGGGCTCACCCCTTCCCGGACCCCGCCGCCCGGAAAGGGGTAGCCCGATCGGGGCGGGGCACCCGTCCCCGGGAGACCCCATAGGATTGGGGGCGGTGGCACATTTCCACCTGCCGCGCGACGCCTGGCACGCACGCTCGCCGCGTTGCCGAAACGCCCACGTGGCTCCGCCACGAGGGCGCTCCGGCGCCTTGCGATCGCACGCACCGTACGCCGCGCGGCCCGCCCTTGGGACGGACGGTGGAATGTGTCGCCGACCCCAGCCACAACCACACACCAACCCCTGAGGATCGCTGCATGCCTGGCATCACGCGCGAGGAGGTCGCCCACCTCGCCCGGCTGGCGCGTCTGGAGCTGAAGGGCGAAGAGCTAGATCACTTCGCCGGTCAGCTCGACGACATCATCGGCGCGGTCGCCCGCGTCTCCGAGGTCGCCGACCAAGACGTACCGCCGACCTCCCACCCGCTGCCGCTGACCAACGTCATGCGCGCGGACGAGGTCCGTCCGTCGCTCACCCCCGCGCAGGCGCTCTCCGGCGCCCCGGCCCAGGAGCAGCAGCGTTTCAAGGTGCCGCAGATCCTGGGGGAGGACTAACCGCCATGACGGACATCAGCATCATCATCAAGCTCACCGCGGCCGAGATCGCCGGGAAGATCGCCTCCGGCGAGCTGACCGCCGTCGAGGTCACCGAGGCCCACCTGGCCCGGATCGACGCGGTCGACGAGAAGGTCCACGCCTTCCTGCACATCGACCGTGAGGGCGCCCTCGCCCAGGCCCGTGCCGTGGACGCGAAGCGGGAGGCGGGCGAGAAGCTCGGCCCGCTGGCCGGCGTCCCGCTCGCGCTGAAGGACATCTTCACCACCAAGGACATGCCGACCACCGTCGGTTCCAAGATCCTTGAGGGCTGGGTCCCGCCGTACGACGCGACGCTCACGCGGAAGCTGCGCGCCGCCGACGTCGTCATCCTCGGCAAGACCAACATGGACGAGTTCGCCATGGGGTCCTCCACCGAGAACAGCGCCTACGGCCCCACCGGCAACCCCTGGGACCTCACCCGCGTCCCCGGCGGCTCCGGCGGCGGCTCCTCCGCCGCCCTCGCCTCCTACGAGGCCGCGCTCGCCATCGGCACGGACACCGGCGGCTCGATCCGCCAGCCCGCCGCCGTCACCGGCACGGTCGGCGTCAAGCCCACCTACGGCGGGGTCTCCCGCTACGGCATGGTCGCCTTCTCGTCCTCCCTCGACCAGGGCGGGCCCTGCGCCCGTACGGTCCTGGACGCGGCGCTGCTCCACGAGGTCATCGCTGGGCACGACCCGCTGGACTCCACGTCCATCGACGCCCCGGTCCCGCCGGTCGTCGAGGCCGCCCGCAACGGCTCCGTACAGGGCATGCGCGTCGGCGTCGTCAAGCAGTTCCGCGGCGAGGGCTACCAGGCCGGTGTCCTCCAGCGGTTCGACGAGTCGGTCGAGCTGCTGAAGTCGCTGGGCGCGGACGTCGTCGAGCTGGACTGCCCGTCCTTCGACCTGGCGCTCTCCGCGTACTACCTGATCGCGCCGTCCGAGTGCTCCTCCAACCTGGCCCGCTTCGACGCCATGCGTTACGGCCTGCGGGTCGGCGACGACGGTACGAAGTCGGCCGAGGAGGTCACCGCGCTCACCCGTGAGGCGGGCTTCGGCGACGAGGTCAAGCGCCGCGTCATCCTGGGGACGTACGCGCTCAGCTCCGGCTACTACGACGCGTACTACGGTTCGGCCCAGAAGGTCCGCACCCTCATCACCCAGGACTTCGAGAAGGCCTTCGAGCAGGTCGACGTGATCGTCTCCCCGACGACGCCGACCACCGCCTTCCCGATCGGTGAACGCGCCGACGACCCGATGGCCATGTACCTCGCGGACCTGTGCACCATCCCCACCAACCTGGCCGGCAACTCCGCCATGTCGCTGCCCTGCGGCCTGGCCCCGGAGGACGGTCTGCCGGTCGGACTGCAGATCATCGCCCCCGCCATGAAGGACGACCGGCTCTACAAGGTCGGAGCGGCCGTCGAGGCCGCCTTCGTGGAAAAGTGGGGGCACCCGCTGCTTGAGGAGGCTCCGTCGCTGTGAGTGCCATGGCAAAGAAGGCCAGTAACTTCAAGAAGTCCAAGACCGGGCTGTACGTCTCGCTCGGCAGTACCGCGTTCGGCGCGATCAGCATCGCCAAGCAGGCGAAGCTCGCCCGCCAGGACAACGACGTGCTGCGGCTCGTCGACGCGGCGGTCTCCGCGGCCGCCATCGTCACCGGACTCGCGATCCTCTATCGCGAACTGAAGCGTCTCGGCGACGACGACGTTCTGCTGGGCTGAGAGGGATAAGTTTCACCGTGACTGTCACTGACCTGGTGTCGTACGAGGACGCGCTCGCGTCCTACGACCCCGTCATGGGCCTCGAAGTCCATGTCGAGCTCGGCACAAAGACGAAGATGTTCTGCGGCTGCTCCACGGAGCTGAAGCAGGACGCCAACTCCCAGACCTGCCCGGTCTGTCTCGGACTGCCCGGCGCGCTGCCGGTCGTCAACGAGATCGGCGTGGAGTCGGCCATCAAGATCGGTCTCGCGCTCAACTGCGAGATCGCCGAGTGGTGCCGCTTCGCCCGGAAGAACTACTTCTATCCGGACATGCCGAAGAACTTCCAGACCTCCCAGTACGACGAGCCGATCGCCTTCGAGGGCTATCTGGACGTCCAGCTGGAGGACGGCGAGATCTTCCGGGTGCAGATCGAGCGCGCCCACATGGAGGAGGACACCGGCAAGTCGACGCACGTCGGCGGCGCCACCGGCCGTATCCACGGCGCGTCCCACTCCCTGCTCGACTACAACCGGGCCGGTATCCCGCTCATCGAGATCGTCACCAAGCCGATCGAGGGAGCAGGCGCCCGCGCCCCCGAGGTCGCCAAGGCGTACGTCGCCGAGCTCCGCGAGCTGATCAAGGCTCTCGGGGTGTCCGACGCCCGCATGGAGATGGGCCAGATGCGCTGCGACGTCAACCTGTCGCTGCGCCCGCACGGCCGTGAGGCGTTCGGCACCCGCTCCGAGACGAAGAACGTGAACTCGCTGCGTTCCGTCGAGCGGGCCGCGCGCTTCGAGATCCAGCGGCACGCCGCCGTGCTGTCCTCGGGCGGCACCATCGTGCAGGAGACCCGGCACTTCCACGAGGAGGACGGCTCCACCACGGCCGGCCGCATCAAGGACAACGCCGAGGACTACCGCTACTTCCCCGAGCCGGACCTGGTGCCCGTGGCACCGGCCCGCGCGTGGGTCGAGGAGCTCCGCAAGGGCCTCCCCGAGCTTCCCCGGCTGCGCCGGGCGCGGCTCAAGGAGGAGTGGGGTGTCTCCGAGCACGACATGCAGTCCATCCTCAACGCGGGCGCGGTCGACCTGATCGTCGCCACGAGCGAGGCGGGCGCACCCTCGGACCAGGCCCGCAAGTGGTGGATGGGCGAGCTGGCCCGTAACGCCAACGAGACCGGCCGCGGTCTGGACGAGCTGCCGATCACCCCGGCGCAGGTCGCCCGGGTGGCCGCGCTCGTCGCCGCGGGCGACCTCAACGACAAGCTGGCCCGCCAGGTCATCGAGGGCGTCCTCGCGGGCGAGGGCGACCCGGACACCGTCGTCGAGAAGCGCGGCCTGAAGGTCGTCTCCGACGAGGGCGCGCTGTCCACGGCCGTGGACGAGGCCATCGCGGGCAACGCGGCCATCGCGGACAAGATCCGCGGCGGCAAGGTCGCGGCGGCGGGCGCGCTCGTCGGCGCGGTCATGAAGGCCACCCGAGGCCAGGCGGACGCGGCGCGCGTGCGCGAGCTGATCCTGGAGAAGCTCGGCGTCGAGGGCTGATCACCCGCGGTTCGATCCACCGATCACGTCCCGGAGGGGCGGTGCGCCCGCGCAGTGCGGGCGCACCGCCCCTCCGGCCGTGGACCGTCCCCGGCTCGGGGCACCTTGTGCGAGAGCGCTTTGCCCGAAGCCCCTCGCCTGCGAGGCCCCTGCCCGAACCCCATGACCTGCGAGGCTGCTGCCCGAACCCCATGACCTGCGAGGCCCCTGCCCGAAGCCTCTTGCCTGAGAGGGCCCCCTGAACACCGTCCTCGCCGAGATCGTCTCTCTCGCCCTCCTCCTGGGCGTCCTCGCCTTCGCCGTCCTGCGCCCCCGGGGCCTGCCGGAGGCGACCGTCGCCGTGCCCGCCGCCGCCCTCGTGGTGGCGGTGGGGGCGGTGTCCTGGCCCGAGGCCCGCGAGCAGATCGGGGAGCTGCTCCCCGTCGTCGGGTTCCTCGCCGCGATCCTGGCCCTGGCCCGGCTCTGCGCGGACGAGGGGCTGTTCCGGGCCGCTGGTGAGATGGTCGCCCGCGCCTGCCGGGGGCGGACCGGCCCGCTCCTCGGCGGTGTCTTCGCCGTCGCCTCGATCGTCACCGCCGTCCTCAGCCTGGACGCCACCGTCGTCCTGCTCACCCCGGTCGTCCTCGCCACCGCCGCCCGGGTCGGCGCACGGCCACGCCCGTACGTCTACGCCTGCGCGCACCTGGCCAACTCCGCGTCGCTCCTGCTCCCCGTCTCCAACCTCACCAACCTGCTGGCGTTCACCGCGAGCGGCCTCTCCTTCACCCGGTTCGCCGCGCTGATGGCGCTGCCGTGGCTCGCCGCCATCGCCGTCGAGTACGCCGTCTTCCGCCGCGCGTTCAAGGCCGACCTGGCCGCCGGGGCGCACGCTCCGGATCCCGGCGCGGAGCGCACGCCCGTCCCCGTCTTCGCGCTCGTCGTGCTGGCGCTGACCCTGGCCGGGTTCGTCGTCACCTCGTTCGCGGGCGCCGAGCCACTGTGGGCGGCGCTGGCGGGGGCCCTGGTGCTCGCGGTACGGGCGCTCGCCAAGCGGGAGACCACCCCCCTCGCCGTGGTCCGCTCGGCCAACCCGCTGTTCTGCCTCTTCGTCCTCGCACTCGGGGTCGTCGTCAAGGCCGTCGTCGACAACGGACTCGGCGACGGGATCGCCGCCCTGCTGCCCGACGGCGACACCCTGCCCGCGCTGCTCGGCATCGCCGTGGTCGCGGCGCTGCTCGCCAACCTGATCAACAACCTGCCGGCGATCCTCGCCCTGCTGCCGATCGTCGCCGCGGCCGGGCCCGGACCGTTGCTCGCCGCCCTGATCGGGGTGAACCTCGGGCCGAACCTCACCTACGTCGGGTCGCTGGCCACGCTCCTGTGGCGGCGCATCCTGCACGCCCACGGGGATGCCCCGGAGCTCGGCCGGTTCACCCGGCTGGGACTCGCGACCGTACCGGCGACGATCCTGGCCTCCACGCTCGCGCTCTGGGCATCGCTGCACCTCATCGGTGTCTGAGGGCTGTTCCGCAGACGGCCGGTTGGACTTCTCGTCGGACCTCTTGGACGTTCACCACCGGTCCGTACGCAGTCCTTCCCGACGCCACCTGGGCTGGCTAGCTTCCCGGCTGTAACCACCGGAACCAGGAGGCTCTTTTGACCACGGACATGTCACGGCGGCGGCTCTTCGCGCTGGGCGGCGGCGCACTCGGCGCCGCTGCGGCCGGATCGTTCCTGCCGCCCTCGCTCCAGGCCGCCATCGCCGCGCAGCCCGCCCACGCGAGGTCCGGCGGGGCAGGCCTCGACTCCATCAGGCATGTGGTGATCCTGATGCAGGAGAACCGCTCCTTCGACCACTACTTCGGCACCCTGCGCGGTGTACGTGGCTTCGGCGACCGCAACGCCATCGAGCTGCCCACCGGCGGGACGGTGTTCGAGCAGCCCGCCGCGGCCGGCTCCACCGTGCTGCCCTTCCCGGTGCGCGGAGCGGCCGAGGAGCAGAAGAAGGACCTTCAGTACATCGGTGCCCTCGACCACTCCTGGAACGGCGGCGCGAAGGCCTGGGGCGGCGGCTGGATGAACGGCTGGATCAGCGCGAAGACCGCGGCGACGATGGCGTACTACGACCGCCGCGACATCCCGCTCCACTACGAACTGGCCGACACCTTCACCGTCTGCGACGCCTACCACTCCTCGATCCACACCTCCACCAGCCCCAACCGCAACCACCTGTGGAGCGGGAAGACCGGCTTCGAGCCGAACGGGAAGCGGGCCGTCGGCAACGACGCGTACAACGAGGGCACCCACCCCGGCTACGACTGGTCCACCTACGCGGAGCGGCTGGAGAAGGCCGGGCGCAGCTGGCGGACGTACACCGAGTGGGAGAACTTCACCGACAACCAGATCGAGTTCTACGCCACCTTCAAGGCGATCGCCTTGAAGGCGCTGGCCAGGACCGGCGGGCACACCTACATGGAAGCCTTCTACGCGAAGGTCCGGGGCGCGTCCGAGGCCGAGCGGATACGGCTCCTCGGGCTGCTGGAGGAGGGCGTCGCCACCCTCACCCGGCGCGAGCGCAGCCTGTTCGAGCGGGGGCTGCGCCGGGTTCCGACCGGGACGCTGGCGGACGAGTTCGCCAAGGACGTGGCTGCCGGGACCCTCCCCGCGGTCTCCTACCTGGTCCCCTCGGCGATCGACTCCGAGCACCCGAGCGTCTCCTCGCCGGTGCACAGCGCCACCGTCGTCTACAAGATCCTCGACGCGCTCGGCCAACACCCCGACGTGTGGCGGCACACCGCCGTGCTGATCAACTACGACGAGAACGACGGATTCTTCGACCACGTCCCGCCGCCCGTCGCACCGCCCGAAGTCACCGACGAACAGTGGGAGGGCCGGCCCACCGGCCTCGGGATCCGGGTGCCGCTGCTGGTCGTCTCGCCCTGGACCGTCGGCGGGTACGTCTGCTCCGAGGTCTTCGACCACACCTCCATCGTCCGCTTCCTGGAGCGCTGGACCGGCGTGAAGGAACCCAACATCGGCGACTGGCGGCGGCGCGTCACCGGCGATCTCACCTCCGCCTTCGACTTCACCCGGGCCCGGCGGCTGCCCGCCGTCGAGCAGCCGGGGGCGATCCCGCCGCTGAGCGGACGCTGGCAGCCGAAGCCGCCCGCCGTCCAGCGGCTCCCCGCGCAGGAGCCCGGCGCACGCCCGGCGCGCCCGCTGCCGTACCAGCCGGACGCCCGGGTGCGGCGGTCGGGCGACACCCTGCGGGTGGAGCTCGTCAACACCGGCAGGTCCTCGGCGCACTTCGCGCTGTACCCGTACGCGGGCGAGTTCCCGGCCCCGCGGCACAAGGACGTCCGGGACACCGCGCACTGGACCGTCCCGCTGACGGGGGAGGCGTACCGCTTCACGGTCACCGGGCCGAACGGCTTCCGGCGCGAGTTCGCGGGTCCTGCCGACGGAGGAGCGGAGGTCGCCACCCGCATCGACCACCGCGACCGCGACCTGCACCTCACCCTGCGCAACAACGGCCGCCGGTCCCTGACCTTCCTGGTGCGCCCGCTCGGCTACGTCGACGAGGACGACGCAGGGGACTGGACCCGTCGCGTCACGGTCAAGCCGGGCCGAAGCAGGGCCCTCGTCCACTCGGCGGCCGACGCGCAGGGCTGGTACGACCTCGCCGTCACCGTCGACGGGGAGGACGGCTTCCGGCGGCGGCTCATGGGACACATCGAGAACGGCCGCGCCAGCGTCTCCGGCTGACCCGGCCCGAGCGCCGCAGGGCTTGATCCGCCCGTGTAGGGAACAGATCAAGCCCTGTGACCATGGCCACGAAACGGACAAAGGATCACGTTCTGCTGACAGAGTGGCGGTCTCAGGTCATGAGACGTTTGCGGGCAGATCATGTTATCTGCGGGTAAAGGTCCACGAACCCGCAGGGAGCTCATCCGTTGGCTGCCATCGCCCGCTGGTGCATCAGGCACCGTCTCGTCGCCGTCCTCATCTGGCTCGCCGCCCTCGGCGGGACGGCCGCCGCGGCCGGCTTCGCGGGTTCGGCGTACTCCAACGACTACGAGGTCCCCGGTACCGAATCCGGCCGGGCCGCCGAACTCCTCTCCCGCGGCTTCACCGACCTCGGCGGCGACACCGACACCGTCGTCTGGCACACCACCGGCTCCACGGTCCGGGCCGCCGACGTCGAGCAGACCATGACCCGGACGCTCCACGCGATCGAGGACCTGCCGGGAGTCGGCGCGGTCACCGGCCCCTACGGAGCCACCGGACCCGGCCAGATCAGCGAGGACGGCCACACCGCGTACGCCACGGTCACCTTCGACCACCCCGCCGACGAGATCCCCGCCTCCCAGGCCCAGGCCCTCGTCGACACCGCGAAGGCCGCCGAGGCCGACGGGCTCCAGGTCGAGCTGGGCGGCACCGCCGTCGCCCTCACCGAAGCGCCCTCCGTCCACCTCGCCGAGGGCATCGGCGTCGTCGTCGCGGCCGTCGTGCTCTTCCTCGCCTTCGGCTCGCTCGCCGCCAGCCTGCTGCCGATCGCCACCGCCCTGGTCTCCGTGGGCACCGCCTACGCGGGCATCGTGCTGCTCGGCCATCTGATGACCGTGGCCGACTTCGCCCCGATGCTCGGCATGCTCATCGGGCTCGGCGTGGGCATCGACTACGCGCTGTTCATCGTCACCCGGCACCGCAGAGGGCTTCGGCGTGGCATGTCCGTCGACGAAGCGGCGCAGAACGCCGTCACGACCACCGGGCGCGCCGTCGTGTTCGCCGGGGCCACTGTCTGCATCGCCCTGCTCGGCATGCTGATCCTGCGGCTCGACTTCCTCAACGGCGTAGCCATCGCCGCCTCGCTCACCGTCGTCCTCACCGTGCTGGCCTCGGTCACCCTGCTGCCCGCGCTGCTCTCCCTCATCGGGACGCGGGCGCTCAGCCGCCGCGAGAGACGGCAGCTCGCCGAACACGGACCGCGGCTCGAACGGCTCACCGGGTTCGCCGCCCGCTGGTCCGCCTTCGTGGAGCGGCACCCCAAGCTGCTCGGCTCCATCGCGGCCGTCGTCATGCTGGTCCTCGCCCTGCCCGCGCTCGGCCTCCACCTGGGCACCTCCGACCAGGGCAACAACCCGGCCACCGCCACCACCCGGCAGGCCTACGACCTGATCGCCGACGGCTTCGGACCCGGCGTCAACGGCCCCCTCACCATCGCCGCCCAGCTCGACGGCGCCGACGACCGGCTCGCCCTGGACTCGCTCCCCGAGAAGCTGCGCGCCACCGAGGGCGTCGCGTCCGTCAACCCGGTCACCTACAACAGCGCCGGCGACACCGCCTTCCTCACGGTCGTCCCCGACTCGTCCCCCCAGTCGCAGGACACCAGCGAGCTGGTCGACCGGATCCGGGGCGAGGTACTGCCGCCGGTCCAGGCCACCACCTCGCTGGAGGCCCACGTCGGCGGGGTGACGGCGAGCTACGACGACTTCGCCGAGATCATCGTCGGGAAGCTGCCGCTCTTCGTCGGGGTCGTCATCGGACTCGGCTGCCTGCTTCTCCTCCTGGCCTTCCGCTCCATCGGCATCCCGCTCAAGGCCGCCGTGATGAACGTGGCCGCCGTCGCCTCGTCCTTCGGCGTCGTGGTGGCCGTCTTCCAGTGGGGCTGGGGGAGCGAGCTGCTCGGCCTCGGCAGCGCCGGGCCCATCGAACCCTTCCTCCCCGTGATCATGGTCTCGGTCCTCTTCGGCCTCTCCATGGACTACCAGGTCTTCCTGGTCGGCCGGATGTACGAGGAGTGGCTGGCGACCGGCGACAACCGGCGGGCGGTACGGGTCGGCCTCGCCGAGACCGGCCGGGTCATCAACTCCGCCGCTGTGATCATGATCTCCGTCTTCCTCGCCTTCGTGCTCAGCGGTGACCGGGTCATCGCCATGTTCGGCATCGCGCTGGCCACCGCCGTAGCCCTGGACGCCTTCGTCCTGCGGACCCTGTTGGTGCCCGCCCTGATGCATATGCTCGGCGGGGCGAACTGGTGGCTGCCGGGCCGGCTGGAGAAGTGGCTGCCCCGGATCAGCATCGAGCCGCCGGACCGCGTACCGCTCCGTGCGAAGATTCCCGAGGCACGCGCGGCGGACGGCACCGAAACGTCCGGGGACGTTGCCCACCCGGTCCGGGAATCCGAGAAGGAGCACGATGTTCGTCGTATCGCTGGGTGACGACAAGGCGGAACTCCGCCCGCTGGAGGTCTGGCAGGCCGAGGAGTTCCTCGCCCACCTGGACCGGGCCCGCGAGCTGACCGACCTCTGGATCCCGTTCGCCTCGCACGCCACCGACCTGGAATCGGCGCGCACCCTGCTCCAGCGGTACGCGGAGAAGCAGGCGGCGGACACCGGCCGGCTGTACGGCGTCTGGCTGGAGGGCACCCTCGTCGGCGGCGTTCTCTTCCGGATCTTCGACGCGGAGTCCGGCAACTGCGAGCTGGGCGTCTGGCTGGAGCCGGCCGCCGAGGGCCGCGGTCTGATCACCCGCGCCGCCGAGCTCCTGATCGACTGGGCGGTGTACGAGCGCCGGATGCACCGCGTGGAGTGGGACGCCTCCGCCGCGAACACGAAGTCGATCGCGGTGGCGAAGCGGCTCGGAATGACCCGCGATGGTGTGATCCGGCAGAACTACCTCCATCGGGGGGTACGCCACGACTCCGAGATCTGGTCCGTTCTCGCCCCGGAATGGCGGGCCCGCACCGGGCGCTGAGCCCCGGCACCGCCACGTCGCGGGCCCGGCGCGGCTCCGGCGTTAAGGGGCTTCTCATCCGGGCCCCCTAGCGTGCGGCGCATGAACACCACCCCCTCCAAGACGACGACTCCGTCCACGACCACCCCGCCCGCCGGGACGACCGATCCCGCCGAGGTCACCGCCGACGCCGTCGCGGAGGAGGCGACCGCGAAGGACACCCTGGTGAAGGACCCCGCGACGCGGGACGCCACCGGTACGCCGTCGGAGACCGCCGACTCCGTGACCGCCTCCGACTCCGACGACCTCGCCGGGCAGTCCGACGAAGAGGACGAGGACGAGGCCCTGGAGCCCGACCCCTTCGACGAGGCCCGGCACGGCGTCGGCGCGGGCGCGGCCGCCGTCGTTTCCGCCGCCCTGGGCATCGTCGCCCTGACCGGTGCGTGGACCGGCCGGGTCGCCGCCGAGCGCGAGACGCTCATCGGCCAGATCCAGACCTCCGGCGGCGGCAGCGCGGCCCAGCAGATCTCCGAGATCTACGGGGACGCCTGGCACACCACCGCCCTGGTCAACGGCGTCTTCGCCGTCCTGGCCCTGCTCGTCGGCGTCTTCGTCCTGGTCCGCCCCGCCTTCGGCGCCGCCTCCGAGCGCCCGCAGCCCACCTGGGTCCGCGCGGTCGCCCTGGCCGGTGTCGCCCTCGGCGTCATCGGTGTGCTGATTTCCGCGGGCATGTACCTCGACCTCTTCTTCTCCCTGCCCACCGCGGGCGCCCCGGCCGGCGGCTGACCCCGGCCCGAGGCCTCGTACGGCACGCGTCCGGGTCGTGTCCGGCGGATCCGGTAAGGATCCGCCGAACACGACCTGAGGCCTCCGCCCACCCTCGGGCACCCGGGGGCCGGCCCTAAGGCCCCCACCACCGCGAAGATGCGGAACTCGCCCGATGCGGCGCCCCCTCCTGGCCGACGACAGTGGACACACAGCGAACACAGGGCCCCGGCCGACCGGCCGGGCACCCCTCCGGTCCGCTGCCACGACGAGGAGCCAGGGGCACACCATGTACGAGTACGAGCTCTACCGCTCCACCTCCGCCGAGCTGATCCGCCGGGCCGACGCCGAGCGCGAGATCGGCCGGGCCCGCCTCGCCCGCCGGGCCGCCCGCCGCCCTGGACGCGGTGATCCCGAAGGGAAGGCGGTCGAGGGCGACCGCACGCGCTTCGCTCCCGCCGCCTGACGATGCCCCGGCCCGGGAGCACCACCGCACCGGTCACCGGTCCCGCCGACGCCCTCACCAGTCCCGCCGACGCCCTCTTCGGACCGGGCGGGGCGGGACCGGACGGCGCCGGGAGCATGATCACCGTCCGCGAAAAGGGTCCCGCCGCCTCGTACGCGTATGCGATGCTCGGCGGCGTGGAGACCAGGTCAGTCAGCCCCGTGTTCATCGGGCGCGCCGAGGAGTTCGCCGCGCTCACCGAGGCGCTCGCGCGGGCCGCGTCCGGCGACCCGCAGGCACTGCTGATCGGCGGCGAGGCCGGCGTCGGCAAGACCCGCCTGGTCGAGCGGTTCGTCACGGCGGCCGAACGGCGCGACGCCGTCGTCGCCGTCGGGTCCTGCGTCGAGATCGGGGCCGACGGACTGCCGTTCGCCCCCTTCCCCACCGCCCTGCGCGCCCTGCGCCGGGCCCTGCCCGAGGAGATGGCAGCCGCCTGCGCCGGCCAGGAGGGCGAGCTGGCCCGGCTCCTGCCCGAACTGGGAGAGGTCCACCGGGACGCGACGGACGAGCACAGCATCGCCCGCCTCTTCGAACTCACCGGGCGCCTGCTGGAGCGGATCTCCGCCGAACGCGTGGTCGTCCTCGTCCTGGAGGACCTGCACTGGGCGGACGCCTCCACCCGGCACCTGCTCGCCTATCTCTTCCGCACCCTGGGCAGCGGCCGCCTCATGGTCGTCGGCACCTACCGCGCCGACGACATCCACCGCCGCCACCCCCTGCGCCCGCTCCTCGCCGAGCTGGACCGGCTGCGCACCGTCACCCGCGTCGAACTCGACCGGTTCAACCACGACGAGGTCGGCCGCCAGCTCACCGGCATCCTCGCCGAGACCCCCGAGGCCGCACTCGTCGACGAGATCTTCGACCGCTCCGACGGCAACGCCTTCTTCGTCGAGGAGCTGGCCCGCTCCCTGGAGTGCTGCGGCGACAGCTCCGGACTGACCGAATCGCTCCGCGACCTCCTGCTCGTCCGGGTGGAGGCGCTTCCCGAGCACGCCCAGCGGATCGCCAGGCTGGTCGCCGAGGGCGGCTCCTTCGTCGAACACGAACTGCTGGCCACCGTCGCCGGACTCGCCGAGGACGACCTCGACGAGGCCCTGCGCGCGGCCGTCGGCGCCAACCTGCTGCAACCCGCCCCCGACAACGACGGCTACCGCTTCCGGCACTCCCTGGTCCGCGAGGCCGTCAGCGACGATCTGCTGCCCGGTGAACGCACCCGCGTCAACCGCCGCTACGCCGAAGCCCTGGAAGCCGATCCCTCCCTCGCCCGGGACGACGAACGCGCCACCCGTCTCGCCAGCTACTGGTACGCCGCCCACGACGCCGCCAAGGCCCTGCCCGCCGTGCTCCGGGCCGCCGTGGAGGCCCGCCGCCGCTACGCCTACTCCGAGCAACTGAGGCTGCTGGAAAGGGCGATGGAGCTCTGGGACGACGTCCCGGAAGCAGTGCTCGCCACGCTGCGCCCGTTCGACTACGCGGAGGTCTACCCGGCCTGCGGACGCGACCCGGAGAACACACCGCTGCGCTACCTGGACGTGATGGCCGAGGCCACCGTCGCCGCCCACTTCGGCGGCGACCGCAAACGCGCCCTGGCCATCTCCAAGAAGGCGATGCGGGTCCTGGCCTCCGAGGCCGACCCGCTGCGCGAGGCCTGGTTCTGGGTGCAGCGCAGCCGGCTGGTGCAGGGGCTCGACAAGGGCGACGGCTGGGAGGAGCTGGCCACCGCGCAGGAACTGGTGCGCGGGCTGCCGCCCTCCCCCGTGCAGGCCGACGTCCTGACCAATGTGGCCAGTTGGCGGGCGTTGCACCAGCCGGGCCCGCAGGCGCTCGAGGACAGCGACCGCGCGGTGGAGTACGCCCGGCTCGTCGGCGACGAGTACATCGAGCTGCACGCCCGCCTCACCCGGGGCTGGCTCACCGCGGACGCGGGCGGCGTCGAGGACGGCCTCGCCGAGATGTACGCGGTCCGGGACCGCGCCGAGAAGCTGCACCTGATGAACCTGCTGGGCCGGGTCAGCGTCAACCTGCCCTCCTCGCTGGAGGCGATGGGCCGCTCGCTGGAAGCCGTCGCGGCCGCCGACCACGGCATCGAGATCTGCCACAGCCACGGCCTGGCCGACTCCGGGGCCTGGGTGTACGCCAACCAGGCCCAGTCCCTCTTCTCCCTCGGGCACTGGGCCCAGAGCGAGACCGCCGCCGCATCCGCCGCCCGCCTGGCGCTGAGCCCCAGGGCGAGAGGCCTCGCCGCCCTCCGCCGTACCGAACTGGCCGTGGCCCGAGGGGACCTCGCCGAGGCGGAGGAGCTGCTCGCGCTGACCCGCAAGCACTTCGGCCAGCGCGATCCGCAGCCCCAGCACCTGATCACCCCCGTCCGGCACACCATGCTGCTGGCCGCCTCACAGGGCAGGCTCGCCGAGGCGCGGGCCGCGTTCGAGGAACTGGCCCGGCACGGCTTCCCGCCCGGCACCCAGCGCTACGCCCTGCCGCTGCTCCAGACCGCCGCCATGATCGAGGCGGACGCCCGCGGCTTGCCCGCCGCCGAACCGGGGCGGCCGGAGCTGCTCGCGCTGATCCGCCGATGCGTGAAGAACCTCCCGATGCTCGTCCCCGTGTGGGCGGCCCACGGTCTCTTCATCGACGCGGAGCTGGCCCGCGCGGACGGCACGGACACCCCCGAGCACTGGGCGCGCGCCGCCGACGCCTTCGGTCCGTCGAACCGCCCGTACGAACTGGCCCAGATCCACCGCCGCTGGGCGGAGTCCCTGCTCATCGCCCCCGGCGACCGGTCCACCGCCACGGCGCTGCTGCACCGCGCCCAGGAGGCCGCGCACCGGCTCGGCGCCCGCCCGCTCGCCGGGGCGGTCGGACAGCTGGCGGCCCGCGCCCGTATCACCCTGGACGGCTCCGGCGCGGCACCCGGCCCCGACGCCGGGATCCACCCGGCCGTCCTGGCCGCCGTACCCGCCGCAGGGAGTTCCGGGCATCCGTCGGCCGACGAACAGGACCCCGCCATCGCCGCCGTGGCGTCCTTCGGGCTGACCCCGCGCGAGCAGGACGTGCACCGGCTGGTCGCGGCCGGGCACACCAACCGCAGGATCGCCGAGGAGCTGTTCATCTCGCCGAAGACCGCGAGCGTGCACGTCTCCAACATCCTGGCCAAGCTCGGCGTCTCCAGCCGGGGTGAGGCGGCTGCTCTCGCCCACCGCCTCCGGCTCTACCCGGCCGGGTAAGCCCCGCTACCTCCCGGGGGACTCGTCCCGGTCCCGCTCGGGGGCATCGCCCGGCGAGCCGTCCGGGGCCGGGGCCGGGCCACGGACGGTCACCTTCCCCGAGGCCAGGTCTATCGGCCCCCGGTTCGGATCGCCGATGCCGAGATCCACCCGGCTCAGCTCCAGCCGCCTCTGCTCGTCGGAGACGTGCTTGCGCCCCGGGGCGAAGAGTTCCTCGAAGAAATTGAACACCGGCCGTGCCCCTTCCGACATGCCGCGCGAACGGGCGGCTACCCCACCTCCACCTGGAGAATCCTGTCGTCCCCGGGCTTCGGCGTACCCCGTCCGTCCGTGTTGCTGGTGACCAGCCACAGGCGGTCGCTCCCCGCACTCACCACAGTGCGCAGGCGGCCGTGCTTCTCGTCCAGGAACGACTGCGGGTCCGCATAAGGTTCCTCGGCCTTCTCGCCGGACAGCGGAATGCGCCAGAGCCGCTCGCCGCGCAGCCCGGCCATCCAGATCGAGCCCTCCGCGTACGCGATCCCGCTGGGGGAGGCCTCGGAGGTCTTCCACTGCGCCACCGGGTCGATGAACCCGTCCTCGCCCTCCCGGCCCTCCACCTCGGGCCAGCCGTAGTTCCCGCCGGGCTCGATCAGATTCAGCTCGTCCCAGGTGTTCTGGCCGAACTCGGCGGCCCACAGCCGCTTCCGCGCGTCCCAGGCGAGCCCCTGCACATTGCGGTGCCCGTACGAATACACCACCGAGTCCGCCTCCGGATTGCCGTGCACCGGCTCGCCGTCGGGGGTCATCCGCAGGATCTTGCCCGCCAGCGACTCCTTGTCCTGGGCCAGCCCGGTGTCCCCGGTCTCGCCCGTGCCCGCGTACAGCATCCTGTCCGGGCCGAACGCGATCCGGCCGCCGTTGTGGATACTGCCCTTGGGGATGCCGCGCAGGACGATGTCCGGTGCCCCCAACCGCTGTCCCGCCGGGCGCTTCTCGTCGTAACTCATGCGGACGATCCGGTTGTCGGACGTGGTGGTGAAGTAGGCGTACACCAGCTGGTCCGCGCCGAACGTGGAGGAGACGGCGAGCCCGAGCAGCCCGCCCTCGCCGCCCGGGGACACTCCGGGCACCGAGCCCAGCAGCGTCTGCTTCCCGCTCTCGCCGTCGATCCGGTGGACCGTGCCCTCCTCGCGCGAGGACACCAGCAGGTCGCCGCCCGGCAGTGCGGCCAGGCCCCAGGGCGACTTCAGGCCCTCGGTCAGCGTCGAGACCACCTTCGCCGAGCCCTTCGTGGGCGGCGGCAGATCGGCCGACCGGCTCGGGGAGGCCGGGGGAGCGGAGTCCCCCGAGGCGCTCGGGGAACCGGTGGGCCGCCCGGACGAACCCCCGTCCCCGTCGCCGGAACACGCGGCGGTCAGCAGCAGGACGGCCGACGCCAGCACGGCCACCACCCCCCTGCGCATCGCCGGGGACTGCACAGGTCCGAACAGAGCACCACGCACGGAACCGATCCTTTCGACGGTTGCCTGACTACCTGTTCCTACACCGCGGCCGGCCCAGGAGTTCGGCGATGCGACCATTCTCCCGCCGCACGGCCGACGGCGCCCGGTCCCGATGAAGCCCGGTCCCGACGGCGCCCGGTCCCGATGATGCCCGGTCCCGTTGAAGCTCAGCCCCGATGATGTTCAGCCCTGCGGAGCCCGGTCCCGCGGAGCCCGGTCCCGCAGCGCCCGGTCCCGCAGCGCCCGGTCCCGCGACGCTCAGTCCCACGACTCGTGGGCGGCGGGCAGACGGTCGATCTCCGCCAGGTCCCGGTCCTCCAGGACCACCCGCGCCGCCCCGGCGTTCTCCACCGCCCACTGCTCCTGTTTCGCCCCCGGCACCGGCACCACATGCGGACCCTGGCGCAGCACCCACGCCAGCGCCACCTGGGCCACGGTCGCCCCGTGGCGCTCCGCAATCCGCCGCAGACCGGCCACCACTGGCTGGTTCGCCGCCATCACCTCCGCTGTGAACCGCGGATGCCTGGCCCGCAGGTCCTCCGGCTCGAAACCCTGGCCCGGCTTCAGCGTCCCGGTCAGATAGCCGCTGCCCAGCGGCATCGCGGCCAGCAGCCCGACCCCGCGCGCCACACACCACGGCAGCAGCTCCGCCAGCGCCTCGCGCGACCACACCGACAACTCCGCCTCGACGGCGCTGACCGGGAAGACCTGCTGGATCCGCTCCAACTGCCGAATCGTTCCCTCATGCGGTCCCGCAGCCGACCGGCGCGGGGCGCGCGCCCCCACGGCGCACAGCCCGAGCGAGCGCACCTTGCCCGCGGTCACCAACTCCGCCATCGCGCCCCAGGTCTCCTCCACCGGCACCTCGGGGTCGGCCCGGTGCAGCTGGTACAGGTCGATCACATCGGACTGGAGCCGCCGCAGGGAGGCGTCACAGGCCCGCCGGACATACCCGGGACGGCCGTTGGCGACGATGTGCTGATCGCCCACCAGCAGGCCGCACTTGGTGGAGACGAACGCCTCCCGGCGGCGGCCCTTCAGCGCCCGCCCCACCAGCAGCTCGTTGGTGAACGGGCCGTACATGTCCGCGGTGTCGAGCAGTCGGACGCCCGCGTCCAGCGCCGCGTGCACCGTCCGTACCGAACGGTCGCCGAGCCGCTGCGACGCGCTGTAACCCCAGCTCATCGGCATGCAGCCAAGACCGACCGCACCCACGGCAAGCCCCGCCGCCCCGATAGTCCTGCTCTCCAACTCCCCGCACCCTTTCCTGGACGAGCCATTGCGCCTTCCCGCCCGCCGCGGTCCGCGGGCGGCTCTTCCAGGAACGGCGCGACAGCGCGGTCCCGGACCCGGACGGTCACGCCCGCCTGATCCACGACGCAGGCCCCTGCCGGGGGAGTTCGGTGAGTGATGGACGGAAGCGTTTGGGCGATGTGACGATACGCCGATGCCCGGCACGCACGCACGCGAGGACGGCCGCTCGCGCGAAGGCCCCGGCATCCCCGGGGCGCTCGCACATCTGTCGCATAGCCTCCCGACCATGACTGCGACGACTGACGACGTGTGGCTGCCCTTCCCCGCCGAAGAGATCGACGGCCTGCCCGAGGGCCTCAACTACCGCTGCTGGGACGGCGAACCGGACTACCCTGGAGACCCGGCCGACTGCGCCTACTACGTGGTTCCCTACCTGAAGGGTCCCGAGGTCGCGGTGCGTCCGCTCGCCTCGATGAGCGCCGTCCAGGTGGTGCAGACGCTCTCCGCGGGCATCGACCACGTGGAGCCGGGCCTCGGCCTGCTTCCCGCCGGCGTACGCCTCTGCAACGCCAAGGGGGTGCACGAGGCGTCCACCGCCGAGCTGACGCTCGCCCTGATCCTCGCGTCCCTGCGCGGGCTCCCCGGGTTCGTCCACGGCCAGGACAAGGAGGAGTGGCGTGCCGGCTTCTACCCGGCGCTCGCCGACAAGTCCGTCCTCATCGTGGGCTACGGATCCATCGGCTCGGCCATAGAGGACCGACTCGCCCCCTTCGAGTGCGCGCGGGTGGCGCGCGTCGCGCGCTCCGCGCGGACCACCGCACGCGGTCCCGTGCAGACGCTCGACGACCTGCCCGCTCTGCTGCCCGAGGCCGACGTAGTGATCCTCTCCACTCCGCTGAACCCGTCCACGCAGGGGATGGTGGGCGCCGACTTCCTCGCCGCGATGTCCGACGGAGCCCTCCTCGTCAACGTCTCCCGCGGCGGAGTCGTCGACACCAAGGCCCTGTTGTCCCAACTCGAATCCGGACGGCTGCGGGCCGCACTCGATGTGACCGACCCGGAACCCCTGCCCGCGGGCCATCCTCTCTGGCATGCTCCGAATGTCTTGATCACACCTCATGTGGGCGGCAGCACCTCGGGGTTCGAACCGCGCGCCAAGCGGCTGCTGGCCGCACAGCTCACCCGGTTCGCCGCCGGAGAGCCGCTGCGCAACGTCGTGACCACCACCGGCTGACCCCGCCGCAGCGGCCACGCTACGGGGCGGTCCGGATACGAGCAGCGCCGCCCACCTCGCGTTTCGTTACGGAGCGTAGAGAATCTATGGCCCTGTGTAACGGATCTGGTGTATCGTCCGATCCGGGGGGCTGCGCCGTGGAAGGGGCGGCGCGGGGGGAGCATCGGAACGCGAGGGGGCGACGGGCGATGTGCTGGCCATGGAGAGACGATCCGACGCGCACGAGCGGACGGTTGAGGCCGCCCGCGCAGAGGGAGCACCGCACCCGCCGGTGGCCGGATTCCTGCCCCGGACCGGCATCTCCGAAGCGGCCACGGCCGGTCCGGAGCGAGCGGTGCCGGAGGGTCCCCGCGAGGAGCCAGGCACCGAGGAGCACGTGCCCGGCGGGCCCGGGACGGGGAGCCCTCCGGTGAGCGCGCTGGGGGCCCTGCTCGCCCCGCGGTCCGCCACCGGCTCCACGGGGACGCGCTCCCGGATCCTGCTCGGCGTCGTCTGCGCGGGATATTCGGTGGGCGCCGCCGTCGGCTGGGGCTCGCCGCGGGTCGCCGTCTTCATGGGGGACTTCGGTCTCGCCACGGCAGCCCTGATCGCCGCCGTCTCCTGCTTCCTCTACGCACGGGCGGTCGGGGGCCGACTGCGCCCCGCCTGGCTGCTGTTCTCGCTCTCCTCCCTCATGGCGGCCTGCGGAAACGCCGTCTGGGGCTGGTACGAGGTGATCCTCGGCGTCCCCGTCCCCACCCCGTCCCTCGCCGACGTCTTCTTCCTCTGCTTCGCGCCACCCGCCATCGTCGGACTGCTCGTGCTCGCCAAACGGCCCGTCACCCGCGCCGGCTGGGTCTGCCTGGCCCTGGACGCGTGGCTGATCGGCGGCTCCCTGTTGACGCTCGCCTGGAGCCTCGCCCTCGCGCACGCCACGCACCTGGCGGGTAGCGAGGACACCAGCGTCGCGCCCGCGGCCCTCTCGCTGGCCTATCCGCTGCTCGACATCGTGCTCGTCTCGATGGTGCTCGCCCTGCACTTCCGCCGGGCCGGGGTGAACCGCTCCGCGGTGAACACCGCGATCGCCGCCCTCGCGCTCACCGTGCTGAGCGACGCGGTGTTCACCTCGCCCCTGCTGCGCTCCACCTACCACTCGGGCCAGCTCCTCGACGCCGGTTGGTTCGCCGGGTCGCTGCTCCTCGCCTACGCCCCCTGGGGCGCCCGCTGCGCGGCCCGGCCGGCCGCCCGTCCCGGGCCCCCCCGAAACATCGCCAGCCGCCCGATCGCCGGCTCGCTGGCCGCCCTGACCCCGTATCTCGCCGCCGCCGTCTGCACTCTGGGCATCCTGTACAACGTCGTCGACGGCCGCCGGGTGGACCGGGTCGTCATCTTCACCGGCTGCACCGTGGTCCTGGCGCTGGTCGTCCGGCAGGGCATCATGCTCCTCGACAACATCTCCCTCACCCAGGAGCTGGCCCAGAAGGAGAGCCACTTCCGCTCCCTGGTGCAGGGCTCCAGCGACGTCATCATGATCGCCGCGCCCAACGGCACCCTGCGCTACGTCAGCCCCGCCGCCGCCGGGGTGTACGGGCGTGAGGCGGAGGGACTCGTCGGCTCCGAGCTGTCCTCGATCATCCACCCCGACGATCTCGGCCGGTTCGTCCACGAGGTGCGGCGCTTCCTGGCCGCTCCGCCGCACGAGGAGCCCACCACCCGTATCGAATGCCGCTTCCGCTCGGGCACGGGCGACTGGCTCAACGTCGAGTCCACCGTCAACCGCCACCTGGGCGGCCTTCTCCTCAACAGCCGCGACGTCACCGAACGGGTCAGGCTCCAGGCCCAGTTGCAGCACAACGCCGAGCACGACCCGCTCACCGACCTGCCCAACCGGGCGCTGTTCACCGCCCGGGTCCGCCAGGCGCTCGGCGGCCGCCGTTCGGGCGACCCCGGCACCGCCGTCCTCTTCATCGACCTCGACGGCTTCAAGGCGGTCAACGACACCATCGGCCACCAGGCGGGCGACGAACTGCTCGTCCAGGCCGGCCGCCGCCTCCAGGACTCCGTACGGGCCGGCGACACCGCCGCCCGGCTCGGCGGCGACGAGTTCGCCGCGCTCATCATGGGCGACGGCACCCGCGACCAGGGCGCCCGGGAGTACCAGGTCCACGAGATCGCCGACCGGCTGCGCCTCACCCTCTCCCAGCCCTACCGGATCGGCCCCAGCGAGGTCCGGGTGGCCGCCTCCATCGGCGTGGCCTTCGCCGAGCCCGCCATCAGCCCCACCGACCTCATGCGCAACGCGGACCTCGCGATGTACCGTGCCAAGGCCGGCGGCAAGGACCGGGTCGAGCTGTACGCCCCGCAGATGCAGGCCGACGTCGTACGCCGCTCCGAGCTGGCCACCCGGCTGCGCACCGCCCTGCGCGAGGGTGAGTTCGCCCTGCTCCACCAGCCTGTCGTCCACCTCGCCAGCGGATCCATCGCGGCCGTCGCCGCCCAGGCCCGCTGGCGTTCCGCCCAGGGCATCCTGTTCACCCCCGCCGAGTTCCTCCGGGTCTCCGGCGACGACGACCGTACCGCCGAGCTCGGCCGCTGGCTCCTGGAGGAGGCGGTGGCCCAGGCCGCCGACCGGGCCAGGGCCGGGCACCCCGTCGCCGTCTCCGTCCGGCTCTCCGCCGCGCGGCTGCTGGACGCGGTCTCGCCCCCCGGCTCCATCGAGGGGCTGCTGACCCGTCACGGCCTGCCCTCGGGCGCCCTGATGATCGAGGTCGCCGACAGTGACCCGCGCGTCTCCTTCGACGCCCTGGAGCAGCGCCTCGTGGCCCTGCGCCGGCTCGGCGTACGGATCGCTCTCGACGGCTTCGGCAGCGGCTTCGCGGCGATCAACGCACTGCGCCGGCTTCCCATCGACGTACTGAAGCTCGACCGGAACCTCGTCGAGGGGGTGGTCGAATCGGCCAGGCTGCACAAGATCACCAGTGGTCTCCTGCGGATCGCCTGCGACCTTGGCCTCCAGTCCGTCGCCGACGGGGTCGACGTACCCGAGCAGGTCCTCGCCCTGCGCGCCATGGGGTGTACCCATGGCCAGGGGATGGCCTTCTCCGGCCCGCTCGACGAGTACCGGCTGCGACGCGCCCTGGTTCGGGGGGAGTTCCCCGTACCGGGCATCCCGACCCCCCGGCCGGTGATGGCGGGCGGCTCGATCCCGCTGCTCACCGGATCACATGTTGAGACGCCCGTCCCACCCACTTGACACGTCATGCGTGCCGGAGAGAGGGTCAATGCCATGCGCACCCGAATTCTCGTACTTGGAAAGCGCGTCGGCTGAAGCAGGGTCACTCCACGACACTCTGCGGACCGCACCCGGCGCGCTCCCCTCGCTTGCCTCACGGCACGAGGGGTTTTTTGTTGCACTGAAGCCTCTCAAAACGCTGCAAAACACCCGCGAAAACCCTCAGCTTCGAGAAGAGAATGCCGATGACCGAGCAGGCCACCGGGGCCCACCACCCGCAGCCGCGCGCCCGTAACGGCGGACAGCCGTCCGTCGCCGTTGAGCACGTCACGGGCGCGCAGTCCCTCATCCGTTCTCTCGAGGAAGTCGGCGCCGACACGGTATTCGGCATTCCCGGCGGCGCGATCCTCCCCGCCTACGACCCGATGATGGACTCCACCCGGGTCCGCCACGTCCTGGTCCGCCACGAGCAGGGCGCCGGCCACGCCGCCACCGGGTACGCGCAGGCCACCGGCAAGGTCGGCGTCTGCATGGCCACCTCGGGCCCCGGCGCCACCAACCTGGTCACCCCGATCGCCGACGCGCACATGGACTCCGTGCCGCTCGTCGCGATCACCGGCCAGGTCGCCTCCAAGGCCATCGGCACCGACGCCTTCCAGGAAGCCGACATCTGCGGCATCACCATGCCGATCACCAAGCACAACTTCCTGGTCACCAAGGCCGAGGACATCCCGCACACCATCGCCGAGGCCTTCCACATCGCCTCCACCGGCCGCCCCGGACCGGTCCTCGTCGACATCGCCAAGGACGCCCTCCAGGCGAGGACCACCTTCAGCTGGCCGCCCGTCCAGGACCTGCCCGGCTACCGCCCGGTGACCAAGCCGCACGCCAAGCAGATCCGTGAGGCCGCGAAGCTGATCACCCAGGCCAAGCGCCCCGTGCTGTACGTCGGTGGCGGAGTCCTGAAGGCCGGTGCCACCGCGGAGCTGAAGGTCCTCGCGGAGCTGACCGGAGCGCCCGTCACCACCACCCTGATGGCGCTCGGCTCCTTCCCCGACAGCCACCCGCTGCACGTGGGAATGCCGGGCATGCACGGTGCGGTCACCGCCGTCACCGCGCTGCAGAAGGCCGACCTGATCGTCGCCCTCGGAGCCCGCTTCGACGACCGCGTCACCGGCAAGCTGGACAGCTTCGCCCCGTACGCCAAGATCGTCCACGCCGACATCGACCCGGCCGAGATCGGCAAGAACCGCACCGCCGACGTCCCTATCGTCGGCGACGCCCGCGAGGTCCTGGCCGACCTGGTCCAGGCCGTCCAGGCCGAGCACACCGAAGGCAACACCGGCGACTACACCGCATGGTGGAAGGACCTCAACCGCTGGCGCGACACCTACCCGCTCGGCTACGACCTGCCCGAGGACGGCAGCCTCTCCCCGCAGCAGGTCATCCAACGCATCGGCAAGCTCGCCCCCGAGGGCACGATCTTCGCGGCGGGCGTCGGCCAGCACCAGATGTGGGCCTCCCACTTCATCGACTACGAGCAGCCCGCCACCTGGCTCAACAGCGGCGGCGCCGGGACGATGGGCTACGCGGTCCCGGCCGCGATGGGCGCGAAGGCCGGCATGCCCGACCGCACGGTCTGGGCGATCGACGGCGACGGCTGCTTCCAGATGACCAACCAGGAACTGACCACCTGCGCGCTCAACAACATCCCGATCAAGGTCGCCGTCATCAACAACGGCGCGCTCGGGATGGTCCGCCAGTGGCAGACCCTCTTCTACAACCAGCGCTACTCCAACACCGTGCTGCACTCCGGCGCGGACACCGACGGCGTCCCGGCCAAGGGCACCCGCGTCCCGGACTTCGTCAAGCTGTCCGAGGCCATGGGCTGTTACGCCATCCGCTGCGAGGACCCGGCCGACCTGGACAAGGTCATCGAAGAGGCCAACTCCATCAACGACCGCCCCGTCGTGATCGACTTCATCGTCCACGAGGACGCCATGGTCTGGCCGATGGTCGCCGCCGGTACCTCCAACGACGAGGTCCAGGCCGCCCGCGGCGTCCGCCCCGACTTCGGCGACAACGAAGACGACTGAGAGACAGAGAGACCGACTCCATGTCCGAAAAGCACACGCTCTCCGTCCTGGTCGAGAACAAGCCCGGTGTCCTCGCCCGGATCACCGCCCTGTTCTCCCGACGCGGCTTCAACATCGACTCGCTCGCGGTCGGTACCACCGAACACCCCGACATCTCCCGCATCACCATCGTCGTGAATGTCGAGGGCCTGCCCCTGGAGCAGGTGACCAAGCAGCTCAACAAGCTGGTCAACGTCCTGAAGATCGTCGAACTCGAGCCCGCCGCCGCGATCCAGCGGGAGCTCGTCCTGGTGAAGGTCCGCGCCGACAGCGAGACCCGCTCCCAGATCGTCGAGATCGTCCAGCTGTTCCGCGCCAAGACCGTCGACGTCTCCCCGGAGGCCGTCACGATCGAGGCGACCGGAGGGGCCGACAAGCTGGAGGCGATGCTCAAGATGCTGGAGCAGTACGGCATCAAGGAGCTCGTCCAGTCCGGCACCATCGCCATAGGGCGTGGCGCGCGCTCGATCACCGACCGGTCCCTGCGCGCCCTCGACCGCTCGGCCTGAGCGGACGGACCCTGGGCGGAACCTCGCGCTCCGCTCGCATGGCGAGACCCGACAACGCACACGACGCACCCCACCGTACGGTGGGACGCAACACCTGCACACCAAGGAGAAAACCCAGTGGCCGAGCTGTTCTACGACGACGATGCCGACCTGTCCATCATCCAGGGCCGCAAGGTCGCGGTTCTCGGTTACGGCAGCCAGGGCCATGCCCACGCGCTGTCGCTCCGTGACTCCGGCGTCGACGTCCGCGTCGGTCTGCACGAGGGCTCGAAGTCCAAGGCCAAGGCCGAGGAGCAGGGCCTGCGCGTGGTGACCCCGGCCGAGGCCGCCGCCGAGGCCGACGTCATCATGATCCTCGTTCCGGACCCGATCCAGGCCCAGGTCTACGAGGAGTCCGTCAAGGACAACCTCAAGGACGGCGACGCGCTGTTCTTCGGCCACGGCCTGAACATCCGTTTCGGCTTCATCAAGCCGCCGGCCGGCGTCGACGTCTGTATGGTCGCCCCCAAGGGCCCCGGCCACCTGGTCCGCCGCCAGTACGAGGAGGGCCGCGGCGTTCCCTGCATCGTGGCCGTCGAGCAGGACGCCACGGGCAAGGGCCTGGAGCTCGCCCTCTCGTACGCCAAGGGCATCGGCGGCACCCGTGCCGGCGTCATCAAGACGACCTTCACCGAGGAGACCGAGACCGACCTGTTCGGTGAGCAGGCCGTCCTCTGCGGTGGCACCGCCGCCCTGGTCAAGGCCGGTTTCGAGACGCTGACCGAAGCCGGTTACCAGCCCGAGATCGCGTACTTCGAGTGCCTGCACGAGCTGAAGCTCATCGTCGACCTCATGTACGAGGGCGGCCTGGAGAAGATGCGCTGGTCCATCTCGGAGACCGCCGAGTGGGGCGACTACGTCACCGGCCCGCGCATCATCACGGCCGACACCAAGGCCGAGATGAAGAAGGTCCTCACCGAGATCCAGGACGGCACCTTCGCCAAGGCCTGGATGGCGGAGTACCACAACGGTCTGCCCAAGTACAACGAGTACAAGAAGGCCGACAGCGACCACCTGCTGGAGACCACCGGCCGTGAGCTGCGCAAGCTCATGAGCTGGGTGAACGACGAAGAGGCCTAGGCCTCGGGGGAGCGGGGCGGGTCCTTCACGGGCCCGCCCCGCTCGGCGGCAGCCGGACAGGCCACTCCGTACGGGGGTACCGGAGGGGCGGTTCCGTACGGGTGTGCACGACGTCCACCCTCGTGCGGGTGATCCTTCCACCGGGGCGCGGTACGAGGCCCGTCGCATGACTACACTTCTCCACACATACACGCGTCAGGGCCCACAGCGTCGTGCGTCTACCACGCGGCTAGCCCCTCCACCGCCTGCGGCCGTCGGGACGGCCGTCCGCACTGGACTTGTGAGGACTCACGTGAGCTCGAAACCTGTCGTACTCATCGCTGAAGAGCTGTCGCCCGCCACGGTCGACGCCCTGGGTCCGGATTTCGAGATCCGGCACTGCAACGGCGCGGACCGCGCCGAGCTTCTCCCCGCGATCGCCGGCGTCGACGCCATCCTGGTGCGCTCCGCCACCAAGGTCGACGCCGAGGCCATCGCCGTCGCCAAGAAGCTCCGGGTCGTGGCCCGCGCCGGCGTCGGTCTGGACAACGTCGACGTCTCCTCGGCCACCAAGGCCGGCGTGATGGTCGTCAACGCCCCGACCTCCAACATCGTCACCGCGGCCGAGCTGGCCTGCGGTCTGCTGGTGGCCACCGCGCGCAACATCCCGCAGGCCAACACCGCGCTCAAGAACGGTGAGTGGAAGCGCTCCAAGTACACCGGGGTCGAGCTCAGCGAGAAGGTCCTCGGCGTCGTCGGCCTCGGCCGCATCGGCGTCCTGGTGGCCCAGCGCATGTCGGCGTTCGGTATGAGGATCGTCGCCTACGACCCCTACGTCCAGCCGGCCCGCGCCGCGCAGATGGGCGTCAAGCTCCTCAGCCTGGACGAGCTGCTGGAGGTCGCCGACTTCATCACGGTGCACCTGCCCAAGACCCCCGAGACCCTCGGTCTCATCGGTGACGAGGCGCTGCACAAGGTAAAGCCCTCGGTGCGCATCGTCAACGCCGCGCGCGGCGGGATCGTCGACGAGGAGGCCCTGGCCTCCGCGCTCAAGGAGGGCCGCGTCGCGGGCGCCGGCCTCGATGTGTACGCGAAGGAGCCCTGCACCGACTCCCCGCTGTTCCAGTTCGACCAGGTCGTCTGCACCCCGCACCTCGGCGCCTCCACCGACGAGGCGCAGGAGAAGGCGGGCATCGCGGTCGCCAAGTCCGTCCGCCTCGCGCTCGCCGGCGAGCTGGTCCCGGACGCGGTCAACGTCCAGGGCGGCGTCATCGCCGAGGACGTGCGCCCCGGCCTGCCGCTCGCCGAGAAGCTCGGCCGGATCTTCACCGCGCTCGCGGGCGAGGTCGCGGCCCGGCTCGACGTCGAGGTGTACGGCGAGATCACCCAGCACGACGTCAAGGTGCTGGAGCTCTCCGCGCTCAAGGGTGTCTTCGAGGACGTCGTCGACGAGACCGTCAGCTACGTCAACGCCCCGCTGTTCGCGCAGGAGCGCGGCGTCGAGGTCCGCCTCACCACCAGCTCCGAGTCGCCCGACCACCGCAACGTGGTCACCGTGCGCGGCACGCTCTCCGACGGCCAGGAGATCGCGGTCTCCGGCACGCTGGCCGGCCCGAAGAACCTCCAGAAGATCGTCGCCATCGGTGAGCACGACGTCGATCTGGCGCTCGCCGACCACATGGTCGTCCTGCGCTACCAGGACCGTCCCGGTGTGGTGGGCGCGGTCGGCAAGATCCTCGGCGAGGCCGGGCTGAACATCGCGGGCATGCAGGTGTCCCGGGCCGCCGTGGGCGGCGAGGCGCTCGTCGTGCTCACCGTCGATGACACCGTTCCGCAGCCGGTGCTGACCGAGATCTCCGAGGAGATCGGCGCGTCCTCGGCCCGCTCGGTGGACCTCACCGACTGACGCGGACAGTTGGTGAACCTCACCGGCTGACGCGGACAGGTTGGTGAACTTCACCGACCGACGCGGGCACACAGCGCTACGACCCCGCTCCGTACCCGGTAGCAGGGCCGCTCGTCCCGTACGAGTGGTCCCGCCGCCGGGTACGTTGCGTTTCCGATCGCCCCGGGTACGTTGTCGCGGCCCCGGACGCCGGGGCTGGTCAATCCGCCAGGGTGGGCCCGGGGTTGGGTCCTGGGGCCCACGACGCGAGCGGGCCCCCGACCCTAGGGTGACCGGTTGTCATGTCACTCATGGGTGCCGGGGGTCGGATCACGTATGTCTGCTGTCGGTGGCATACCCGTAGCGGGAGGCCCGGCTCCGGCCGTCGCCCCGCGGCGTGAACTCCCGCGCCCGCTCGTCTTGGTCCGCGTGTTGCTCCTCGTGCTGTTCGGGGCGACGGTGCTGGGGGCGATCGGACTGTCCGGCTCGGCCCTCGCCGCGGACGCGATGGGCGCCGAGGTGCTCGGCATCCTGCTGTACGCCTCCGCGCCAGGGGTGCTCGCTGCGCTGCTGGCCCGGCAGGTCAGGACCGGTTCCACGCGTGTGCGGTGGGGCATCGTCGCCGTCCAGGGGTGGCTGGTCCTCGGCGGCCTCGCCAACCTCGGGGACGGGTCGCCGGACGGGGCCACCCAGCTGGTCCTGCCGATCCTGATCCTCGCCCTGATCAACCGTGAAGGCAGCCGGGCGTGGTTCCGGCTGCCGGTAGCCGAACGCGGGCAGCCGCCGAAGTTCTCGCTCCCCCACATGATCACCTGGAAGCGGGACCGGGGGCAGACCGCCCTGGAGTACCTGGGCCTGGTCCTGATCGTCGTCGCGCTGATCGGGGCCCTGACCGTGGGCGGCCTCGGCGGCCGGATCACCGAGGGCCTCCAGTCCGCGATCTGCTCGCTGACCGGCAGCTCCTGCCCGGTCTCGCCGGGCGGCTCCGTCGAGGCGGGCGAGGGCCCGGACGGCGGGACGGACGGGGGAGCGGACGGGGGTACGGACGGAGGGGCCGACGGCGGTACGCCGGGGAGCGCGGACGGCGGCTCGACGACCACGGGAGGCGTCACCGGAGGGTCCACGGACGGGGCCATCGGCGGCGACGCCACCGGCGGTACGGGCGGCACCGGCGGTACGGGAAGCACCGGCTCCACCGAAGGCTCGGGCTCCGAAGGCTCGGGCTCCACCGGAGGTACGGAGGGCTCGGGCGGCCCCGAGGGCTCAGGTGGATTCGAAGGTTCGACCACCACCGGCGGCGGCACGGGAGGCCCCGACGACGACGGGCGGCCCGGCACCGGCGAGGACACCTTCCCCGAGGACAGCGAGGAGCCCGAGGCCGCCCACGACGTACAGGCGTCCGACGACGGTGAGGGCGGGGACGGGGGCGGCGGCGAGCAGGCCGAGGCGCGGGAGGACTGCGGCGGCTGGGGCTTCTTCGGCTGCGCCTGGGACCGTACGACACAGGTCGTCAAGGGCCTTGTCGTCGACGGGATCTGGGGCGACATCACCGGGATCGTCGACCTGTTCAAGCCGGAGACCTGGTCGGGCCTGGCCGACTACGGCAAGCAGCTCGGCGACCAGTGGGCCCAGGACTCCGAGGGCGCGGGCGACAAGTGGGCGGACGGCGACTACCTGGGCGCGGTGTGGGACTGGGGCAAGGCCTCCGTCGGCACCGTGGTCACGGTCGGCGACGACGTCTTCGTCGGGGACGAGGTCCGCGAGCGCTGGAACAACGGCGAGAAGACCCGCGCGGTCACCGATGTGATCTGGAACATCGGCTCGATCTTCATCCCCGGCTACAACGTCGGGAAGGTCGTCGGCAAGGTGGGCAAGCTCGGGGTGCTGGGCAAGGCCGCCGGAGCCGTGGCCCGTGCCGCCGACGACGCGGGGGCGGCGGCACGCCGCGCCCGCAAGGCGGCCGAGGCCGGCGACCTCGACGGCGTACGGAAGGCGGCGAAGGAGGCCGACGACGCGGCGGACACCGCCGAGGACGCGGCGCGCCGGACCGGCTGCGTCATAGCCTCGGGCCCGCCGCGCGCGTGGTACGGCGGGGGCGGGGCCACCGGTGTTCCGGGCTCGGGCACCGGAGTGCTGGCGGGGGGCTCCCCGGACCGGATCGTCCTCGCGAACGACGGGTGCGACGAGGCGGCCAAGGCCGCCGCCGCCCAGGCGCGGGCGGCGGAGCGGGCGGCGCACCTGGAGCAGAAGCGGCTGGAGGAGCCGGAGCGGGCGCGCAAGGCGGAGGCGGACAAGAAGAAGTACCCCGAGGCGCGGCGCGACGACACCTCCGACCCGCGCAACTACAACCCGCCGTCCTGGGCCGATGACCTCAAGGACCGTGACCTCGGCGACGCCGACGCGGGCGACGGCTACTGGGCGAGCCGGGACCGTAACCCCGCGCCCAACTGGAAGAACGAGTCCTGGCTGCGCTACCAGGAGCAGGTGACCGGTACCAACCGGGGCCAGGAGTACGTCGTGCCGCATCCCCGGGAGGGCAAGCCGGCGGTGGAGTACGACGGCTGGGACTCCTCCCGTCAGACGTTCCTGGAGGCCAAGAACGGCTACGGAAGCTATCTGTCCAAGTCCGACAGCGGCACCCTCACCCCGTCGGGCAAGGACAGGTTCGTCACCGAGGCCCGCGCCCAGGTGGAGGCGTCCGGCGGCCGGAGTGTGGAGTGGCACTTCTCCGATCCGGAGGTGGCCAAGGCCGCCCGCAAGGCCTTCCGGGACGAAGGGCTGCCGGTCAAGGTGGTTCACAGCCCGACGAAACCCAACGACAGCACCAGGAAACCGGGAGCCTTCGACGAGTAGAGCGTGCCAGGCCTTGCCCGGGCGCGCGGCCCCGGCCGAGTAGCCTGCAACGCGGGGTGACCCCGGCCGCCGTCCGGCCGGGGGAGCAGCAGGCAGGCCGACGGAGGAGAGACGAGCATGCGACGTGTAGTGCGGGGCTTCTGGGGTCCCCGGCCGGAGCCGGTCGAGGCGTTGGCCGACCGCTGGCGGCGGACCCTCGACGGGCTCGCCGAGCTGGTCCCGCAGGCGGCCGAAGCCTGGAGCCAGGTCCACGGGGACGGACCCGCCACCGCCCTCACCGCCGAAGCCCTGCCCGATGTGCTGCGCACCGCCCGGAGCGCGGCCGACTGGTCGGACCTCACCGGCACCGGGCTGCGGCTCATCGGCACCGGGGCGCCCGGCTGGGAGGCCGAGGTCAGCGGACTGGCCGGGGGAGCACCGGAGTTCCTGCTCCAGTCGCTCACGATCATCCTGCACGCCCCGGACGAGGCCGTGGTCCCCGAGGGGGCGCTCCTGTCCCTCGTCGCCCGGGTGTGGGAGCCGGACTTCGGCGACGTGAGCGACGACGACGTGCTGGACGCGCTGGAGGACGACGCCGGGTACTCCGTCGGCGACCCGGTCGTCGGCCGGACCGGCTATCTCTCCCCGGCCCGCGCCGCCCTCGTCCCCGACGATCTGGAGACGGTCCGCGAACCCCTGCCCGGGGGTGGGGAGTTGCTGAGTATCGCGGCGCCGGGCGACAGCGCTGGGGTGGTGCGGGCGTACCGCCGGCTGCGTGCGGCGGGGGCGTTGGCTCCGCTGCCCCGCCCGATGGACCGGGCGGTTCTGTGACCTGCCGGGCGGGCGAGGACTTCGACGCCGAGCGTGCGGCGGCCGAGGTGGCCGAGCTCCTCGCCGCCCCCGTGCCGGTCACCGGCCCCACCGCCGCCGAGGGTGACCCCGCCACCGGCGAATGGACGGTCACCACGGGGGAGGGCTTCCGTATCGTGCCGCTGTGGGAGGGCGACCCGCTCACCGGCGTCTACGCCCCCGAGCGGAACGACGCCGAGGAGGCCGCCGGGGGCCATCTGGCTTCGCTGAAGCGGGTGTTGGACGAGTGCTGGGGCCCGCACCGGGCGGTCCCGCTGCACGGACCGTTGATGCGGTGGCAGGGCGGAGAGCCCGTGGAGCCGCTGTTCGAGGCGCTGTTCGCCGAGGATCTGTACGGAGACCTGGTGGTCTGGGGCCCGGTCGCCCCCGGTGGCCGGTGGATCGCCCTGACCGTGGGCCACAGCGACGGCGACGCGCCGCTGGTGCTGGCCGCCGTGGTCAGCGACCGTCCGGTCACCGAACCGGAGGGCGGGGAAAGCCCGTTGTGAGGACCGGCCGGAACACGCCGGAGGCGTCCGGGACCGCGGGCCGGGTCCTCCGGCATCCGCGGCCCTGTGATGGAGTGGGCCCATGAAGCTGCTCCCCCTGTTCCTCCGACGGCCGATCGAAGCGGTGTACGAGCGCCGCCTCGCCACCACCCTGGTGGGCCTGCCGCGCCCCCGGCACGTCGGGATCATGGTCGACGGCAACCGGCGCTGGGCCCGGAAGGCCGGGCACACGGACGTCCGGGAGGGCTACCGGGCGGGCGGTGCCAAGGTGACCACGTTCCTGGGCTGGTGCACGGCCGCCGGGATCGAGCACGTCACCCTCTTCATGCTCTCCGACGACAATCTGGGCCGCCCCGCCGAGGAACTCGGCCCGCTGATCGAGGTCATCGAGGAGACCGTCCGGGACATCACCGCCGAGGGCCGCGACTGGGAGGTCCGGACGATCGGCTCGCTCGACATGCTGCCCGGCGCCAGCGCCCGGGTGTTCAAGGAGGCCACCGCCGCCACGACCGGGCGCGGCGGCCTCAAGGTGGACGTGGCGGTCGGCTACGGCGGCCGGCGCGAGATCGTCGACGCCGTGAAGAGCGCCTTCGAGGAGCACATCGCGGCCGGCGGTGACCCGGCCGAACTGGTCGCCCGCTTCGGGATCGACGACATCTCCCGGCATCTCTACTCGCCCGTCTCCGACCACACCGACTTCATCATCCGCACCTCCGGGGAGCAGCGGCTGTCCGGCTTCCTCCTCTGGCAGTCCGCCTACGCCGAGATGCACTGGGTGGACTGCTACTGGCCGGCCTTCCGGCACGTGGACTTCCTGCGCGCGCTGCGCTCGTACGCGAACCGGGAACGCCGCTTCGGCAAGTGAGTAAGTGCCGGGCCCGCCGGGCGCTCGTCCGGCCGGCCCGCCGGGCGCCCCTACAGCCGGGCCCGCTTCACCGCCATGTGCAGCAGCAGCCGGTCCTCGCCGTCGTTCAGGTCGAGGCCGGTGATCTGCTGGATCCGGGAGAGCCGGTAGTACAGCGTCTGGCGGTGGATGTCCAGCGCGGCTGCCGTCCGGCCCGCCTGGCCCGCGTGGTCCAGGAACACCTCGGCGGTGTGCGCCAGCTCCCGGTGCGGCGGGGCCAGCAGCGGGGCGACCGCCGGGTCCCCGGGGGCATCGCCGGCGCCGGGGAGGGCGGTCAGCAGGCGGTACGGGCCGATCGCCGACCACTGGGCGACCGGGCCGAGGCGGGTCTCGGCCCGTGCCGCGCGGGCCGCCGCGGTGGCCTCGCGCCAGGAGACGGTCAGCTCGTCCAGGCCCCGGCGCGGCGTGGCGATCCCCCCGGTGGCGGCGGGGCCGGCGCCGCCGCGCAGCCGGTCCGCGGCGCTCAGGGCCGGGTCGAGGCGGTCCGGCGCGCGCAGCCGGACGAGTGCGGCCAGCGACTGGGGCCCGGCGGCCCCCGGTGCGGCGACCGTCGCCAGGGCGGCCGCCGAGGCCACCCCCCGTACGGAGGGTGTGTCATCGGCCCACGGTGTCACGCACAGCACCGTGTGCAGCCCCTCCGCGTCCTGCCCCAGAGCCTCGCCCAGCGCGGCGAGGGCCGTGTCGCGCTGCCGGCCGGGGCCCGCCGTGAGCACCGCGCCGAACTCCCGCGACAGGTCGGCGCCCGCCCGCGCCTCGTCGGAGAGCAGCGCCCCGACCCGGGCGGCGACCTCCATCGCGGCGGCCAGCTGATCGTCGGTCGGGCCGGGGTCGGCGTCGAGCAGCCAGACGTAACCGAGGACGACGCCCCGATGGCGTACAGGAAGGCAGATGCGGTCCCGGAACACTCCGGCCTCGGGGGCGGCGGGGATCCGGACGGGCCCGGTCGCCCGGGTGATGCCGAACCCCTCGAACCAGGCACGCACGGCGGGTGTGGAGCGCCGGGTCAGGATCGAGCGGGTACGGACCGGGTCCATCGCCGAGTCGTCGTCGCTGTCGTGGGCTCCGAAGGCGACCAGGCCGAAATCCCGGTTCTCCAAGGTGGCCGGGGCATCGAGGAGGGCCGAGATCTCGTCGACCAGTTCCTGGTAATCGCCTGTCACCCCGCCATTCTGCACCTCTTCGCGTCTTTCTTCAGACAGATGTCTGAGGTGGCGGCCACGGATGCGTGACAGGTGTCGATGGCACACGATCGGAGCGGTCCCTAGATTTCAGGTTGGTTATCCGTGCCGTACCGGTCCGTTCATGTTCGTACCGTTACAGCCCTTCGTCCGTATAGTCGTGGAGGTGCCCCGTGCTGGGTCCCGTGATTCTCGCCGCATCGCGCAGCGACAAGATGCGCCGGTTCGTCTCGGCCGCGCCCGGCACCAAGCAGGTCGTCGACCGCTTCATCGCCGGGGAGACCGTCGATGAGGTCGTGCCGATCGTGGAGGACGCCGCGGACAAGGGGCTGGAGGTCACGCTCGACGTCGTCGGCGAGGACATCACCACCCCCGCGCAGGCCGAGGCCGCCCGCGACGCCTACCTGGAGCTCGTCGAACGCCTGAAGGACCTCGGCCTGGGCACCCGCGCCGAGATGTCCGTGAAGCTGTCCATGTTCGGCCAGGCGCTGGAGGGCGGCCACGAGCTGGCCCTCGCCAACGTGCGCCCGGTCGTCGAGGCGGCGGCAGCCATCGGCACCACGGTCACCCTGGACGCCGAGGACCACACCACCCTCGACTCGATGTTCGCCATCCACGAGGAGCTGCGGAAGGACTTCCCGGAGACCGGCTGCGTCATCCAGTCCTACCTGTTCCGCACCGAGGACGACGCCCGCAGGCTCGCCGCCGCGGGCAGCCGCGTACGCATCGTGAAGGGCGCCTACAAGGAGCCCGCCTCCGTCGCGTACCAGGACAAGGCCGAGATCGACAAGGCGTACGTCCGCATCACCCGGATCCTGATGGAGGGCGAGGGCTACCCGATGATCGGGTCCCACGATCCCCGTCTTATCGCCATCGCCCAGGAGCTGGGCCGCCAGGCCGGGCGCAAACTGGACGAGTACGAGTTCCAGATGCTGTACGGCATCCGCAGCGACGAGCACATCCGGCTCGCGGCCGAGGGCCACCGGATGCGCGTCTACACGGCGTACGGCACCGACTGGTACGGATACTTCATGCGCCGCCTCGCGGAGAAGCCGGCCAACCTGCTGTTCTTCGGCCGCTCGATCCTCACCAAGGGCTGAGCAGCCCCCGGGCTGACCCACACCCCGCCGACACCAAGGAGACAAGGCACTCATGGACGCCGTCACCCAGGTCCCCGCGCCGGTCAACGAGCCGGTTCACTCCTACGCCCCGGGCTCCCCGGAGCGCGCCCTCCTGGAGGTGAAGCTCAAGGAGCTCAGCGACAACCCGATCGACCTGCCGATGACCATCGGCGGCGAGAAGCGGATGGGCGGCGGCGAGCGCGTGAACGTCGTACAGCCGCACAACCACCGGGCCGTCATCGGCACCTTCGCCGGTGCCACCGAGCAGGACGCGAGGGACGCCGTCGACGCGGCTCTCGCCGCCGCCCCGGCCTGGCGCGCGATGGCCTTCGACGACCGCGCGGCGATCATCCTGCGCGCCGCTGAGCTGCTGGCCGGACCCTGGCGCGAGACGCTGGCCGCCTCCACCATGCTCGGCCAGTCCAAGACCGCCCAGCAGGCCGAGATCGACACCCCCTGCGAGCTCATCGACTTCTGGCGCTTCAATGTGCACTACGCGCGCCAGATCCTCGCCGAGCAGCCCCCGGCGAACTCCCCGGGCGTGTGGAACCGCATGGACCACCGCCCGCTGGAGGGCTTCGTCTACGCGATCACGCCGTTCAACTTCACGGCCATCGCGGGCAACCTCCCCACCGCCCCCGCCCTCATGGGCAACGTCGTGGTGTGGAAGCCGTCCCCGACCCAGACCCACGCCGCCGTGCTGCTGATGCAGCTCCTGGAGGAGGCCGGTCTGCCCAAGGGCGTCATCAACCTGGTCACCGGCGACGGCATCGCCGTCTCCGAGGTGGCCCTGAACCACCGCGACCTGGCCGGCATCCACTTCACCGGCTCGACCCCCACCTTCCAGCACCTGTGGAAGACGGTCGGCAACAACATCGCCAACTACCGCACCTACCCGCGGCTCGTCGGCGAGACCGGCGGCAAGGACTTCGTCGTCGCGCACCCCAGCGCCGACCGCGCCATCCTGAAGACCGCGCTGACCCGTGGCTCCTTCGAGTTCCAGGGCCAGAAGTGCTCGGCGTCCTCGCGGGCGTACGTCCCGGCCTCCATCTGGAACTCCGGTTTCAAGGAGGAGTTCGCGGCCGAGGTCGACTCGATCACGATGGGTGACGTCACCGATCTGAGCAACTTCATCGGGGCCGTCATCGACGAGCGTTCGTTCGCCAAGAACAAGGCCGCGATCGACCGTGCGAAGTCCGACCCGGCGTGCACGATCATCGCGGGCGGCACCTACGACGACTCGGTGGGCTACTTCGTCCGCCCGACCGTCATCGAGTGCTCCGACGCCGGGAGCGAGGTCTTCACGACCGAGTACTTCGGCCCGATCCTCGCGATCCACGTGTACGAGGACGAGAACTACGACGCCATGCTGGAGCAGATGGAGTCGGTCTCCGACTACGCGCTGACCGGCTCGGTCATCTCGGGCGACCGCGCGGCCGCCGCGTACACGATGGACAAGCTCCGCTACGCCGCGGGCAACTTCTACATCAACGACAAGTCGACCGGCGCCGTCGTCGGCCAGCAGCCCTTCGGCGGCGGCCGCGCCTCCGGCACCTGCGACAAGGCGGGCGCCCCGCAGAACCTCCAGCGCTGGACCCTGACCCGGGCCATCAAGGAGACGCTGGTCCCGCCGACCGACTACACCTACCCCCACCAGGGCTGACGCCCTCCCGGGGCGTCGCAGCACGACGCCCCGGACCCGGGGCCTCCGTGACGGAGGCCCCCCTGAGCACCGCCCCCCGACCGGCCCCCCTGCCGGCCGGGGGGCGGTTTCCATGGGTACGGGCGCTGCCCGGGGGTGACCTCTTTCGTGCGGTGGCGCCCGGGGGCGACCCCTTTCGTGCGGCGCTGCCTGGGGGTGACCCCTTCCGTGCGGCGGCGTCTCAGACCTCCACGAACACCTGGTCCAGCGACTTGCGCACCAGGTCGGGGACCTCGCAGTCGTCGGCGGGATAGCCGACGGGGATCACGGCGAAGGCCTTCTCGTTCTCGGGCCGGTTCAGGACCTCGCCGAGGAAGCGCATCGGGCTCGGCGTGTGGATCAGCGCGGCGAGACCGGACAGGTGCAGGGCGGTGAGGAGCATGCCCACCGCGATCCCGACCGACTCGTCCACGTAGTAGTGCTTGCGCTTCGTGCCGTCCTCGCCCAGCCAGTAGCGCTGCTGGAACACCACGATCAGGGCGGGCGCGTCCGTCATGTGGGCCTTCACCGCGTCGGTGCCCAGCGGGCGCAGCGCGGCGAGCCACTCCTCGCCGAGCCGCCCGTCGTAGCTCACCTTCTCCTCGTGCTCGGCTGCCTCCCGGATCCGGCGGCGGATCCCGGGGTCCTTGACCAGGACGAAGGTCCACGGCTGTTGATGGGCGCCGGAGGGGGCGGTGGCCGCGCAGGCGACGGCGTCGCGCAGGACCTGCTCGGGGACCGGATCGGGGGAGAAGGAGCGGACGGTCCTGCGTTCGTCCATCCGTAGCCGCAGCCGGGCGGCGTGTGCCAGGGACGCCTCGGCGGCGATCCGGTCGGGGCGGTAGGGCGCGGGACGGTACGGGTCGCCATGGGTGGGCGACCACTGCCGGTGCGTGGGCGTGGTGTCGGACATGGCCGCAGTGTGCGCGGTGGGGGAGGCCCGGGGGAAGCGGGGCTTCGGACAGGCGGGGGATGCGGTCCCGGTCAGTGTCCGCTGACCGGGACCGTCTGTCCGCCCTCCGGGGCCCCGGGCACGCGGTCTTGTGGATTGGGTAATGAGCATGTCAAATTTCTTCTCGGTACGTCCCCACACGTCACCCCCAGAAGGAGCTCCCCCATGAGACGCAACTCCCGCGCGCGCCTCGGTGTTTCCCTGCTGCTCGTCGCCGGCGTCCTCGGCCTCGGGGCCGCCCCCTCCACCGCCGCCGACGCCCCGGCCGCCGCCCCCTCGGCGATCCCCGCCCCGTCCACGTACGCGCTCGACGCCACCGTCGAACGGCGGCTCGGCGCCGCCACCGCCGGAACCTACCTCGACGCGAAGACCGGGAACCTGGTCGTCACCGTCACCACGGACCGGGCCGAGGAGCAGGTTCGCGCCGCCGGGGCCACCGTCCGCCGGGTGGCCCGCAGCGCCGCCCGGCTCGACGCCGCGATGGAGGTGCTGGAGGCCGAGGTCAAGATCACCGGCACCTCCTGGGGCGTCGACCCGCGCACCAACCAGGTCGCCGTCGAGGCCGACTCCTCCGTCTCCGCACGGGACATGGCCCGTCTCGAAGCCGTCGCCGAACGGCTCGGCGGCGCGGTCGACATCAAGCGCGTACCGGGCGTCTTCCACCGCGAGGTGCTGGGCGGCGGAGCGATCTACGGCGGTGGCAGCCGCTGTTCGGCGGCCTTCAACGTCACCAAGGGCGGGGCCCGCTACTTCGTGACCGCCGGGCACTGCACCAACATCTCCGCCAACTGGTCGGCCGTCTCCGGCGGTCCGGTCGTCGGTGTCCGGGAGGGCACCAGCTTCCCGACCAACGACTACGGCATCGTCCGCTACACGGACGGCTCGTCGCCCGCCGGGACCGTGGACCTCTACAACGGCTCCACCCAGGAGATCGGCTCCGCCGCCAACGCCGTCGTCGGCCAGGCGATCAAGAAGAGCGGATCCACCACGAAGGTGACCTCCGGCACGGTCACCGCCGTCAACGTCACCGTCAACTACGGCGACGGGCCCGTCTACAACATGGTCCGCACCACCGCCTGCTCGGCCGGCGGCGACAGCGGCGGCGCGCACTTCGCCGGATCCGTCGCGCTCGGCATCCACTCCGGCAGCTCCGGCTGCTCGGGCACCGCGGGCTCGGCCATCCATCAGCCGGTCACCGAGGCGCTCTCCGCGTACGGCGTGACGGTGTACTGAGCCGCCACCGCCACCGCCACGGCCACCGCCACGGCCATCGCACCGGCCACGGCCATCGCACCGGCCATCGCACCGGCACTGCTCGATCCCGCCCGCCCGGACCCCGCGCACCCCCGGTCCGGGCGGGCCTGTGCGCGGCGTCGATATATCGGTGTCGGGCGGGGCGGGGCGGCTGGCAGGCTGAGGCCATGGACCGGTCTCCCACACTGCGCGTCGCCCACACCTCAGAGCTCACCACCGCCGAGCGGGGCCGTATCCGCTGTCTGCTCGACACCGCCTTCGACGGCGACTTCGCCGACGAGGACTGGGAGCACTCTCTCGGCGGTGTCCACGCCCTGGTACACGGCGCGGACGGCCTCCTGATCGCCCACGGCAGCATCGTCCAGCGCCGGGTCCTGCACGCGGACCGTTCCTACCGCGCCGGATACGTCGAGGCCGTCGCCGTCCGGGCCGGCCACCGCCGCGAAGGCCACGGCCACCGGGTGATGGCCGCGCTGGAGCGCGTCCTCGACACGGCCTACGACTTCGGGGCCCTGTCCGCCTCCGACGCCGGCGCGGCGCTCTACACGGCACGCGGCTGGCAGGTGTGGCCCGGTCGGCTCGCCGCCCTCGGCCCGGCCGGCCCCGTCCCGCTGCCCGAGGAGGAGGGCACCACCTACGTCCGCCCCGCGGCCGGAGGCACTCTGCCCGCGACCGACCACCCGCTCCGGTTCGACTGGCGCGAGGGCGACCTGCTGTGAACCGGCGGGCCCTTCGGGGACGGACTCCTTCCACCGCTGTGACCTGGTCCGATCCGATGACCCGTCTCAGATAGTAGGAAGTCCGAGTAACTGTGGAGACAGGACGGCCCGACTGTCCTAACTTGGTAGGAGCCGAACGAATCGCTCGATCGAGCGACTGTGGCGGTCGCGGGCGCACGCCCCGAAGCAGGAAACCCCTGCGGCGTACGCTCCCCGCTCCTTCCGGCGCCTCGGAATCCGATCCCGGCCCGGCCTCGGCGCCGCACCACGGTGTGCGGCCCGCCCCCGGCATCCATGCGATCTCAAGGAGTCGATCCACCATGGCCACCACCACCGCCCGTCGTGTCCGTCACGCTCCTCGTCCGTCCGAGTCGGACCGCAAGAACGCCGCCGCCGCTCTCCAGCGCGCCCTCGACCGCCGGGACAACGGCGGCTCGACCGGCCACTGAGCCGCCCGCGTAGTACGCAACTCCACCCCGCCCCCGGACGCCCGTGTGCGCCGTCCGCATCGTGGACGCCGGATGTCATGGGATGGGACGCACCGTTAGGCTTCCGGTATGTCTCGCAGCATCGATCTCGCAGTGATCCCCGGTGACGGAATCGGCCAGGAAGTCGTGGCCCAGGGCCTCAAGGTCCTCAACGCTGTCCTTCCGCAGGATGTGAAGCTGGAGACCAAGGAGTACGACCTCGGCGCCCAGCGCTGGCACCGTACCGGCGACACCCTCCCGGACGCGGAGCTGGAAGCCCTCAGGAATCACGACGCCATCCTCCTCGGCGCGATCGGCGACCCGTCCGTGCCGTCCGGCGTCCTGGAGCGCGGGCTGCTGCTGAAGCTGCGTTTCGCCTTCGACCACTTCATCAACCTGCGGCCCTCCAAGCTCTTCCCCAACACCGCGACCCCGCTCGCCGGCCGCCCCGACATCGACTTCGTCGTCGTGCGCGAGGGCACCGAGGGCCCGTACACCGGCAACGGCGGCTCGCTGCGCACCGGCACCCCCGCCGAGGTCGCCACCGAGGTCAGCCTCAACACGGCGTACGGCGTCGAGCGCGTGGTCCGGGACGCCTTCGAGCGTGCGGCGGCCCGCCCGCGCAAGAAGCTGACGCTGGTCCACAAGAACAACGTCCTCGTCTACGCCGGTCATCTGTGGAAGAACACTTTCGACCGAGTCGCCGCCGAGTATCCGCAGGTCAGCACCGACTATCTGCACGTCGACGCCGCGACGATCTTCTTCGTCACCCAGCCGGAACGCTTCGACGTCATCGTCACCGACAACCTCTTCGGCGACATCCTCACCGACCTCGCCGCCGCCGTCTCCGGCGGCATCGGCCTGGCCGCCTCCGGCAACATCAACCCGACAGGCGCGTTCCCGTCGATGTTCGAGCCGGTCCACGGCTCGGCCCCCGACATCGCGGGGCAGGGCAAGGCCGACCCGACCGCCACCGTTCTCTCCGTCGCCCTCCTGCTGCGCCACCTCGGCCACGAGACCGAGGCCGCGCGCATCGAGGACGCCGTCTCCGCCGACCTCGCGGAGCGCGACGGATCAGCCACGCGTACGACCGACGAGATCGGCGACGCCCTCGCGGTACGCGTAGCGAGCTGACCCGACGACTCCCATCGAAGCCGCCGGGTCAGCGAAAGCACCCGGCGGCTTCACCTGTGCGGCCCCCGGGTGCCACCATCGACCCCTGGACCGCATTCACGCCATTTCGTGCACGGCCCCCCGCGAGTGATAATCGGACGCGGGGCCGTGGCTCGCGGTAAAGCTCGGACGTCCTAGGACCTGACCGAAAAGCGTCGGGCAGAAACGGGCGTGAGCGCGGTCCATCACACACAAGACCGGTGAAGGACACGCACTCATGACGACGCCCACGATCGAGCTCAAGCCCTCCTCGAACCCGCTGTCCGACGCGGAGCGCGAGGCGATCCTGGTCAACCCCGGATTCGGCCGGCACTTCACCGACCACATGGTGACCATCCGCTGGGCCGAGGGCCGGGGCTGGCACGACGCCCAGCTGGTCCCCTACGGCCCGCTGTCGCTGGACCCGGCCAACATGACCCTGCACTACGCGCAGGAGATCTTCGAGGGGCTCAAGGCCTACCGTCGGCCCGACGGCACGGTCGCCTCCTTCCGTCCCGACGCCAACGCCCGCCGCTTCCAGCGCTCGGCCGCGCGCCTGGCCATGCCCGAGCTGCCCGTCGAGACGTTCATCGAGGCGTGCGACGCGCTGGTGCGGCAGGACAGCGCGTGGGTCCCGGCCCACGGCGGCGAGGAGTCCCTCTACCTGCGCCCCTTCATGATCGCCACCGAGGTCGGCCTCGGCGTGAAGCCGGCCAACGAGTACCTCTTCCTGGTCATCGCCTCGCCCGCCGGCGCCTACTTCCCCGGCGGTGTGAAGCCGGTCTCCATCTGGCTCTCGGAGAACCGCGTCCGCGCCGTCCCCGGCGGCGTGGGCGACGCCAAGACCGGCGGCAACTACGCCGCCTCCCTCCTCGCCCAGGCCGAGGCCGCCGCACACGGCTGCGCCCAGGTCGCCTACCTCGACGCGGTCGAGCACAAGTGGGTCGAGGAGCTCGGCGGCATGAACCTCTACTTCGTCTACGCCCAGGAGGACGGCTCGAGGAAGATCGTCACCCCGTCCCTCACGGGCTCGCTGCTCGCCGGCGTCACCCGCGACTCCCTCCTCAAGGTCGCCCGCGACCTCGGTTACGGCTCCGAGGAGGGCCGGATCTCCATCGACCAGTGGCGCGAGGACACCGCGAAGGGCACCCTCGTCGAGGTCTTCGCCTGCGGCACGGCCGCCGTCATCACCCCCGTCGGCCTGGTGAAGTCCGAGGGCGGCGAGTGGACCCAGAGCGACGGCGAGCCCGGCGAGGTCACCATGAAGCTCCGGGAGCGACTCCTGGACATCCAGCGCGGTGTCGTCGAGGACACCCACGGCTGGATGCACCCGCTCGGCTAGGGGCGGCCAGGGGACCCGTTTCATGGATCGGGCCGCACCGGGCCACCTCGGCCGGTGCGGCCCTTTCCGTGCCCGGCGAATGGAGCACCGATCCAACCGGCCGGGAGAATCCTCCTTGTGCCCGGACCCCATGCATCCATGTGACGGTCGGGATCCCGGGGGGTGGGCCGCGAACAGGTGCTCGTACGGGCGGCGGAGTTCCTGGACGAGGCGCTGACACGCGGCGCTCACCGAACGATGCGACCAGCGTCACGACCGCATCCTGAGACGCAGGCGTCACGGAGACGTCACTGTGCGAGACTTCTGCCGTGTCCTCGTTCGTCATGATTATTGGCAGCAGGCGCGCCGGTCCGCAGTGACCGCCCCGTACCACCATGTACGGCGCGGCCATCGTGCCCCAGACCCGCGCGCAGACCTCTCGCACCCGCGAGGGGTTTTTTCGTTTTCCGGCCCGCACCCGGGCCGGGGCGAAGCGCGCGGGATGATGGGGGCAAGTGGAAGCCGATCATCCGGATCCACTCATCCGACAGGAGTCAGATCAGCATGACCACCAAGGCCAACGCCACCGACGACAGTTTCCATGTCTTCGACACCACACTGCGCGACGGTGCTCAGCGTGAGGGCATCAACCTGACGGTCGCCGACAAGCTGACCATCGCCCGTCATCTGGACACCTTCGGAGTGGGGTACATCGAGGGCGGCTGGCCGGGGGCCAACCCGCGCGACACGGAGTTCTTCGCCCGCGCCCAGCAGGAGATCACGTTCGAGAACGCCCAGCTCGTGGCGTTCGGCGCGACCCGCAGGGCCGGCGGCAGCGCCGCCGAGGACCCTCAGGTGAAGGCGCTCCTGACATCCGGTGCCCCGGTCATCACGCTGGTGGCCAAAGCACACGACCGCCATGTGGAGCTGGCCCTGCGCACCACCCTGGAGGAGAACCTGGAGATGGTCCGCGACACCGTCTCCCACCTCCGCGAGCAGGGCCGCCGGGTCTTCGTGGACTGCGAGCACTTCTTCGACGGCTACCGCGACAACGCCGAGTACGCCAAGTCCGTCGTCCGCACCGCGCACGAGGCGGGCGCCGAGGTCGTCATCCTCTGCGACACCAACGGAGGCATGCTCCCCGCCCAGGTCCAGGCCGTCGTCTCCACGGTCGTCGCCGACACCGGCGCTCGGCTCGGCATCCACGCCCAGGACGACACCGGCTGCGCCGTCGCCAACACCCTGGCCGCCGTGGACGCCGGAGCCACCCACGTCCAGTGCACGGCCAACGGCTACGGCGAGCGGGTCGGCAACGCCAACCTCTTCCCGGTCGTCGCCGCCCTGGAACTCAAGTACGGCATGAAGGTGCTGCCCGAGGGGGCGCTCGCCGAGATGACCCGCATCTCGCACGCCATCGCCGAGGTCGTCAACCTCACCCCCTCCACCCACCAGCCGTACGTGGGCGTCTCGGCCTTCGCCCACAAGGCCGGGCTGCACGCCTCCGCGATCAAGATCGACCCCGACCTCTACCAGCACATCGACCCCGAGCTGGTCGGCAACACCATGCGGATGCTGGTCTCCGACATGGCGGGCCGCGCCTCCATCGAGCTGAAGGGCAAGGAACTCGGCGTCGACCTCGGCGACGACCGCGCCCTGGTCGGCCGGGTCGTGGAGCGGGTCAAGGAGCGCGAACTCCGGGGCTACACCTACGAGGCCGCCGACGCCTCCTTCGAACTGCTGCTGCGCGGCGAGGTCGAGGGCCGCGCCCGGCGCTACTTCCGCACCGAGTCCTGGCGGGCGATCGTCGAGGACCGCCCCGACGGCACCCACGCCAACGAGGCGACCGTGAAGCTCTGGGCCAAGGGCGAGCGGATCGTCGCCACCGCCGAGGGCAACGGCCCGGTCAACGCGCTGGACCGGGCTCTGCGCGTCGCCCTGGAGCGGATCTACCCGCAGCTCGCCAAGTTGGAGCTGGTCGACTACAAGGTCCGCATCCTGGAGGGCCGCACGGGCACCGAGTCCACCACCCGCGTGCTCATCACCACGGGCGACGGCACCGGCGACTGGGCCACCGTGGGGGTCGCCGAGAACGTCATCGCCGCCTCCTGGCAGGCACTGGAGGACGCGTACACCTACGGACTGCTGCGCGCGGGCGTCGAGCCCACGGAGTAGCCCGACCGCACGGCGTAGGAAATGCGCTGCTCCGGACGGGCGACGGCGTTCGTCGCCCGTCCGGAGTAGCGTGAAGTATGAGGAAACGGCTTCTTCCCGCGCTTCTGGCGGGCCTGCTGCTCATCTTCGCAGCGGCGGCTCTCGCCCTGACCTCCCCCGCGTCGGCCGCGCCCGCCGCGACCATCCAGGACGTCGCCCAGGCCCTGCGCGAGGACCCGGTCCATGTGGACCCGGGCGCTCGCGATCAGCTCTCCGTCGCTGACGAGAAGGCCCTGGAGAACAAGATCACGAACGCCGGTAGACCGGTGTTCGTGGCCGTACTCCCCGACACCCCGGCCTTCCCCGAGAAGGGCCTCCTCCAGACCCTGCGCAGCGACACCGGCATCACCGGCGTCTACGCCATACGTCTCGGCGACGGCTTCGACGCGGGCGCGGACCCGCAGGTCATGCCCACCCGTGCCGTCGACAACCTCACCGCGTCCGTCGAGAACCCCGCCGTCGCCCGGGACACGAACGCCCAGCTCAACGCCTTCGTCGACCGCGCCGTCGAACAGGCCCGGGGCTCCGCCCCCGCCTCCTGGTCCGGCACAGGTGCGGCGGACGGGGCCGGAGCACCGGTCGGCGGCCTGATCACGCTCGGCGCGCTGATCGCGGCGGGCGGCGCGGGCGCGTACACGATCTCCCGCCGCAACAAGCGCCGTAAGGAGGAAGAGGAGCGCGCCGCGCTCGACAAGCTCCGGGTCGTCGTCGACGAGGACATCACCGCGTACGGCGAAACCCTGGAACGCCTGGACTTCCACCCGGCCGAACCGGGCGCGGACGACACCATGCGCGCCGACTACGAACGGGCCCTGGACTCCTACGAGAGCGCCAAGACGAAGATGGACAAGGCCGGACATCCCTCGGACGTCCGCGAAGTCACCGCGTCCCTGGAGGACGGCCGCTACTCCCTCGCGGTCCTTGAGGCCCGCCGTACCGGCGCGGAGATCCCGGCCCGCCGTCCGCCGTGCTTCTTCGACCCGCGCCACGGCCCCGCGGTCGCCGACGTGCTCTGGACCCCGTCCGGCGGCGCGGCCCGGGAGGTCCCGGTCTGCGGCGCGGACGAGGTCCGGCTCGGCCGGGGCGAGGACCCCATGAGCCGTACGGTCGACGTCGGCGACGGCAACCGCCGCCCGTACTGGGAAGCGGGCCCGGCGTACGGCCCCTGGGCCGGCGGCTACTTCGGCGGCGGCCTGCTCCCCGGCCTCCTGGTCGGCACCATGCTCGGCTCGATGCTCGCGACCCCGGCGTACGCCTCCGAGTACGGCGGCGGTGACTTCGGCGGCGGCGCGGGCGGCGACTCGGGCGGCGGCGACTTCTCCGGCTCCGACTTCGACACCTCGGGCTTCGGCGGAGACGGCTTCGGCGACGGCGGCGGTCTCGGGGGCGGCGGCTTCGACGGCGGCGGGTTCTGAGGCCGGGCGGAGCCCCTGCGCGGCCCCGAGCCGACCCCGGACCGGGGCGGGCCGCCGGTACGGGACCGGCGCCGCGGAGCTGAGCCGGGGCGGCGGGCCCGGCGCCTCGGCCCGCGCTCCGTGCGGCACCGGCGCGTTCGGGGAAGGCCGCACCGGCATGGCACCCCCGTCCCGCCGCCCCGATCGGACACACTGCGCCGCGTGGGAGATACGAAGCAGGACCGGAGTGCGGAGTCGGCGGATTCGGCGGAGTCGGCGGGCCCGCCGGGACCGGCCGCGCGACTGGCGGGGCTGGACGCCGAACAGTTGCGCGTGCTGCGCCGGCTGGGCCGCGCCTGGGGACGTGTCTCGGCACCCGGCGAAGCCTGGCGCCGCGCCCTGCCGGTCGATCCCGACCTCGGAGTGTTCCCCCCGGCGGAACACCTCAGGCCCGCGCGTGCCGGCCGCTTCGTGCCCCTCTCCCCGCTGAGGGAATCGCCACCGGGGGCCTCCGCGCCGGGGGCGCCCCCGGCGCGGGAGCGGACCGACCAGGAGGACCGCCTCTCCGCCCGCGCCGCTACATGGGCGCGCAAGAGCCTGCTGGGAGCGCCGCTGCGAAGCTCGGCCCTGGTGTCCGAGCGGATGCGCAAGATCGTGGCCCTGCCGGTGCTCTCCGCCGACGCCCTCTCCTCGGTCGCCTACGGGCCCGAGGCGATGCTCGCCGTCCTGGTCCTCGCGGGGACGGCGGGGCTGGACTACGCCTTCCCGATCTCCGCCGCCATCGTGTTCCTCGTGCTGGCGGTCGGGCTGTCCTACCGCCAGACCATCCGCGCCTATCCGCACGGCGGCGGTTCGTACATCGTGGCCGGCGACAACCTCGGCCGGGTGCCCGGTCTCGTGGCGGCGGCGGGGCTGATGACCGACTACGTCCTGACCGTCGCGGTGTCGATCGCCTCCGGGGTGGCGGCCATCGCCTCGGCCATCCCCGCGCTGACCCCGGCGACCGTGCCGATCGGCGTCGGGGTGATCGTCCTGTTGCTCGCCGTGAACCTGCGCGGCGTCCGCCAGGCCGGGGCCCTGTTCGCCGCACCCACCTACGCCTTCATCGCAGCCATGTTCGCCCTCATCATCTGGGGCGTCGTCCAGTCCGCGCAGAGGGGCTTCGAGCCGCGCCCCACGCCGGTGATCACCGTGACCGAGGGCGCCGGGCTGTACCTGATCATGCGGGCGTTCTCCTCCGGGGCGACGGCGATGACGGGCATCGAGGCGATCTCCAACGCGGTACCGGTCTTCCGCCGGGTCGAGTGGCGCCAGGCCCGCACCACGCTCACCTGGATGGTGGGCCTGCTGATCGCCATGTTCGTCGGCATCGTGGTCCTGACGCACCTGACCGGAGTGGTGCCCGGCGGTCAGGAGACGGTGCTCTCCCAACTCGCCCACCTCAGCTTCGGCTCCGGGTGGCTCTACGTCTTCGTCCAGGCGGCCACCGCCGCCGTTCTCCTGCTCGCCGCGAACACCGCGTACAACGACTTCCCCCGCGTCCTGTCCCTCCTGGCCCGTGACGACTACGCGCCCAAGACCTTCCTGCGGCTGGGCGACCGGCTGGCCTACAGCAACGGGATCATCCTGCTGTCCGTGGCCGCCGCCCTGGTCTACGTCGCGTTCAGCGGCGAGACCGCGGCCCTGATCCCGCTGTACGCGGTCGGGGTCTTCCTCGCCTTCACCCTCTCCCAGGCCGGCATGGTGGCGCACTGGCGGCGACTGCGCGGACCGCACTGGCGCAAGAGCCTGCTCTTCAACGCACTGGGCGGGATCCTGTCGGCCGTGGTGTTCATCACCGCGGGGATCAGCAAGTTCACCTCCGGCGCCTGGGTCGCGATCGTCGCCGTCGGACTGTTCCTCCTGCTCACCCTGCGCATCCACCACCACTACGCCGAGGTCCGCGCAGCCCTGCGGCTGAGCCCGCACGCGCTGGAACTGCCCGCGCACACCACCCTGGGCCCGGACACGCCCCACGTGCCGCGCGGGCCCACGAGACCGGCCGAGAGGAGCGGGGAGGACGAGGAACTGCCGGTGGAGATCCGCCACCTGACCGTGGTCGCCCTCGCCACCCTCGACCTCGCCGGGATGCGCGCCCTCGCCTACGCCGCCTCGCTCCGCACGCCCGTGCTCGCCCTGCACATCAGTCTCACCGACCAGGAGGCCGAACGTGTGCGCTCCTACTGGCGGTTGTGGGGCGACCACCTGCCCCTGGAGATCGTCGTCTCCCCCTACCGGGCGACCGTGGCCCCGCTCGCGCACTACATCGAGACCCTGCACCGACGCCGTCCCGACCTCACGCTCACGGTGCTGTTGCCGGAGATCGTCACCCGGCACCGCCGCCACCAACTCCTCCACAGCCGCACAGCGTCCCGCCTGCGTCGCGCCCTGCGCCCGCTCCCCAAGATCGTCATCGCGACGGTGCCCTTCCACGTCTGAACGGTGCCCTTACACGTCCGAGGGGACCGGGGTGCTACCGGTGGCGGTGATCGTCGATAGGTGCGTGCCCTTTGCGGGGTCCGGGCCGTTGAACCCGGCATGAAGAAGCGAAGCGTTCTCGCCGCCCTCACCCTTGCCACCGGAGCGATCATCGCCGCCATCTCCCCGCCTCCGGGCGGCGGGGACACCGCCCACGCCGCCGAACCGCCCGTCTCGCTGGGAGCGCTGGACAACGTCGGCGAGCTCGGCAAGCTGGTCGACGGCGCGGCGGGGGCCACCACCTCCACCGCCGGCACGGTCACCAGCACCGTGGAAGGCGCCAAGCTCAGCTGAACCGGCAGGTAAACGGACAGGGGCGGCCTCTCGGCCGCCCCTGTCCCCGTTCCCGGGCCCCCGGACCGGTCAGGCCAGAAAGTCTGCTGCCCCGCCGTGACGTCGGCACATGCGCGGGCACCAGGGCTTCGGTGCGTTGCCGGGCGGTCGGGGGACCCCGGCCTCCGGTCGCGTATCAGGGGCGAGGCGCATCGATCCCGTACGACCTGATGAGGCGGGCCAGTTGGCGGCCCGCCGCCAGGAGGGGTTCCTCGCTCCGGTTGACCTGGGCGGTGACCTCGGCGCCTTCCATGGCGCTGATGACGGTGGTCGCCAGCTCCCGGGCGTCCTGTGCTGGGAATCCGCAGCCCAGCAACTTGTCGCGGACGAGCCGCTGCCAGCCGTTCAGCGCGTCGGCGCACGCCCGCTGGATGTCGGAGTCGGTACCGAGCGTCTCCAGGGCCGCCGCCGTCACCGGGCAGCCGTCGACCCAGCCCGACTCCCTGAGCCCGGCCGCCAGCTGACGGGTGCAGGAAACCACCGCGCTCGCCGGGTCCGGCTCGCTGTCCAGCGCTCCCTTCAGGAGTGCCGCGAACTCCTGCTCGCCGTGGCGGATCGCGGCGACCGCGACGGCCTCCTTGCCACCCGGGAAGAAGTGGTAGATCGAGCCGAGCGTCGCTTGCGACTCCATGGCGATCTGCTTGATCCCCGTGCCGACGTAACCCTGCCGCTGGAGAAGGCGCGCGGTCGCCACGACGATCCGGTCCCGGGTGCTGGTCTGCATGCCGTCACTGTAGCGGCCACTGAGTAGAGCGTTCGTTCTAGAGCTGTGCTAGCTTCTCGGCATGCTCTGGATAGAGCGATCGTTTTAGTCGGGGCGAGGTCTGACTCCCCGTCCCGGCCGACCTGTTGGAGGCAGAACCATGAGCAGCGCGCAGCACTCGGTCACCGTCATGGGACTGGGCCCGATGGGCCGGGCCATGGCCGCGGCTCTACTCGACCGCGGATACGCGGTCACCCTCTGGAATCGCACCCCTTCCCGCGCGGACGACCTGGTGGCACGAGGGGCGGTCCTCGCGGCGAGCCCCGCCGACGCCGTCGCGGCGAACGAGGTGGTCATCCTCAGCCTCACGGACTACGCGGCGGTCCGCGCCGTACTGGAGCCCGCCGCACCGGCCCTGCCCGGCCGGGCCCTGCTCAATCTCACCTCCGCCACGCCCGAGGAGGCCCGCGCCGGAGCCCGCTGGGCGGCCGGGCATGGTGCCGTACAGCTCACCGGTGGCGTCAACTCGTCGCCCACGGGGATCGGGCAGCCCGAGTCGTACGCCTTCTACAGCGGGCCGCGCGAGGCGTTCGACCTGCACCGGCCGGTGCTCGAAGCGCTGACGGGCCGGGTCGACCACCAGGGCGAGGACCCGGGGCTCGCCGCGCTTCACTACCAGATCGGCATGGTCATGTTCTGGACCTCGTTGTCCGGCTTCTGGCAGGCGATCGCCCTCGCCCGCGCCAACGGCCTGACGGCGGCCGACATCCTGCCGAGCGCCGCCGGAACGGCGGACTCCCTCTCGGAGACCTTCGCCTTCTACGCCGAGCGCATCGACGCCGGAGTGCACCTGGGTGACGTCGACCGCCTGGCCATGGGGCTGGCAAGCGTCGAGCACGTCGTGGACACCCATGCCGAGGCGGGCGTCGATACGGCACTCCCGTCCGCCGTCGCCGACCTGTTCCGGCGGGGCGTGGAGGCGGGACACGGCACGGACAGCTCCTCGTCCCTGGTGGAGCTGATGGCGCAGCCCGCGAAGTAGCCGTTCGCCGGCCCGACCGATCCGGGCACGGACGGTCGGGTCCGGCACCCTGGACCTTTCCTACGGTGAACGAGCAAGGGAAGGAGTAGGGAGTTGCTGGAACGGCTGAACGACGCGATGGAGCACATCGAGGCACACCTCGGTGAGCGCATCGAGGCGGCGGAGCTGGCCCGGATCGCGATGACGTCGGAGTACCACTTCCGCCGGATGTTCTCCGCGCTCGCGGGACTACCGCTGTCGGAGTACATCCGCCGCCGTCGCATGACGGTCGCGGGGGCCGAAGTGCTCGGCGACCCCGCGCGGACGCTGCTGGACGTGGCGGTGCGGTACGGCTACGACACGGGGGAGGGCTTCGCCCGTGCCTTCCGGGCCGTGCACGGCATCGGCCCCGGCGAGGCCCGGCGGAGCGGCGCGGTTCTGCGGTCCCAGCAACGCCTGACCTTCCGACTCGTTGTCGAAGGGAGTACGGCCATGCAGTACAAGCTGGTGGAGAAGAACGCGTTCCGGGTGGTGGGCAGGAAAGCCCGCGTCCCGCTCATCCACGAGGGGCCGAATCCAGCCATCGCGGAGTTCATCCGAGGGATCGGCCGGGAGGAGCTGCACCGCATCGCGGCCCTCTCGGATCAGGAGCCGGCCGGGCTCGTCGGGGTGAGCGACCAGCTCGACCCGAGCCGCGCGGAGGGCACCGAACTCGATTACTACCACGGGGTGGTGAGTGGTGCGGAGCCAACGGAGGGCCTGGACACCCTTGCTGTACCGGCGGGGATGTGGGCGGTCTTCGAGAGCGAAGGCGAGTTCCCGGGGGCCCTCCAGTACCTCTGGCGGGACGTGTTCACGCAGTGGTTCCCGTCGAACCCGTACGTCTCCCGGCCCGGCCCGGAGATCCTGCGGGTGCGGCTGACGGAGGAGGGGAAGCGGGCGGAGGCGGAGCTGTGGATCCCGGTGGAGCGCTCGGCCGGTTCGTGAGCCGCTGGAACGAAGTATGCGGCACGACAGAGGTTTACGGCCATGGGGCATATGCGATGCCTTAATGGTCCAGACCTATTGTGCGGGCGTGCTTCGCTCGCTAGTTTTCTCCTGGCGGCGCGCGCTGATCGGTTCGGCTCTGTCCCTTCACTGACGCACAGTCATGTGTGTTGAATGAAAAAGGAGTTACCGACATGCACAGACGTATTGCCGCTCTCGCGGTGACCGTGGCGACCGCCGGTGCGATGCTGCTCGGCACCGCCTCGACCGCTTCCGCGACGGGCCCCGGCTTCTATCTCCGCAGTCACCACGCCAGCCTGGCGGAGTGCCAGTCGGTCGGGAACGCCGGAGCTGACAACGCTCTCTGGAGCCGCGTCTTCATCTGCAACCCGTTCGCGGGCAAGCCGGGCGTGTACGAGCTGTGGGTGCGCTACTGATCCCGCCGCGCACAGACGGGAACCGCCCCGCCTTCGGCCGAGTTGGTGGCCGGGAGCGGGGCGGGGCCTTTTCGTCTACGGGTGCGGCTCAGGAGGCCGCGCTGCCGTGGACGAAGGCGCTCCAGGCGGCGGGCTCGACGGTGAGGATGGGGCCGTCGGTCACTTTGGAGTCGCGGATGTGGACGGCGGCGGGGTGGGTGGCGACTTCGACGCAGGCTCCGCCGTCACCGTTGCTGTAGCTGGACTTGAACCAGTGGAGGGCTGTGGAACCGGGGGCGGGGTGTGCTGCGCGGGACATGTCTCTCCAAGCAGTGCGTCAAGCAGTGCATCCAGTAGCCGGGTGCTCTCCGCGACGGTGAGCGCCTGGGACCGCAGCATCCCATACCTCTGCATAAGCGCGCTGACGTCGGCCGGCTCGTCGTACAGCTCTCCACGCAACTGCCCGTCGATGTAGGCGAGCCCGTCGTGGTCCGGTGTCTCCAGCAGGATGAGCGGCCCCGAGAGCCCGGCGTGCCGAGGGGTGTTGCGGGGCATGATCTGAATGGTCACGAACGGCAGGTCCATGCAGCGCCGCAGGTGGAGAAGCTGCTCGCGCATCACTTCGGGGTCACCCAGCTGGGTGTGCAGGATGCTCTCCTCCAGGATGAAGTGGAGGAGAGGCCGGGGCTTGCGCTCCAGGATCTTCTGGCGGTCGAGGCGGTCCGCCACCCGTTTCTCGATCTCCTCCACTTCGAGTGGTGGATAGGTGCAGCCGAAGATGAAGCGTGCGTACGACTCGGTCTGGAGCAGTCCGGGAACGAGCTGGGACTCGTACCAGAGCAGGCTCACTGCGTTCTGCTCGTACTGCACAAAGTCTTTCACCAGCGCCTGATAGCGCTCCTTTCGCGGGATCTTCTCCACCGCGACCCGCAAGGCGCCCTTGGTGTGCAGTAGTTCATCGAGCTGAATGGCCAGGTCTGTCTGAAGCGCGCGTCGCCCCTGCTCGATCGAGGCGATCGTGTCCTCGCCCACACCGGCCTGTTCGGCGAGGGCGGCCTGTGTCAGCCCGGCGAGTTTGCGGAAGTGGCGCAACTGCGCCCCTACCAGTTGCCACGAAGTAACTCGCCTGATGCCGCTCTGCTTTCCCGGTTGCATGACCTGGCTCTCCCCGTTCTGGTCCCGTTGTCAACCCGTCAGAACCCGTACAAAAGCTTTTGTACGTCTCTGGGCTCTGCTGAAGCCTAGTTACAGCGTGTGAGCGTGTAAGCATGAACGAGACAACTCAACTCCCGTACTACCGAGCCGCCTTCTACTGCCGTGAGCGCAGGTCGATCCCGGTCGTACGCAAGTTCGCCCGTAAGGCTCTGGTCGATTGGGAGTGCGAGAAGCGCATGGACGATGTGCTGCTCTGCGTAACCGAGCTGGCGACCAACGCGCTCCGGCACGGCGTCCCGCCGGGGCGCGGGTTCAAGGTCCACATCTACCTGGAGCGGATCGAGAACGCGCTCCGCGTCGAGCTGCACGACGGCGGCGACGGCGAGGTGCGCCCGGCGGACGATCTGCCCGGGGCGGACGACGAGGGTGGGCGCGGGCTGCTGCTGGTGGCGGCGCTGGCGGACAAATGGGGGGTGGGGGAGCGGAACCCCGGCAAGATCGTGTGGTGCGAGTTCGATCTCTCCTGACTTGCCATTCCGGCAAGGATGTTTGTCGTTTCGGCCTTGTCGCGCGCACCATCTCCATCAACCGGAGGTGGTCCGCATGGAGAGCAGGAGTGACGGCATGAAGCAGCAGCGGTACGACGTGGTGATCGTGGGCGGCGGGGCCGCCGGCCTGAGCGGGGCGCTGACCCTGGCGCGGGCCCGGCGCTCGGTCCTGGTGATCGACGCGGGCGAGCCCCGTAACGCGCCCGCGTCCCACATCCACAACTACCTGGGCCGCGAGTCGACCCCGCCCGGCGAGCTGCTGGCGATCGGCCGGGGCGAGGCCGCCGGGTACGGGGCGGAGATCGTCGAGGGCCGGGTGGCCTCGGCCGGGCGGCTGCCGGGGGAGCGGGGCTTCCGGGTGGTGACGGAGGACGGCCGGAGCGTCGAGGCGCGCAGGCTGCTGGTGACGACGGGGCTCGTCGACGAGCTGCCGCCCGTGCCCGGTCTGGCGGAGCGGTGGGGGCGCGAGGTGCTGCACTGCCCGTACTGCCACGGCCGCGAGGTGGCGGACCGCCCGATCGGGGTGCTCGCCACCGGCTCCCTCGCCGTGCACCAGGCGCTGATGTGGCGGCAGTGGAGCGAGGACGTCACCCTCTTCCGCCACACGGGCCCGGAGCCCTCGGACGAGGAGTACGAGCAGCTGGCGGCCCGGGGGGTGGCGGTGGTGGACGGTGAGGTGACGGGCCTGGAGGTCGCGGACGACCGGTTCACCGGCGTACGGCTGGCCGGCGGCCGGGTGATCCCGCGCGAGGCGCTGGTGGTCCAGGCACGCTTCACCGCGCGTTCGGCCGTACTGGAGTCGCTGGGCCTGGTCCCGGTGGCGCAGGAGATGGGCGGTGAGGTGATCGGCACGTACATCCCGACCGACCCGACCGGCGCGACCGAGGCCGCCGGAGTCTGGGCGGCGGGCAATGTCACCCGCCTCACCGAACAGGTCATCGGGGCCGCCGCGGCCGGCCTCATGGCGGCAGGGGCGATCAACGGCGACCTGATCGCCGAGGACACCCGTAAGGCGGTGCAGGCGCGGCGGCGGGGCTGACGCGACGCGGTGACGAGGGCGGGCACTGTTACGAGAACAGAGCGCCGAGGAGGTCACGCGCCCACCCGAAGAACCTATGCACCAGCACCGCCATCAGCACCAGGATCCCGAGGATCACGACGGTGCCCCAGGAGCAGCTGCCCCCCGGGTCCTCCTGACGGCTCGTCCCGCCCACCCCCGTGACCGGTGGAAGCGGCATGTCCTCGACCGTTCCCGTCCGGCGTAACGCAGGCAGGCGAAATCGGGCCCCCTGGGGTGACGGCGAGATCCGGCGGATGTGTGAGGTTCCCCATCGGGGATACGCGGAGGGCGCCGGGCGCCACGAGGGTGCCGGGGCGACGGCAACGGCAAGGGAGACATTCGTGGGCATCATCGCCTGGATCCTCATCGGCCTGTTCGCGGGACTCATCGCCAAGGCGCTGACTCCGGGCAAGGACCCGGGGGGCTGCCTCCTCACGATGGTGATCGGCATCGTGGGCGGGCTGCTCGGCGGCTGGCTGGGCAAGGTGATCTTCGGCGTCGACTCGATCAACGGCTTCTTCAGCCTGTCGACGTGGATTGCCGCCGTCGTCGGTTCGGTGATCGTGCTGCTCCTCTACCGCCTGGTCACGGGGCAGCGGTCCCGCTGACCGGTCCGGTCGCAGGCCCGTCGTGAGGGATCGCTCGACGAGTGCGTTCCTCCGCCTTTGCCTACATTGGCAGAGGGTCAGCAGGGCGCCGTAGGAGGAGCTGCCACCGACGCGTCCGCGGAAGTCAAACAAGAGGAAACGACGACATGACCGACACCTCGCGCAAGCCGACCACCTCCGACTCCGGCGCCCCGGTGGAGAGCGACGAGCACTCGCTCACCGTCGGGCCGGGCGGGCCGATCCTGCTCCAGGACTCGTACCTGATCGAGCAGATGGCCCAGTTCAACCGCGAACGCATCCCCGAACGCCAGCCGCACGCCAAGGGAAGTGGCGCCTTCGGGAAGTTCGAGGTGACCGCGGACGTATCGGCGTACACGAAGGCCGCTCTCTTCCAGCCCGGCACCACGACCGACCTGGTCACTAGGTTCTCCACCGTCGCCGGGGAGCGGGGCAGCCCGGACACCTGGCGGGACCCGCGCGGCTTCGCGGTGAAGTTCTACACCAGCGAAGGCAACTACGACATGGTGGGCAACAACACCCCCGTGTTCTTCGTGAAGGACCCGATGAAGTTCCAGCACTTCATCCGGTCCCAGAAACGCCGGGCGGACAACAACCTCCGTGACCACGACATGCAGTGGGACTTCTGGACCCTCTCGCCGGAGTCGGCCCACCAGGTCACCTGGCTGATGGGCGACCGGGGTATCCCGCGGACCTGGCGCCACATGAACGGCTACACCTCGAACACGTACATGTGGATCAATGCCGAGGGGCAGCGGTTCTGGGTGAAGTACCACTTCAAGACCGACCAGGGCGTCGAGACGTTCACGCAGGACGAGGCCGACCAGATGGCCGCCGTGGACACGGATCACCACATGCGTGATCTCTTCGAGCACATCCGCGACGGGCAGTTCCCGAGCTGGACGCTGAAGGTCCAGGTCATGCCGTACGAGGACGCGAAGGACTACCGGTTCAACCCGTTCGACCTGACCAAGGTGTGGCCGCACGGCGACTACCCGCTGATCGAGGTCGGCCGGATGACGCTGGACCGCAACCCCACGGACAACCACGCCGAGATCGAGCAGGCGGCCTTCCAGCCCAACAACTTCGTCCCCGGCATCGGCCCGAGCCCGGACCGCATGCTGCTGGCCCGGCTGTTCAGCTACGCGGACTCGCACCGCTACCGCATCGGCGGCAACTACCAACAACTTCCCGTCAACGCCCCCGTCGTCCCGGTGCACACGTACTCCAAGGACGGGGCGATGGCCTACCGGAAGACCAGTGACCCGGTCTACGCCCCGAACTCCAAGGGCGGCCCGGCGGCCGACACGGAGCGCTACGGCACCCCGCCGAGCTGGTACGCCGACGGCGACATCACCCGGGCGGCCTACGTCGACCACGCCGAGGACGACGACTGGGGCCAGGCGGGCACGATGGTCCGCGAGGTCCTGGACGACGCGGCGCGGGACCGGCTGGTCGACAACATCGTCGGCCACCTGCTGGACGGCGTGAGCGAACCGGTGCTGAAGCGGGCTTTCCAGTACTGGACGAACGTGGACGCCCCCCTCGGCAAGCGTGTCGAGCAGGGCGTCCGCGCGAAGGCGGGCGGGTAGGACCCGAAGGCGGGCGGCCAGGGCAACCCCGCGCGCTCGTCGACGCGGCACAAGGCCTGAGGCGGGCCCGGCCGTACGGCAAGGCTCTCGCCCCGTCGGTCCGACGGGGCGAGAGCCTTGCCGTTTGTCCCGGACCGTGGGCCGGGGCGCTCAAGGCGAAGGCGCAGCGGCCCGCCACCATGCTGCGGCTCCCTTCACCCGGGATCGCTCAGTGCCGGATCAGGCCGCCGACCGGGACGGGAGCGACGTGCCCGGAGGGCGGAAGGGTCCGCGCCAGGGCGAGCCCGACGTCCACCAGCGACGACCGGTGCAGGCGGGCGACCTCGGGCAGCGGGGTCCACACCGACTCGGCGGTGTCGCCGTTCGGCTCGGGCCGCAGCCGGCCGCCGGTGACGCGGGCACGGTAGAAGACGCCGACGTTCTGCAGCTCGGGCGCACCCGGCCGGCGGCGCTCGGCCGCCGGAACCACCCGCGAGTCCACGCCGAGCAGACGCTCGACCACGGCCTCCAGACCGGTTTCCTCGGCGACTTCCCGGATCACCGCGTCGTGCGGATCCTCCGCGTGCTCGACCCCGCCGCCCGGGAGGGTCCACGTCCGCTCGCCGCCCGGACCCACGGCAAGCGCGAGCAGCACCCGCCCGTCCTCGATGCACACCGCGTACGCGGCCAGTCGCCGGTCCATGCGGGGAGGGTATCGCCGGGCTGGTTCTTCCCCGGCGGGGCCTCGTGCGAGTCCGACCTGGTCCGCCACACCGCCACGATCTTCACCCGGCAGTACGGACGCCACGGGGTACGCGAGCGCACCGGGGGCGGCGGCCCGTTCAGAGGCGGGCGGCGGGGAGGGGCTCCACGGCGAACGGGCGCGGTCCGAAGGCGTGGTCGGAGCGGGCGCGCACCAACGGCAGTGCCTGACGGAGGTCCGCGCCCAGGTGGTGCAGCGAGTCGCCACCACGCGACTCCCAGACGGCGAACTCCCCGTTCGTGTCGCGTGACGCGGTGTTCCACAACAGGACGTCGCCGTTCTCGCTCCACGCGAAGACCTCCAGGGTGGCCGCCAGGGACCAGTGGCCGTCCGGCTCCACCATCCAGTCGAACTCCTCGGTCTCGCCCTCCCGGTAGCTCGCGCGAAAACGCGCCGTGAGCCGGTCACCCCGGCCGTGCAGGCCGTCGGCGTACCCCGGCAGCACCGGTGGATAGACCAGCCACAACCCGAAGGTGCGCCCCCACCCCGCGTGGCGAACGAACGCCCGATAGGAATCCGGGAACCCCTCGCCGTCCGCGAATCGGTATCCGTCGAGGGTCTCGAAGTCGATGTGCTCGGTCGTAGGCGGATCCGGAAGACGCAGCTCGGCCAGGGGATCGCTGATCATGCCGTGGATGCTAGCGACCCACAGAACGAGCGGGGTTGCGGAACGCCCTCGACCAGAGCGGTGGCAGGACGGTACCCGCGCGCAACCCCTACGGGGACACCTGGGACGTCACGCGCCGGGACCAGGGCGGGCCCAAGCCGACCGCCTGGCCGGACGACAAGGCGTTCTTCGGGGCCCAACAGTTCCGGAAGCGGGCTTCCGTCCCCTGTCCCTGCCCCCAGTCCTGGGATTGCACCCGTGCCGGGCCCGTATGGAGGGGTCTTTCGGGAATCCGGCCAGTTCCTTACGGAATTGTCCCTTGCTCTATGTGGATGGGTTCCGGTAGCAGGCCTCGGGTGCGATGCCTATGACATATCTAGGTCTGCTGACGAAGGCGACGGTCTAGGTGTCGGCCTAGGGGTTGCCGGGCTGCTTCCGCTCGGAGACTTCGGAAAGCTTGGGAATAAGTTTAAGAAACTTCAGGATGCTTGGAGTGCGGCTCGGCATATCCGTGAAACTGATCCCCGGGACGTGGTCGACGGACTCAGGGCTACTGGGCGATTCAGAGGTTCTGCGAACCTGGCAGCCGCCACTGTCGATATCGACGGGATGGATCCCATGATATTGGCGGCGATGAGTGGAAATGAAAGACGAGCCGGGATGGTGCCGAGTCCAGGTGATACACGCGCGGGATATCCGCAAAGATATATTCCGGTCGGTAGAACCACAGATTCTGAGGCTAAGGTTTTCAACTACCTAAGGGCTGTCCCGTAATTGATCTCCGGGTGGTCGAGAGGCGGCTCGCCAGCTGCTGGCGTCCTGGCCTACGCGGCCTGGAGCAGGTTGTGGAGTCGGGCGATGCCGAGGATGGCGTGGTGGACGCCGTCGCCCTTGAGGTGGCAGTCGTGGAGGATCTTCCAGGTCTTCATGCGGGCGAAGACGTGCTCGACGCGGGCGCGGACCTGCTTGTGCTCGCGGTTGTGCTCGGCCTGCCACTCGGACAGTTCTCCACCGCGGGGTTTGCGGTGCGGGATGACCAGGCCGGTGCCCGGGTAGCCGCCGTCGGAGATGGTGGTCGTCCGGCCGACGGGCGCCGTGATCATGCGAGGCATCTCGTGATCATCGCACCTGCGGTCGGGACCCTCGGAGATTGGCCTGGCCTCAGAGCTCGAACCACAGGTCGATGCTCGGGTGGACCCGTCCGCGCAGACAGCTTGAGTGTGAGTAGGCCTGCTGCCGCACGGCACCGCCTCGTACCGGGTCAACCGCACCGAGCCTGAACTCGGTCGCTGCCCCGTCCTGGTCGAGATCGATGACCTGATGGCAGAAGCAGCAGGTGGGGTTGGGGTTCAACGATGCCCTCTCACGTCGCCGAGACAACAGGGCCGGCCGCGCCGACCCACAGACCCTACGTCGACCAGTGCGCCGATAACGGGACAGCCCTTAGCCGATAGGATGGGGCCTCCTGGCGAGGGCGTCAGCGGAACAATTCGGCTTCACACTCAGAAGCCCATGTGTGACTCGTGCGGTGGAGTAATGGATTCATTCCAGAGTGATTATCCGGATGTGCGCGTCATCGTTACAGATGGATAGTATTGCGCCATTGTGTGTGGAGGGTGGTGGCGTACTCGGTCATGGTGGGGGAGTGCGCTACCACTTAGCTTTCAAGTGTAGTGAGTTCGAGAGGCCCATTATCGTGGATGACATGAGCCCTGCTCGCCTTGCGTTGGAGCAAGGCGACCTTGAGGAGTTGCGGGAAATTCTCGACAGTGGAGGTGACGTGCATCAAGAGTGCAACGGGTTCACGCTTCTCCACTCCGCCGTGGACGGAGAGATGGACGGGCATATTCAGACCGGCGAGCCTTTGCACGTGGACGCCACCGCCCTTCTGCTTGCTAGGGGTGCGGATCCTGAACGCCCCTCACATGGAGGCAAGGGAGTTTCTGCTCGGCATATGGCTTTCGTTTCGGGCCACTGGCTGGCAACTGATCTTTTTGAGGCGTGGCTCAGGAGATCGGTTGACTGACGAACCCATACAGCTTGCCGAAATCTTTTGAGGTCTCTCGGTCAAACGTGTCGAGGATGGACCCCCGTAGGCCCACCGTGCATCCACGCATGATTGGCGACTGCGGCCATTTTCGGTACGCACAGGGTCAGCCTTCTTGATCAGGGCGCCCCGCCCCCGCCCACGTCTGAGGCGCCCACACCCCCGACCGCTTCAGCGAAGCCGGGCAGTGGCGGAAGATCTCGTCGATCTCGACGATCAGGGCGAGCTTCGGGCGCTGGCCCTTCACCGTCATCGCGTCGAAGAACGGGGCGTCCGTGACGATGCGGGCCCGGCCGTTGACGCGCAGGACGTCCATCGCGCCGGGTATCAGGTAGAGCAGGCCCACGCGCGGGTTCGTCAGGATGTTGTGGAAGCTGTCCGCCCGACGGTTTCCCGGGCGGTCGGGCAGCGCGATGGTGCCCGGGTCCAGGACGTGGGTGAAGCCGGGGCCGTCGCCGCGCGGGGTCGCGTCGCAGTTGCCGTCCGCGTCCGACGTGGCCATGGTGCACAGCGGCGATCGGGCCAGCAGGTCCAGATCGTCGTCGGTGAGCCGGTCGTGGACCTTGTCGATGACGATCGGGTGCGGGGTTCCCAGGAGCTCGCGCAGCTCGTCCGCCGAGCCCAGGGGGACGGCCCCGGCCAGCGGACCGGTGGCGGGGGCGGCGGGGGCGGCGGCGTACGACAAGGAAGTGCTCCGGAGCTCGTGGGGTGTGGCAGCGCGGTCGAACAGGCACTGTTAGGGTGACCTTACTTTGGGCCCCGCTGTGTTCCCCGTCCGGGGTGTGCCGGCCAACGAGGGCGTCACCCGTGCCCGAGGGGCGACCCCAGCGCCGACGAACAAGCGTGAGGAACAACAGTGCACCACCGCATTCCGGCTGCCCCGGTGGCCGGGTCGTGAGCGGCCCGGCCCTCCTGGAGAAGGAGAAGCCGGTGGACGGCGGCAAGGAGACGCGGCGCAAGCGCAGCCGGCCCGTCCTCGCCCTCGGGCTGCTCGCCGCCCTCGCCGTGCTCTTCCTCACCGCCGTCGCCAGCCTCGCCATCGGCTCCGGCGACGTGCCCTTCCGCGACGTCGTCGACGGGGTGCTCGACCCGGACACCTCGGTCAAGGGCCAGCTCATCGTCCAGGAGGTCCGCATCCCGCGCACCGTCGCCGGGCTGCTGGCCGGCGTCGCGCTCGGCCTCGCGGGCGCGGTGATGCAGGGCGTCGCCCGCAACCCCCTCGCCGACCCCCAGCTCCTCGGCATCAACGCGGGCGCGTCCGTGGCCGTGGTGTGCTCGATCACCCTGCTCGGGTTCACGGCCGCCACCCAGTTCATCTGGTTCGGCTTCCTCGGCGCGCTGCTCGCCGCCCTCCTCGTGTACGGGGTCGGCTCGCTCGGGCGGGAAGGCGCCACCCCGGTGAAACTGGCGCTTGCGGGGGCCGCGACCAGCGCCGTACTCACCTCGGTGACCAGCGCGATCCTCCTCCAGGACCGAGGCAGCTACGACCAGTTCCGGTTCTGGCAGCTCGGCGCGCTGACCGCCCGGTCCTCCGAGGTGCTGTGGCAGGTCTCGCCGTTCATCGCGGCCGGCGTCGTCCTCGCGCTGGGCCTCGGGCCGCAGCTCAACGCCCTCTCCCTCGGCGACGACCTGGCCCGCGGCCTCGGCCAGCGGGTCGGGACCATCCGGCTGGTGTCCGCCCTCGCCGTGGTGATCCTCTGCGGCGCGGCCACCGTCGTCGCCGGGCCCATCGGCTTCGTCGGGCTCGCCGTGCCGCACGCCGCCCGGCTCATCACGGGCCCCGACTACCGCTGGGTGCTCCCGTACAGCATGGTGCTCGCCCCGGTCATGCTCCTCGTCGCCGACCTCGTCGGCCGCGTCGTCGCCCGCCCCGGCGAGGTCCAGGTCGGCGTGATCACGGCCGCCATCGGCTGCGTCCCCTTCATCTGGCTGGTCCGGCGCAGGAAGCTGGTGGAACTGTGAGCCCGGCACCCGTCGTCGCCGAGGACGCCGCCCGCGCGGACAAGGAGCGGCTCGCCGACGCCGTACGCCAGGTGTCCGCCGTACGCGGCCGGAGCCTGCGGCGTTCCGTTCTCGTCGGCGCCGCCCTGCTGGCCGCCGTGATCGTCGTGTTCGGCGTCTCGCTCAGCTTCGGCGACATGGTCATGCCGATCGGGAAGGTCATCGCCACCCTGTTCGGCAGCGGCGACGGCGGATCGCGGTTCGTCGTGCTGGAGCTGCGCCTGCCCCGCGCCCTCCTCGCGATCCTCGTCGGCGCGGCCTTCGGCCTCTCCGGAGCCGTCTTCCAGAGCGTGCTGCGCAATCCGCTCGCCAGCCCCGACCTCATCGGCATCAGCGCCGGGGCCGGCGCGGTCGCCGTCACCGCCGCTCTGCTCTTCCAGGTCAGCGGACTCGCCCTCTCCGCCACCGCCCTGACCGGATCCCTGGTCGCCGGCGCGGCCATCTACCTGCTCGCCTGGCGGCAGGGCATCGCCGGCCAGCGCCTGGTCCTCATCGGGATCGGCGTCGGCATGGGCCTTTCCAGCATCGTCTGGTACGTGATGGCCCGCTCCGAGGTCACCGACGCGCAGGAGGCGTTCCGCTGGCTCGCGGGCAGCCTCAACGGCCGTTCCTGGGGCCAGGTGTGGCCGCTGCTCATCGCCCTTTGCGTCCTCGTCCCGCTCACCGTCCTCGCCGCCCACGCGCTGCGCCCCCTCCAGCTCGGGGACGACGCCGCCGCCGGGCTCGGCGCGAAGGTCGAGGGCGGCCGGCTCGCCCTGCTGGGCTGCGCGACCGCGCTCGCCGGGGTCGCGACCGCCGCCGCCGGACCCGTCGGGTTCGTGGCGTTCGTCGCGGCCCCGATCGCCCGCCGCCTGGTCCCGGGCCGCGGCGCGGCCCTGCCGCAGGCGGCCCTGACCGGGGCGCTGCTGGTCCTGGTCGCCGACTTCGCGGCGCAGCACGCACTGCCCTCCGTGCAGCTGCCGGTGGGCGTGGTCACCAGCATCATCGGCGCCCCGTATCTGCTCCTGCTCCTGGCCCGCGCCAACCGGGTGGGCGGCGGGGGCTGAGATGGCGACGTATCAGAAGGACATGGCGGCGTATCGGAAGAACGACGAAAGGCGTGGCCCCCTCGTGACCGATCACACTCTGGAAGCCCGGGACGTCCGGCTCGGCTACGGCGAACGCGAGATCGTCCCCGGGCTGAGCGTGGCGGTACCGCCCGGCCGGATCACCGTCATCGTCGGCCCCAACGCCTGCGGGAAGTCGACGCTGTTGCGGGCGATGGCCCGGCTGCTGGCCCCGACCGCCGGGGCGATGCTCCTGGACGGCCGGTCCATCCAGGAGATGCCGACCAAGGAGGTCGCCGCCGTCCTCGGGATCCTGCCGCAGAGCCCCACCGCCCCGGAGGGCATCACCGTCTCCGACCTGGTCGGGCGCGGCCGCTACCCGCATCAGGGCTGGTTCCGCCGCTGGAGCGCCGAGGACGACGAGGCGGTCGCGGCTGCCCTGTTGTCGACGGACGTCCTCGAACTCGCCGACCGTTCCGTGGACGAGCTGTCGGGCGGCCAGCGCCAGCGGGTGTGGATCGCGATGGCGCTGGCCCAGCGCACGGACATCCTGCTGCTCGACGAGCCGACGACCTTCCTGGACGCCAGCCACCAGCTGGACGTCCTGGACCTGCTCACCGACCTCAACCACGAGCAGGGCGTCACCATGGTGGCCGTGCTGCACGACCTCAACCTGGCCTGCCGGTACGCGGACCACATGATCGCCATGAAGGCGGGGCGGATCGTCGCGGAGGGCCGGCCGGTCGACATCGTGACGCAGGAGCTGGTCGGCGAGGTCTTCGGCATGCGCTGCTCGGTGATCGAGGACCCGGCGTCGGCCACCCCGATGGTCGTGCCGCTGGGCCGCCACCATGTGAGGGGCCCGGCCGCCCGAGTCGCGTACGGAGACCACCTGCCACCCGGTGGCACCGTTATCATTAGGTGAGGCTAACCTAAAGGGTATGAACGCTTCCGCTCCCCACGCACGGCGCCCCCACCGTATCCCCGTCCTCGCGGCCGGCACTGTCGCCGCCCTCCTCGTCACCCTCTCGGCCTGCGGCTCGTCGGATGACTCCGACAGCTCCGCCGCCTCCTCGGGTTCCTCGGGAGACTCCGCCGGGGCCTTCCCGGCCAAGGTGGCGACGAAGTTCGGCGAGGTCACCGTCGACAAGAAGCCGCAGCGCATCGTCGCGCTCGGCTGGGGCGACGCCGAGACCGTGCTCGCGCTCGGCGGCCAGCCGGTCGGGGCCAGCGACTGGCTGCCGTTCGGCGGCGAGGGTGTCGGTCCGTGGGCCAAGGGCATGTACGACAAGAAGCCGCAGCTGATCGGCACGATGGAGCCGGAGTTCGAGAAGATCGCCTCCCTCCGGCCGGACCTGATTCTGGACACCAAGTCCAGCGGCGACCAGACCCGCTACGACACCCTGAAGAAGATCGCCCCGACCTTGGGCGTGCCCGAGGGCGGCGAGCAGTACAAGCTCTCGTGGGAGCAGCAGACCACGATGATCGCCGCCGCGATGGGCGTGCCCGACAAGGGCGAGAAGCTGATCGCGGAGACCGAGGAGAAGTTCGAGGCCGCCGCGAAGGCCCACCCCGAGTTCAAGGACAGGACGATCACCCTCGGCTCGCGTACCTCGGAGGGCTTCGGCGCCTACGTCGGCGGCACCGGGCGGGTCGACTTCGTCGAGCGGCTCGGCTTCGAGAACAACCCGAAGGCCGAGGCCGAGGCCGGCGAGGGCTTCTCCATCCAGGTCTCCAAGGAGAACCTGGACCTGCTCGACGCCGATCTCACGGTGATGGCCCCGATCGGCATCCCGGCCGCGGACATCAGCAACGACCCGCTGTACAAGGCCGTTCCGTCGGTGAAGGCGGGCAACCACCTCGTCTTCGACGACAAGGACATCTCCCAGGCCTTCGCCACGGACTCGGTCCTGTCCGTGTCCTACGCGCTGGAGAAGGTCGTCCCGGTCTTCGCGGAGAAGGTCGCGAAGTAGCCGCCGTACGCACAGCGCCCCGTACCCCTGGGATTCGCCGGATTCGCCGGATCAGGGTGCGGGGCGCTGTCTTGTGCGGGAAGGCTGCGCGGGTCAGGCTTCCGGGGTCGCGGCCTTGATCGCGGAGATGTCGAAGGTCAGCTTCACCTTGTCGCTGACCATCACGCCGCCGGTCTCCAGTGCCGCGTTCCAGGTCAGGCCCCAGTCGGAGCGCAGGATGTCGGCGCTGCCCTCGAAGCCGACGCGCTCGTTGCCGTAGACGTCGGTGGCGGAGCCGTTGAACTCCAGGTCGATGGCGAGCGGGCGGGTGACGTCCTTGATCGTCAGGTCGCCGGTGATCCGGTACGCCTCGCCGCCCAGCTGCTCGGCCTTCGTCGAGCGGAACGTCATGAGGGGGAACTTCTCGGCGTCGAAGAAGTCGCCGCTGACCAGGTGGCCGTCGCGGTCGGCGATGCCGGTGTCGACGCTGGCGATCTTCACGTCGATGGAGGCGGAGGAGTTCGCCGGGTCCGTGCCGTCCACCGCCAGGGTGCCCTCGTGCTCGCCGAAGGAGCCGCGCACATTCGTGACCATCGCGTGGCGCACGGTGAAGCCGATGCTGCTGTGGGCCGGGTCAAGGGTGTAGGTGCCGGTCAGGGCGGCCAGCGCCGGGTCCACCGCGCGGGCCTCGGTGACGGTGGTGGCGGCGGTGGTGGACTTGCGGGTGAACAGAGCCATGGCTCCTCCTCGGGGATGCGCTTCGGGGGACGGATCGAGCGGTGCGGAAGATGTTGTTCAACCTTCAACGAGTTCGACTGTAACCGCATCTAGTTCAAAGTTCAACATCTGACGTCCGGGTTCCCCCGATCGGATCCGCGGTCCGGGGCGGGGAGGTCGGCCTGAACAACTACGTCACCGGCACCTTCACCTGCATCGGCACACGGGGTGACGGCGCGCGCCAGTACCGGTCCGGCTCCGGCAACATCTACGCGGACGAGGGCAACCACTGGGACGTGACGTACGACAACTGCGGCTGCTGACACGAGTGATGGCCCGGGGGGCGTGCCTCGCCGGGCGGCACCCGGGCCATCTGTCCTACGGGATCGGGTCCGCGTCCGGCCCCTCCTGCTCCAGCAGGTCCCGGGCGAAGTCCTCCCACTGCGCGTACCGGTCCGGGTACGCGGACCGCTGCACCGCCTGGCACACCTCGCCCGGCTCCATCGACTCCCACCCGTCGATCTGGAGCAGCCCCGGATTGGCGCTGGGTGAGGGCAGCCCGTAGAAGGACTTGGACGCGGTCGGCACATGGGTGATCTGCGCCGGCGTGCCCCAGCCCATGCTGGGGCGCTGCTGGAAGACGCCCAGCGAGTCGTGGTCGACCGCCGACGTGTAGTTGACGAACTTCGACTCCTGCATGGCCGTCATCAGGGCGATCACCTGGGCCTCCTCGGAGAGCTCCGCCCCCTTCCCGACGCCGATGACCGTCCGGGCATGGGCGAGCTGTTCCGGGCCGAGGTCGGCCGCGGCGGCGAAGAACACCCGCAGCTCGCTGTCCGGGGCCGTCTTCAGCAGCCGCGCGGTGGCGGTGTCCACCCGGCCGGTCGGCGGCAGGCCGTAGCTCTGCTGGAAGGCGCGCAGGCCGTGCGCGCCGGCGGCCTGTGGTGCCGGGGAGCCCGGCGGGGCGGGGTCCGCCTGGGCCGGGGGCGCGGCGGTGAGCAGGAATCCGGCGGCGACTGCCGTGAGCAGCCGGTGGGGGAGTCGCTTCATTCGCATACGGCACCGTCCCGGAGAGGTGTGCCGAAGTCAAGAACACTGCATAACGTGTCAATTGGTGATGTATCGGACGGCTGCGGCCGTGCGGCTGTGCGGCTGTGCGCGACGGCACCCGGGCGTGTGCGTGGCCCGCCGGGTACGTGCGGCGGCCCGCGCCGGACACGCGGGTGCGCCCCCCGCGCCGGGCACGCGGGTGCCCCCGGGTCGGTCCGGCCCGGGGGCACCCGCGCCTGTCGGGCTACCGGGCGTGCGTCAGGAGCCCACGCTCACCGTGAAGCGACGCGGGTTCCCGTCGTGCGCCGCGCCCGAGACGTCCGGCTCACCGTCCGGGCGGACGTCGTCGTACGGGAACGCGTAACCGATCGGGCTGTTCGCGTGGACTACCCGGGACCAGTGGTTGGTGACCGGCCCCTTGTAGTAGTCCGCCGTCGACGTGCCGTTCGGCTGGCTCGGGTGGCTCAGCATGATCGAGCGGTTGAAGCCCGCCGCCAGCCTGGCCAGGATCGCCTTCTTGTCGTCGGAGTCGCCCGGGTTGTTGGTGAACGGGCCGTGGTTGCAGGTGAAGATGTCCTTCGTCTGCGGCTTGACGAAGGTGTGGCCCCCCTCGAAGGTCAGCGTGTCCCCGCTGACCCGGCCGGCCAGTGTGCCCCGGCCGCCCTGGAGGTCGATGCGCAGGTCCTCGGAGCGGTACTTCTCCCAGACCTCGTCGATCTGGGCGGTGAACAGGTCCCGGAACGGCATCTCGGCGGGCCGGTCGAAGTACGGGGCCATGATGTTCTGCGGTGAGACGACCCGCAGGACGCCGCCGTCCCCGCTCCGGGTGATCAGCTTGTCCCACGGCTGCCCGTCGACGGCGGCCTGGGCGGTGAGGTCGTCCGCGATCCGTCGCGCCGCGCCCTCCGGGTGCGGCGCGACGACGTGGGTCCCGTCGCCCTCCAACGTGATCCCGATCGGAAGGGCGGTGATCAGGTCGACGTAGCTGATGTTGGAGTACAGCTGCTCCGTGTTGAAGGTGAACTCGCAGAACGACCAGGTGCGCCCGTAGTTGGGGTCCGTGGGCGTCGCGAAGGCGGGCTCCACCAGCGACGGCCCCGGGTTGAGGTAGAAGTCCAGCTTGTCGTCGCGGACGAAGTAGACCCGCGCCCCGTACATCTGCGGCAGGGTCAGCACGACCGGACCCGCGCCCGCGGCCTTGAGCGGGATCGCGCAGTCGACGGGCAGGGGGGTCCCCGGGGTGCCGGGGGAATCGGGGCGGTAGACGCCGCCGTCCGGCTCGAGCAGCGTCCAGCGGTCGGTTCCCGGCTCGTGGCCGGTCACATACGCGTGCACCGTGCCCGGCAACGACTTGTTCTCCAGGGCGAGTTCGCAGGTCGCGGGGGCCGCGGAGGCGCGGGGGCTCAGGGCGGTGCCCCAGGCGGGGTGCGTGAGCGCCGCGGCCGAGGCGGCGGCGCCGGTCAGGAACATGCGGCGTGAGATCACGAGGTGACTCCCGAGGTGGTGGGGGGTCGCAGACGGGTGATGGCGGGTGGCACGGGGAGGTGCGGGACCGTGGGGGTGCCTGCGGTGCGCACCACTCTCGCGAGGCCCGGAACAAGCGTCAAGACTTGTGGCTGAGAGCGCTCTCAAAAATGCTGGGTCTTCACAACTCGACGCCCCGAAGCGGTACGTGCCGGAACCGGGCGGGTGTGAACCGTGACCGCCCGGGAGCGCCGACGGCCAAGAGATGAACGAGGTCCCGGCCTGCCCCGCACCGCCCCGACTTGGACTAACGCACCGGGGTTGTTGGACGGAGCCGGCTCCAGGGACCGAAGTCCGTTGACGATGCCCGGACGCGGCGACTACTCAGGGGCCATGTCGCCAAGATTCCCTCGCCCCGGCCTGGTCGCCGCGGCCTCCGCAGCCGTCCTGGCGCTCAACGGGGCCGCCCTCCCCGCCGCAGCCGCCGATCCGTCCCCCGCCCCGGCCCGGGCGGCGGAGTCCGGTGGATCCGCCGTCATCGGATCCGACCGGCTCGCCGTCGCCGTCGCCGACGACTTCCCGCGCGTCCTGTCGTACACCGACCGGGCGAGCGGCGCGCAGCTGCTCGGCAGCACCCGGCCGGTCACCGATGTCACCCTCAACGGGACCGCCCGTCCCGTGAAGCTCAAGGGCAAGCCGAGGATCACCCGCTCCGCCGCCCGCTACACCCTCGCCTTCGACTCCCTGCCGGGTGTCGAGATCGACGCCTCGCTCACCGTCTCCGGGCGGGCCGCCACGTTCAAGGTGACCGCCGTCCGCGACACCGCGGAGTTCCGGGTCGGGACCATCGACATCCCCGGACATGACCTGATCTCGGTCGGGTCCGCCGAGGCCGGGGCCGCCACCGCGTTCACGAAGCTCGACCCGGACTCCACCCGCACCGCCGACGTCTTCGCGGAGGTCACCGAGGAGACGAAGCCCGACACCGCACCCGTCGGGGCAAGTTACGCGATCCTCAACAACGGTTCGCTCGCCGCGGCGGTCGAGTCCAACTCCTCGTACGACAAGCCCGCCGGGGCCACCGGCGGCGACGACGCGCGCTTCTGGCACCAGGCGCGCACCGAGGAGGGCGGCGGCGTCCGGGTCGGCGTCTGGTCCGGCCAGTGGACCTACCGGGGCGAGGGCGCGCCGAAACCCGAGAGCGGCGATGACCTGCCGTGGGCCAAGGTCGTCGTCACCCCCGACGCCAACGGCGACCGGGCCGTCGACTGGCAGGACGGGGCCGTCGCCTTCCGCTCGATCGGCGTCACCGCGCCGGGCGGCGAGGACACCGCGAAGCGGGTCGTCACCCATATCCCGTTCAACTTCGCCAGCCAGGCCACCCACCCGTTCCTGCGCACCCTGGACGACGTCAAGCGGATCTCGAAGGCCACCGACGGCCTCGGCCAGCTCGCCGTCCTCAAGGGCTACGGCTCCGAGGGGCACGACTCCGCCCACCCGGACTACGGCGGCAACTACAACAAGCGGGCCGGCGGGCTCAAGGACCTCAACACCCTGCTCAAGGACGGCGAGAAGTGGGGCGCGGACTTCGGCGTCCATGTGAACGCCACCGAGTCCTACCCGGAGGCCAACGCCTTCTCCGAGCAGCTCGTCGACAAGACCAAGCCCGGCTGGAACTGGCTCAACCAGAGCTACTACATCGACCAGCGCCGCGACATCAACAGCGGCGACCTGGCCGAACGCTTCCAGCAACTGCGCGACGAGACCGACAAGAACCTCGACTTCCTCTACATCGACGTCTACTACAGCCACGGCTGGATCGCCGACAAGACGATCCAGGCCGTGCAGAAGCAGGGCTGGACCGTCGGCACCGAGTGGGCCGACAAGTTCGAGCGCGCCTCGCTCTGGTCGCACTGGGCCAACGACCTCAACTACGGCGGGGCCACCAACAAGGGCCTGAACTCGCAGATCATCCGGTTCATCCGCAACGGCGAGAAGGACATCTGGAACAACCACCCGGTCCTCGGCCAGAGCGCCCTGGAGGACTTCGAGGGCTGGACCGGCGAGACCGACTGGAACGCCTTCACCGCCAACATCTGGCAGAAGAACCTGCCCGCGAAGTACCTCCAGCAGCAGAGGATCACCCGCTGGGACGGCAACGACATCACCTTCACCGGCGGGGTGCGCGGCACGGTCGAGAACGGGAAGCGGACCTTCTACGACCAGGGCCGCAAGGTGCTCAGCGGTACCGACTACCTGCTGCCGTGGGACGGCGGCAAGAAGCTCTACCACTACAGCGAGACCGGTGGCTCCAGCACCTGGGAGGTGCCGGGCAAGGGCGCGTACACCCTCTACAAGCTGACGGACAACGGCCGGGAGAAGGTCACCACCGTCCGCCCCGCCGGCGGGAGGATCACGCTGACGGCTGCCGCCGGACAGGCCTACGTCCTCTACCCCGACCGGGCGCCGAAGGCCCGGTCGGCCGACTGGGGGAAGGGGACAGGGCTGAAGGACCCCGGCTTCAACGACCGTGACCTGAAGGGCTGGACGAAGACCGGCACCGCCGTCCGCGACACCGACGAGCAGGGCCGCAACAGCGCCGAACTCTCCGGCTCCGGCCCGGCCGCGCTCTCCCAGAGCGTCACCGGGCTCAGGCCGGGCAAGCGCTACACCGCCTCCGCTCTCATTGAGGTCGAGCCCGGCGAGAGCCGCCGTACGGTGCTGAGCGCCGGGGGTGCGTCGGTGGCCGTCGAACGCTCCACCGCCGAGGACTTCGTCGCCGCGTCCGACTGGCACGGCACGTCCTTCCAGCGTGCCAAGGTCAACTTCACCGCCCCCTCGGGTGGCCGCACCACTCTCCGGATCGAGGCGGCGGACGGCAGCACGGCGAAGGTCCGCGCCGATGACGTACGGATCGTCGAGAACGCCCCCGCGACCCGCACGGGCACCGTGGCGTACGAGGACTTCGAGGCCGTCGACCAGGGTTGGGGCCCCTTCCTCAAGGGCAACGCGGGCGGCTCCACCGACCCCCGCACCAGCATTTCGCAGCTCCACGCCCCGTACACCCAGTCCGGCTGGAACGGGAAGCGAGTCGACGACGTGCTGGGTGGGAAGGAGTCCCTGAAGTCCCACGAGGAGAACACCGGCCTCGTCTACCGCACCGCGCCCTGGACCGTCCCGATGAAGGACGGCTACCGCTACCGGGTCGCGTTCGACTACCAGTCCAGCCACGCCGGGGCCTACAGCTGGGTGGAGGGGTACGACCGGGTCGCCGGCGGCAAGGCCTCCTCGACCGAGACCCGGGCCACCCCGATCGGGCAGCAGCGCACCACCGGGCAGTTCAGCCGGACGCTCACCGCGGGCTGCGGTGACACCTGGACCGGGCTGCGCAAGCTGCCCGGAGCACCCGAGGGCGCGGACTTCGTGCTCGACGGCTTCACCGTGACCGACCTCGGACCGGCCCCCGCCGGGCAGGAGGCCGTCTGCGGCACCCTCGACGTGTCCGCCGACGCCGAGACCCTGGAGCCGGGAGCCCCGAACACGGTGAAGGCGGCCTTCGGCAACGACGAGGCGAGTGCCGCCACCGGCGTGCGGCTCGCGCTGGCCGTGCCCGAGGGCTGGAAGGCCGAGCCCGTGGGCGCGGTCGTCTTCGACTCGGTCGCCCCGGGCGCGAAGGCCACGGGCAGCTGGCGGGTCACCCCGCCGGTCGACGCCCCCTACGGCACGTACGCGCTGGAAGCGGAGGCCACGTACACCGTCGGGGGAGCCGGCCGTGCCCTCGGCGCGGGAACCTCCGTCCGTACGCTCCCGCCGCCGCCCACCGCGGACAGCTGGGCCGGCGACCTCGACTGGACCGCCTCGCAGAACGGCTGGGGCCCGGTCGAGCGAGACCGGTCCAACGGGGAGGCCGGGGCCGGCGACGGTGGCCCCCTGAAGATCGGCGGCGTCACCTACGCCAAGGGCCTGGGCACGCACGCCCCGGCGAGGATCCGCTACTACCTGGGCGGGAAGTGCACCTCCTTCACCGCCGAGGTCGGCGTGGACGACGCCCAGGCCACCCGGGGCAGTGTGCGGTTCTCGGTCACCGCCGACGGCACGGAGAAGGTGGCGTCACCGGTGCTGGGGGCGGCCGACCCCGCCTGGAAGCTCACCGCCGACGTCACCGGCGCGAAGTACGTCGAGCTGGTCGTCCAGGACGGCGGCGACGGCAACGGCAACGACCACGCCGATTGGGGCGATGCCCGCTTCCACTGCGGAGCCTGACCGTCGGCCGCCGAGTTTCCCGAGCGCGGTGACAGCGGGGCAAACGCGCCGCGCCATACTGAGGGGGCCTTCGGGCCCCCTCAGGGGCGTGTGGTCCGCTGCGCAACCTCCTCTTGTGGGGTCTTCACAACCGAATGCGGCGTTTCGCTGGTGGATCGCGTGCGCGGTGGCGTGGTTCTGTTCACTCCCACCACGAAACCGGGCAGGAGACTGTACGGAGTCGACGGCGCGATTTCTGGGTCGGTCTTCGTAGGGTCAGTACATGACCGTTGTGGACGAAACTCAGGGTGAGTCGAGCGACGCCCGTGGCCGGGTGGCCGAACTGCTGGCCCTGCGCGAGCAGGCGCGGCGCGGACCGAGCGAGCGGGCGACCGAGGCACAGCACGCCAAGGGGAAGCTGACCGCGCGGGAGCGGATCGAGCTGCTGCTGGACCCGGGTTCGTTCAAGGAGGTCGAGCAGCTGCGCCGGCACCGTGCGACCGGTTTCGGCCTGGAGGCGAAGAAGCCGTACACCGACGGTGTCATCACGGGCTGGGGCACGGTCGAGGGCCGCACGGTCTTCGTGTACGCGCACGACTTCCGGATCTTCGGTGGGGCGCTGGGCGAGGCGCACGCCACGAAGATCCACAAGATCATGGACATGGCCATCTCGGCGGGGGCCCCGCTGGTGTCGCTGAACGACGGCGCCGGCGCCCGTATCCAGGAGGGTGTCTCGGCGCTCGCGGGCTACGGCGGCATCTTCCAGCGCAACACCCGGGCGTCCGGTGTGATCCCGCAGATCAGCGTGATGCTCGGTCCGTGCGCGGGCGGCGCGGCCTACAGCCCGGCGCTGACCGACTTCGTGTTCATGGTCCGTGAGACCTCGCAGATGTTCATCACCGGTCCGGACGTCGTGAAGGCGGTCACCGGTGAGGAGATCACCCAGAACGGTCTGGGCGGCGCGGACGTGCACGCCGAGACGTCGGGCGTCGCGCACTTCGCGTACGACGACGAGGAGACGTGCATCGCGGAGGTCCGCTACCTCATCGGGATGCTGCCCTCCAACAACCGCGAGAACCCGCCGACGGTACGGAGCGACGACCCCGCCGACCGGCGCGGCGACGTCCTGCTGGACCTCGTACCGGCCGACGGCAACCGCCCGTACGACATGCACCAGGTGATCGAGGAGCTCGTCGACGACGGCGACTACCTGGAGATCCACGAGCGCTGGGCCCGCAACATCATCTGCGCGATGGCCCGCCTGGACGGCCAGGTCGTCGGCATCGTCGCCAACCAGCCGCAGGCGCTGGCGGGCGTGCTGGACATCGAGGCCTCCGAGAAGGCCGCACGTTTCGTCCAGATGTGCGACGCTTTCAACATCCCGATCATCACCCTTCTGGACGTCCCCGGCTTCCTGCCGGGCGTGGACCAGGAGCACGGTGGGATCATCCGCCACGGAGCGAAGCTGCTCTACGCCTACTGCAACGCCACCGTGCCGCGGATCTCGCTGATCCTGAGGAAGGCCTACGGAGGTGCGTACATCGTCATGGACTCCCAGTCCATCGGGGCCGACCTCACCTACGCCTGGCCCACCAACGAGATCGCGGTGATGGGCGCCGAGGGCGCGGCCAACGTCATCTTCCGCCGCCAGATCGCCGACGCCGAGGACCCCGAAGCCATGCGCACCCGCATGGTCAAGGAGTACAAGGCCGAGCTGATGCACCCCTACTACGCGGCCGAGCGCGGCCTCGTCGACGACGTCATCGACCCCGCCGAGACCCGCGAGGTGCTCATCGCCTCGCTCGCCATGCTCCGCAACAAGCACGCAGACCTGCCGTCCCGCAAGCACGGCAACCCCCCGCAGTAGTCATCCGCCGCGGCGGCGCGATCCGCCGCACGGTCCACGACATCCTGCCGAGAAGACGGAGACACCCCACCATGAGCCTGATGTCCGCCGAGTCCGTCCTGCGCGTCGAGAAGGGTCACGCCGACCCCGAGGAGCTGGCGGCCATCACCGCCGTCCTGATGGCCCGCGCCGCCGCCCGGCCGCCCGTCCCCGCCCACCGCGGCCGTGACACCGCCGGCTGGCGCCGCCTGGAGCGCACCCCGGGCTTCCGCGCACCGCACAGCTGGCAGGGCTGACCCCCCTCGCAGGCCGTACGGAGAAGGGCCCCGCACTCCTCGGGAGTGCGGGGCCCTTCTCCGTAGACGGCCGGTGTCCTAGCGCAGTCGCGCCATCAGGGCGTGCTCGACCAGCGTGATGAGCGCGCTCTTGGCGTCCGCGCGGTGCCGGGCGTCCGTCGTCAGGATCGGGGTGTCGGGCCCGATCTGGAGCGCCTCGCGTACCTCGTCGGGGGTGTAGGGCTGGTATCCGTCGAAGCCGTTGAGGGCGATGACGAAGGGGAGCCCGCTGTTCTCGAAGTAGTCGACGGCGGGGAAGCAGTCGGCGAGGCGGCGGGTGTCGACGAGGACGACGGCGCCGATGGCGCCGCGGACCAGGTCGTCCCACATGAACCAGAAGCGGTCCTGTCCCGGTGTACCGAAGAGGTACAGGATCAGGTCCTGGTCCAGGGTGATGCGTCCGAAGTCCATCGCGACGGTGGTCGTCGTCTTGTCCCCGGTGTGGGTCAGATCGTCGATGCCCGCCGAGGCGGACGTCATCACGGCTTCGGTGCGCAGCGGATTGATCTCCGAAACGGCACCGACAAACGTGGTCTTACCCACGCCGAAGCCCCCTGCCACCACGATCTTCGCCGAGGTAGTGGAGCGGGCCGCTCCGCCGCTAGAGCTTGCGAAGTCCACTGAGCACCCTTTCGAGCAGTGTCACATCTGGCTGGCCACCGGCGGCCTCGTCGCCGCCGGGCTGATGGATAGCGACGAGTCCGGCCTCGGCCAGGTCGGCGACGAGGATCCGGGCAACGCCGAGGGGGATCGAGAGAAGGGCCGAGATCTCGGCGACCGACTTGATCTCGATGCAGAGCCGGCAGATCCGCTGGTGCTCGGGCAACTGCCCTTGCAGCCGGGACAGATCGGCCGTGGTGCTGACCAGCGCCTCGATGGCGAGCTGGTAACGCGGTCGGGTCCGGCCGCCGGTCATGGCGTACGGACGGACCAGCGGGTTGTGCGCGGCGGGCTGGGCGGGCTCGGGAGCCCGCCGCTGCTGCACCGGCTGCATGCGCGGCTGCTGGGGTGCGTCGTACCGCTGGGGCTGCTGCGGTTGCCCCGGCCACCCCGCCCCCGGCTGCGGCGGGGGCCACTCGGACCCCTGCGCGCCGTGAGCACCCTGCTGTTGGTGCTGCGGCTCCTGGTACGGCTGGTACGGCTGGTACGGCTGGTACTGGCCGGGGCCCTGCCCGCCAGGTGCGGCAGGGAAGCCGAAACGGTTGTCACCGTGCTCACCCGGAACCCTGTGGTCACCGTTGTACGGGTGTCCGCCTGTGGGTGCTGCCACGTCTCCTCCTCCGACTGCCGGTCACCGATCCCAGTGCGGCCGCGCCACCGCACTTTATGGCGCGGTGGCGAGAAACGCACTGTCTGTCTACTAGCTAAGAAGACTTCCCTGAAGTTCGGCGCGGAGGTCCGGAGTCAGGACTCCGCCCGCGCGGTCTACCAGAAGGGCCATTTCATACCCAACCAGACCGATATCGGCGTCCGGGTGGGCCAGAACGGCGAGTGAGGATCCGTCGGAGATGGACATGAGGAAGAGAAATCCCCGCTCCATCTCCACAACGGTCTGATTCACGGCGCCGCCCTCGAAGATCCGTGAGGCGCCCGCGGTCAGCGACGTCAGACCGGAGGCGACGGCCGCCAGCTGGTCGGCGCGGTCGCGCGGGAAACCCTCGGACATCGCCAGCAGGAGTCCGTCGGCGGAGACCACCACCGTGTGCGACACCCCGGGGGTGTTGTCCACGAAATTGGTGATCAACCAGTTGAGATTCTGCGCCGCCTGGCTCATCGGGCTCACACTAACGCTCCTGGTTGTAGGTGGTACTGGTGTCCGAACCCTCGCTGCGTCCCCGCTGGATCCCCCGCCGCAGGTTGCTCAACCTGCCGCGGACGTCCTCGGGCGCGCGGGAGACCTGTGGGCCGCCCTGCTGGGTCTGCTCCGCCGTGCCCTCGACCAAGTTGGCCTTGGGAACGCGCCGGGGGAGGCCGGAGGGGGTGATTCCGCCCGCCTTCGGCTCACGGAGCTTCTCGGCCCGCTGCCAGCGCTCGTCATTCGTCGAACGCCAGTCGTCGGTGCCGTCCCCGTCCGTCTGCGGGTCCTGCCGCTGTTCCTGCTGCGGCTGGGCCCCCGGAGTCGGATCGGGCTGGTCGTTGCCGCGGCCGCCGGGGCCGGGCTGCCAGTGCTGCTGACCGCCGCGGCGCGGCAGACCGGCTTCGGTCAGCTCGTGGCCGACGTTCGGGGTGGGTCCCGGACGGTCGAAGCCTACGCGCTCCGAAGGCTCTGCGGGCGTGCTCGGAACAGATTCCGATTCGACGGGAGCAATCGGCTCATAAGCGTGTTGAAAACCGCTCTGAACAGGCCAATCATCTTGGTGGGACTGGTCCGGCGAAGCCGCGTACGGGTCGGCGTACTGGCCCTGCTGGGCATGCTGATCGGCATATGCCGATTCCGGATAACCACCCCCCGGGTGCTGCTGCGCGTATCCGTCCCCGGCACCGTACGGCTGCTGCGGCTGCTGCCCGTACTGGTCCTGGCCGTAGCGATCGTCGGCGTGACCCTGTTGCTGCTGCCCGCCGTACGGGTCGCCCGCGTACGACTCCGGCGCGTAGCCCCGCTGTTCCCGGGAGCTGTCCCCGAACGGGCCGCCCGGGCCCGCCTGGGCCTCCAGGGCCGCCCTGCGCTCCTCGCGTATCAGCGAGCGGTTGAGCGGGTCCAGCTGACCGGGTTCCGCCGGGGGCTCGTAGCGCGAGTCGTCGAAGCCGAGCTCCGCCGCCGTGCGCATCGAGGCCTGCTGCGGCGCCGGCTCGAAGGCCTGCTGCTGCTCGGGGATGATCGAGGAGACGCTGAAGTCGTCCTGGCCGGTGCCCGGTTCGCCACCGCCACCGTGGGTGATGGCGTCCGGCAGCATGACCAGCGAGGTGGTTCCGGCCTGCTCGCCCGAGGGGCGCAGCTGGACCCGGATCCCGTGCCGGTCGGCCAGTCGGCCGACCACGAACAGGCCCATGCGCTGCGACACCGCGGCGTCCACGGTCGGCGGGTTGGCCAGCTTGTGGTTGATGTCGGCGAAGTCCTCGGCGGTGAGGCCGATGCCCTTGTCGTGGATCTCGACCATGACGCGGCCGTCGGGCAGCCGGGTCGCGTTGACCCTGACCTTCGTCTGCGGAGAGGAGAACGTGGTGGCGTTCTCCAGGAGCTCGGCCAGCAGGTGCACGAGGTCGGTGACGGCCTGGCCGTGGATCTCGCTCTCCGGCACGCCGGTCAGCTGGATGCGCTCGTAGGACTCCACCTCGGAGGAGGCGGCCCGCAGGACGTCCACCAGCGGTACCGGCTGGTTCCAGCGGCGGCCGGGCTCCTCGCCCGCGAGGACGAGGAGGTTCTCGCCGTTGCGGCGCATCCGGGTGGCCAGGTGGTCCAGCTTGAAGAGGCTCTCCAACTGGTCCGGGTCGGCCTCGTTGTTCTCCAGGTCGGTGATGAGGGTCAGCTGGCCCTCGATGAGCGACTGGTTGCGGCGCGAGAGGTTCGTGAAGATCGCGTTGACGTTGCCCCTCAGCATGGCCTGCTCGGCTGCGAGCCGGACGGCCTCGCGGTGCACCTGGTCGAAGGCGCGGGCGACCTCGCCGATCTCGTCCCGTGTGGTGATCGGGATGGGCTGCACCCGGGTGTCGACCCGGCCCGGGTCGGTGCGCGACAACTGGTCGACGAGGGTGGGCAGCCGCTGCTCGGCGATGCCGAAGGCGGCGGTACGCAACTGGCGCATGGAGCGGCTCATCTGGCGGGCCATGAGCCCGGCCAGGAGGAAGGCGGCCAGCAGCGCGATGACGACGATCAGGCCGTTGACGATGGCGTCGGTCTTGGCGTCGGAGGAGATGCTCGCGGCCTCGTCCACCGCCTTGGTGACCAGCTCGTCCTCGACGGTGGCGTACCCCTCGAACTTCGCGGTCGCCGCGGCCATCCAGGTCGCGGGCGTGATGCCCTTGGCTGCCAGGTCCTCGGGGTCCTGCCCCTGGCCGATCTCCCGGGCCATACCGTCGAAGACCGAGCCGTCGATGCTCGGCGGGGCCACGAAGGTCTCGCCCGCGGCCTCGGCCTGGTCCTTGGCCGCCTTGAGCTGCTTGGCGCCCTCGGCGGCCTGGCCGGCCATGACCTGCTTGAGACGGTCGACGTCGGCCTGGGTGCCGCCGGAATTGAACTCGCCCAGCGCGATCTGCTCCAGGTAGTTGTACGAGCCGAAGGCCTTGACCTGGTCGTTGTACGTACCCGGCTTCTTGCTCGGGCGCACCAGAAGGTGCATGCCGATCGAGCGCTGAAGCGATTCTGCAGCCTTGGACAGCTCGATCGCGTAGACGGTACGGCCGTAACTGGTGATGTTGCCGGTGCCGAGGCCGAGCTCGTTGGAGAACTCCATCAGCGAGTGCTGGACCTGGACGTAGCCCTCTTCGGTCTTCACCGGGTCCAGCGCCTGGGAGTAGGCGACCTTGCGCAGCTCGGGAAGCCCCGGTTCCTCGCCCTTGAAGAGCTTCAGACGGCGCTCCAGGCCCGGCTTCGCGGGCATGCCCTTCACCGCGGCGTCGAACTTCCGCGCCGCCTCGTCCGTGGTGGCCCGGGTCTGCTCGACCACATCGGCGTCACGGTCGCCCGAGAGCAGCGGCTCGGCGGTGAGGTCCCGCTCGTTCAGGAGCGCCTGCCCGTAGTCGGACGCGGCACGCACGACGACCGCGGTCCTCTCGGCATCCTGCGCCTCGCTCCAGGTGTCGATGGAGCCCTTCACCTGGAAGCCGCCCATGACGAGGCCGACCAGCACCGGGATCAGGAGGATCGCGTTCAGCCGGGTGGCCACCCGCCAGTTGCGCGGGGACATCCGGCTGGTGCTGCCACCACCGGTCGGTTCCGTGCCCGGCGCACCCGCAGGAGACGCCACAGCGCGCGACGGCGGGGTGAAGTTGCCCCGCTCGGGCTGCGCCGCGGAGCCCTCGTTGCTTCGCCTCACTCGACCAACAACCTCTCGGCGTCGGCACCTACGCTGTGCCGGATTATTCGTTCAGGGCCGTACTACTGGGGAGTTCGTCGAATTGCAGCACGGGGACCGGCCCCGTTCCAAACACTCGGAACCGGCGATTCCACGTGGCCCGGACCTCAGATAAAACGGGCATAAAGAGCGAGCCCCGTCAAATGGCGGGGCTCATGTGAGCGCAGTGGCACCGAATGGATGCGTCGGGTGGCGGAGAGGAGTCAATTCTCTGTCGAAACGTTATGAACACGGGGGCGGATCGTGTCAAACGACACAGGCCGCCCCCGCGTGACTACGGCAACTTCCGTATGCCGATATCGACTTAACCCTGGTGGAAGAACTACTTCAGGCGTGCCATCAGCGCGTGCTCGACCAGCGTGATCAGGCCGCTCTTGGCGTCCGCCCGGTGACGGGCGTCCGTGGTGATGATGGGTGCGTCGGGTCCGATCTGGAGCGCCTCGCGTACCTCGTCGGGGGTGTAGGGCTGGTGTCCGTCGAAGCCGTTGAGGGCGATGACGAAGGGGAGCCCGCTGTTCTCGAAGTAGTCGACGGCGGGGAAGCAGTCGGCGAGGCGGCGGGTGTCGACGAGGACGACGGCGCCGATGGCGCCGCGGACCAGGTCGTCCCACATGAACCAGAAGCGGTCCTGACCGGGTGTACCGAAGAGGTACAGGATCAGGTCCTGGTCGAGCGTGATGCGTCCGAAGTCCATCGCGACGGTGGTCGTCGTCTTGTCCCCGGTGTGGGTCAGATCGTCGATGCCCGCCGAGGCGGACGTCATGACGGCCTCGGTGCGCAGCGGGTTGATCTCCGACACGGCCCCGACGAACGTGGTCTTGCCCACGCCGAAGCCGCCCGCCACCACGATCTTCGCAGAAGTGGTGGCGCGGCCCGTACTGCCGCTAGAGCTTGCGAAGTCCACTGAGCACCCTTTCGAGCAGTGTCACATCCGGCGCGCCGCCGGCCTCTCCGTTGCCCGGCTGGTGGATGGCCACCATGCCGGCTTCCGCCAGGTCCGCCACCAGGATCCGGGCGACGCCGAGCGGCATCGACAGCAGCGCCGACACCTCCGCCACCGACTTGACCTCACGGCAGAGGTGGCAGATCCGCTGGTGCTCGGGGAGCAGGGTCCCCAGATGCGCGGGGTCTGCCGTCGTGCTGACCAGTGCCTCTATCGCGAGCTGGTAGCGCGGCCGGGTCCGGCCGCCGGTCATGGCATAAGGACGAACCAGCGGCTGGTCGCCTTCCCCGTCGTACGACGCGTGGTGCAGTGCGCCGTACGGATCGGGTGAGGCGGGTGGCGGGGTCATGAATCCTCCGGGCGTGACAGCAGGTTCTCGGCTTGCCGTCTGCAAGGGGCCGGTGAGGGGACTGAAGCGGCCTGACGGGTGAGGGTTGTGGGCATTACCTGGGGGGATCGTGTCGTGAATCCGCTGGATGGCCGCCTAGTGGAGCAGACTTCCTTGGAGTTCGGCGCGGAGGTCGGGCGTGAGGACGGTGCCCGCACGGTCGACCAGGAGGGCCATCTCGTACCCGACCAGACCGATGTCGGCGTCCGGGTGGGCCAGAACGGCGAGTGAGGATCCGTCGGAGATGGACATGAGGAAGAGAAATCCCCGCTCCATCTCCACAACCGTCTGACTGACCGCGCCGCCCTCGAAGATCCGGGACGCACCCGCGGTCAGCGAGGTGAGACCGGACGCGACCGCTGCGAGCTGGTCGGCGCGGTCGCGCGGGAAACCTTCGGACATCGCCAGCAGCAGGCCATCCGCGGAGACCACCACCGTGTGGGACACCCCTGGGGTGTTGTCCACGAAGTTGGTGATCAGCCAGTTCAGATTCTGCGCGGCCTGACTCATGGGGCTCAACTAACGCTCCTGCTGGTGAGTGGGGCCGAGATGGATACTGCCGGTCTGCGGGCCGTTGTTGGCCTGCCGACCCTGCTGGATGCCCCGGCGGAGATTGGTCAGACGACCGCGCACGTCATCGGGCGCGCGCGAAACCTGTGGTCCGGACTGGTGATTCTGCTGCTGTGCGGTCCCCGGAACCAAATTGGCGCGGGGAACACGGCGGGGCAGCCCGGAAGTGGTGACCCCGCCGGCGGCGGGCTTCTTGACCCGCTCGGCCTGGCGTACGAGTTCGTCGTTGGGCGAGGCCCGCCACGAGCTGGTGGCCGGGGGGTCCGCCGCACCACGCTGAGGCATGGGCGGGAGGGGCACACCGGAGGACTCCGGAGCGGCCGGCGCCTGCGGTTCGGCGGGCGGCTGCTGGCCGCCCTGGCCCGGACCGTGGAACCAGTTCGTCTCCAGGGTGTCGTACAGCGGCGTACGGCCGTCCCCCGGACCGGCCGGCGGCAGGGCCTCCGGCTGCTGGGGCTGCTGCGGCAGCGCCGGACGCGGCGCACCGAAGTCGTTGCCCTCCGGACCGCGCTGACGCGGCGCGGGCAGCTGCTGACCCTGGTCGTACTGCCCCTGCCCCTGCCCCTGCTGATTCTGGTCCGGCTGGCGCGGGACACCGAAGTCGGGCCGCGCGAACTGCGCGGTGCTCGCGGGGTCCTGGCCCAGCGGAGAGCCCTGCGGGAACGACCGGTCCTGGGGAGCCCCCGGCGCCGAGAAGCCGGGCCGGGCGAACTCCGAGGTCGCGCCGGGGTCCTGGCGGTCGTCCGACGGCCGCTGGCTCAGCGCGGCGTTGAACGACGGGTCCTGGCCGAGGCCTGCCGGACGGGCGAACTGCCCGGTCGCGTCGTGCTCCTCGTGACCGCGCGGCGTGTCGGCGCCCCAGCTGGTGGTCGCCGGCCGCTGCGGCTGCGGGTTGCCCCCGGGCAGTTCGGCACGCGGTCCACCGGGCGGCGGCAGCTGACGGCCGGGGCCGCCGGGCTGCTGGAAACCGCCCTGGGCGGGGCCGCTCTGCTCCTGAGGACCCTGCGGCTGCTGCCCTCCGGGGCCCTGCTGGTTCTGCTGGTTCGACTGGTTCTGCCAGCCGGACGGGTTCGGCTGGTTCGGCTGGATCTGCGGTGCGAACTGACCCGGGCGTCCGATCTGCCCGGGGGAGGGCGGAGCACTGTGCCCGAACAGGTTGGTCGCCTCACCGCGGCCCGGGGCCTCGCCCTGCGGGCCGCCCTGGCCGCCGCGGGCGCCGAGCCGGGCACTGTTGCCGAAGGCGCCGGAGAGGCCGCCGCCCTGGCGCTGGGGTGCCGGGCCCTGACCCGGGAAGTCCTGGCCCGGTCCGCCGTTGTTCGGCTGGCCGCCGCCCTGAGGGCCCTGCGGACGGCCGGCTCCGCTGTCCCGGGCCGGCAGCGCCGCCCGGGGACCCGCACCCGCGCCGACCTGGCCGCGCTGAGCACCCGGCGCACCGCCGAGACTCTTGGTGCCCGGACCGCCCGGTCCGCCGCCCAGGCCCGCGCGCTGGCCGTTGCCCGCGCCGTTCCCGTTGCCCGCGAGCAGACCGCCCGGGGCGCCGGACTGCGGTCCGGGGCCCTGCTTGGACGGGGGCTGCTTGCCGCCGTGTGCGACATCGACGGGCAGCATGACCAGCGCGGTCGTACCGCCGGAGTCGGAGGGGCGCAGCTGGATGCGGATGCCGTGACGCAGCGACAGCCGGCCGACCACGAACAGACCCATGCGGCGGGAGACGGAGACGTCCACGGTGGGCGGCTGCGCGAGCCGCTCGTTGATCGCGGCGAGGTCCTCGGGGGAGAGGCCGATGCCGGTGTCGTGGATCTCGACGAGCACCCGCCCGTCGGGCAGCGCGTGACCGGTGACCTTGACCTTCGTCTGCGGCGAGGAGAACGACGTCGCGTTCTCCAACAGCTCGGCGAGCAGGTGCACGAGGTCGTTCACGACCCGGCCGGCGACCTCGGTGGCGGGCACCGCGGTCAGCTCGATGCGCTCGTACTGCTCCACCTCGGAGGCGGCGGCGCGGAGCACGTCGACCAGCGGGACGGGCCGGGTCCACCGGCGTCCCGGTTCCTCGCCGGCGAGGACGAGGAGGTTCTCGCCGTTACGGCGCATACGGGTCGCGAGGTGGTCGAGCTTGAAGAGCGAGGACAGCTGGTCCGGGTCGGCCTCGCGGGACTCCAGCTCGGAGATGAGTGAGAGCTGGCGCTGGATGAGGCCCTGGGAGCGGCGCGAGAGGTTGGTGAACATCGCGTTGACGTTGCCCCGGAGGAGGGCCTGCTCGGCGGCGAGGCGGACGGCCTCGCGGTGCACGTCGTCGAAGGCCGCGGCCACCTGGCCGATCTCGTCCCGGGAGTGCACGCCGACCGACTCGACGGAGGTGTCGACGTCCTGCGGGTCGGTCTCGGAGAGCTGCTTGACGAGCTCGGGCAGCCGGTCCTGGGCGACCCGGGTGGCGGTGTCCTGGAGGCGTCGCAGCGAACGGATCATGGAGCGGGCCACCACGAAGGCGCCGACGAGCGAGACGCCGAGCACGATGAGGATGACCGCACCGTTGACGATCGCCTCGCGCTGGGAGGCCTGGCGCAGCTCGCGGGCCTTGGCCTCCATGTCGCTGAGGAGGGTGGCCTCGATCGTCTCCATGGCCTTGATCTTGATGGTGCTCTGGTCGTACCAGTCCAGGTACGACCGGACCTGCTTGCCCTCGATCCCGTTCGTGGTGTCCAGGATCCGCTTGGCGTACATGTTCCCGGCGTTGATCTCCGGGTTGCCGTTGTCCAGGGGCTCCATGAGCTCCTCGGCGCTCTCCCCGGTCGTCCCGTAGATCGTCTTGAACGAGGTGAGGGCCCGGGACTCCTTGGCGAGCGCGTTGGAGCCGAACTGCCGGTCGTTCGGGTTGAGGTGCGGCTCCTTCACCGAACCGCCCGGCAGCGCCGCGGCGATGACGGCGCGCTGGACCGAGGCGTACTCCTTGGCGGAGGAGAACGCGGCCAGGGCCCGGGTCCGCTTGATCATGTCCGGGTTGCTGGTCGCCTGCGCCATGTCCTGCGAGAGGCTCAGCAGCGAGGTGATCAGCTGGTTGTACTGGTCGATGGTGTTGAGGCTCGGTGCGCCCTCTTCGTACGCCGTCTTGCGGATCGTACGGATGGTGCCGAGCTGGGAGGCGATCTGCGAGATGCTCGCGTGGATGCTGTCGAGCGCCTCGTCGCCCTCGGAGTCACCGATGGAGTCGGTCTCGTCGAGGAAGGCGTCCTTGGCCCGGTCGGTCTTGTCCCGGGGCCCGGTGACCTTGTAGTCGGTGGGCTTGGACTTGTTGGACAGCGGACCGGCCGACTGGTCGCGCTCCACCTGCAGCGCCTGGGCGAGCGAGGTCGCCTGCTTGGTCATCTTCGTCAGCAGCTGCATGTGTTCCAGCTGCTGCATGTCGGTCATGGACTCGTTGATCCTCAGACCGCCCAGGCTGGTCGCGGCGACCACGGGGAGAGCGAGGAGCGAGACCAGTCGCGTGCTGATGCGCCAGTTACGGAGTGCCATCCGCGAACCCGTGTCGACCGGGCCGCGCGGCTGTGCGGGCGTGTTCGGCTCTGTGCCGCCGCTCGTCGTGGAGCCCGAGCGCTGCGCACGGTCGCTGTTGTCGCCGGCGGCGGCCGGCCCGGGGTTCTGGGCGTGCTGGGGCGAGGAACCGCGGTCGGTCCCGCCGCGCGGCTCCTGTTCCGCCGGAGCGCTGCCATCCCTCTTGAAACGTCCCTGCACTAGCGTCGCAACCTCTGGACCAGGCGTCCCGCCCGCGTGTGCGGACAAGAACGGTGTCGGCGTCGTGGGGCACTGGACGCGCCCCATGGGTGGTCGTATGAATGACCGGCGTGCTTCCCCCTCCCGCCGCCTCACGGCGCTGCGTTGCGCCCCTGCGCGCCGGACCTGCAAACCCGCGGCGGTGCGTGGAATTGCAGCACAGTGCAGGATCTCCAACAAGGGCCGTGTACCGGGCTGTGACCTGCGTGACACGTTGTGATGGGCGCGTAACAAACAGTGGGGGGTGATGGTGAGTAAAGCAGACTATTGCGGAGAATTCGCCTGGGTGCGAAGGGTGCCCCAGACGCGATGATCAGGAGCGGAATGGTGGATTCAGTAAGGTAATGTCCGTTTTCCGGGCCGTGACCAACTGTCCACAATGGGTCAATTGTCGATTAGTTCGTGAGCAAACTCACATGATGATCGTTGACTCATCCCGGCTCCGGTGGGGAATCGGATGTTTAGCCTGACGCTTTACAGGGATGGCGAATCCGACAAGCCGGCGCCGCTACCAGCGGCGCCCTCACCGACAGGGTCCTGACGGCAGATGAAGACGACGACGATGTTCCGCAACATTGCCAACCCCCGGCGCACCACGCTGGCGCACCTCAAGGACGCCGAAGCGCTGCGGACGCCCCCCCAGCCGGAGCACACCGCCGACCTGCCGACCGTGACGGCCAACCCGCGCCGCACCATCCTGATGGAAGCCCCGGTCGCGGTCGCCCGCTAGTACCCGCGATGCGCGAGGCCGTCCCCCCTCACCGCGTTAGCCTGGAGCGTCAGTCTTCAGCCAGCCAGCAAGTGAGGGGCGACAGCATCCCGTGCGCATCGCCAGGTTCTCCATCGACGGCAATGTCGCCTTCGGCGCCGTCGAGGGACAGGGCACCGTGGAATCCGGTGACCTCGTCCTCGACATCATCAAAGGCATTCCGTACGCCGACTTCGAGCTCTCGGGCACCAAGGTCCCGCTGAACAAGGTCCGGCTGCTGCCCCCCGTGCTCCCCAACAAGGTCGTGGGCATCGGCCGCAACTACGCGGAGCACGCCGCCGAACTCGGCCACGAGGTCCCCGACGCGCCGATCACCTTCCTCAAGCCCACCACCTCGGTGATCGGCTCCGGCGACGCGATCGAGTACCCCTCCTTCTCCAGCGAAGTGCACTACGAGGCCGAGCTGGCCGTGGTCATCGGCCGCATGTGCCGTGAGGTCCCCCGCGAGCGCGTCAAGGACGTCATCCTCGGCTACACCTGCGCCAACGACGTCACCGCCCGCGATGTGCAGCGGCGCGAGAAGCAGTGGACCCGCGCCAAGGGTTTCGACACCTCCTGCCCGCTGGGCCCCTGGGTGGAGACCGACGTGGACCCCCACGACCTCACCATCCAGGCGACGGTCAACGGCGAGCAGCGACAGCTCGGCCGCACCAGCGACATGGTCCGCTCCATCGAGGACCTGATCGTCCACATCACGGACGCCATGACACTGCTCCCGGGCGATGTGATCCTCACGGGCACCCCCGCGGGGGTCGGACCCCTGAACATCGGCGACGAGGTCGCCGTCACCATCGAAGGCATCGGCACTCTCACCAACAAGGTGATCAAGCGTGGCTAACGCACCCTTCCCCAAGCTCTCGGCTCCGCTCGACCAGGGGAGGCCCCATCGCGTACGTTTCTGTCCCTCCCCGACCGGCAACCCCCACGTGGGCCTGGTCCGGACGGCGCTCTTCAACTGGGCCTTCGCCCGGCACCACCAAGGCACCCTGGTCCTCCGGATCGAGGACACCGACGCGGCGCGCGACTCGGAGGAGTCCTACCAGCAGCTGCTCGACTCGATGCGCTGGCTGGGCCTGGACTGGGACGAGGGCCCCGAGGTCGGCGGCCCGCACGCCCCCTACCGCCAGTCGCAGCGGATGGACCTGTACAGGGACGTCGCCGAGAAGCTGCTCGACGCCGGGTACGCCTACCCCTGCTACTGCACCACCGAGGAGCTGGACACCCGCCGCGACGCCGCCCGCGCCGCCGGGAAGCCGTCCGGTTACGACGGCCACTGCCGCGACCTCTCCGCCGAGCGGAAGGCCGCGTACGAGGCCGAGGGCCGCAGCTCGATCGTCCGCTTCCGGATGCCCGACGAGGCCATCACCTTCACCGACCTGGTCCGCGGTGACATCACCGTCCAGCCGGAGAACGTCCCGGACTACGGCATCGTCCGCGCCAACGGGGCCCCGCTCTACACGCTGGTCAACCCGGTCGACGACGCGCTGATGGAGATCACCCACGTCCTGCGCGGCGAGGACCTGCTCTCCTCCACCCCGCGCCAGATCGCCCTGTACCGGGCGCTCATCGAGCTGGGCATCGCCAAGGACACCCCGGCCTTCGGCCACCTCCCGTACGTCATGGGCGAGGGCAACAAGAAGCTCTCCAAGCGCGACCCGCAGGCCTCCCTCAACCTCTACCGCGAGCGCGGGTTCCTCCCCGAGGGGCTGCTGAACTACCTCTCGCTGCTCGGCTGGTCGATCGCCGAGGACCGCGACGTCTTCTCGGTGGACGAGCTGATCGCCGCGTTCGACATCAAGGACGTCAACGCCAACCCGGCCCGCTTCGACCTCAAGAAGTGCGAGCACATCAACGCCGAGCACATCCGCATGCTGGATGTGAAGGCCTTCACCGAGGCCTGCGGCCCCTGGCTGCGGGCGCCCTTCGCCCCCTGGGCCCCGGAATCCTTCGACGCGGAGAAGTGGACGCGGATCGCCCCCTACGCCCAGACCCGGGTCACGGTGCTCTCCGACATCACCGACAACGTCGACTTCCTCTTCCTCGACGCGCCGGTCCAGGACGAGGCGTCCTGGACCAAGGCGATGAAGGGCGATCCGGTCGCCCTTCTGACCACGGCCCGCGCCAACCTGGAAGCGGCCGACTGGAGCGACCCGGAGTCCCTGAAGAACGCCGTCCTCACCGCCGGTGAGGCCCACGGTCTCAAGCTCGGCAAGGCGCAGGCCCCGGTCCGCGTCGCCGTCACCGGCCGCACCGTCGGCCTGCCGCTCTTCGAGTCCCTGGAGATCCTGGGTCGCGACAAGAGCCTGGCCCGCGTGGACGCGGCGCTGGCGAAGCTGACCGCGTAACAAGCGACACCCCCGGGGAGGGCCGCGGCCGGCCGGCCGCGGCCCTCCCCGGCTTTTCCTCCCGCGGCCGCCCGTCGGCGGTTACCGTGAGATCCATGCCGATCCGCGCCGTGCTCTGGGACATCGACGACACGATCTTCGACTACGCGGGCGCCGCCCGCACCGGGATGCGGCAGCACCTGGAGCGCGAGGGCTTCCCCGGGACCCACGTCTCGATGGAAGGGGCCCTCGACACCTGGCAGGAGCTGAGCGTCCGGCACTGGGCGCGCATGGCCGCCGGTGAGACGGACTTCCCCGGACAGCGCCGGGACCGGGTGCGGGAGTTCCTCTCGCGGGACCTCCGGGACGCAGAGGCCGACGCGTGGTTCGATCGTCACGCCGCTCACTACGAGGCCGCCTGGGCGCTCTTTCCGGACGTGCTGCCCGTGCTCGACCTGCTGTCCCGCGACTACCGCCACGGGATCCTGTCCAACGCCAACACCGACCACCAGCACCACAAGCTGACCGCGCTCGGCGTGCGGGACCGCTTCGAGGTGATGGTCTGTGCGGTCGAGCTGGGGATCTCCAAGCCGGAGGCTGGCGCCTTCCTCGCGGCGTGCGAGGCGCTCGATCTGGACCCGCGCGAAGTGGCGTACGTGGGCAACGAGCCCGATATCGACGCGAGCGGGGCCGTCGCCGCCGGTCTGACGGGCATCTGGCTCGACCGGCTGGGAAGAGGCGGGAGGCCGGATCTCGTGACGATCACCGGGCTCGACCAGCTGCCCGGTCTGCTGGCGGGCCATACCCGTTTTGGAGCGCCGGACACCTTCGGGTAATGTTCTTTCTGCGCCGCCCGAGCGGGCCGAAAGATTCGGCCGGGAAGCGCAGACAGAGATGAAACCCCCGCCAGGGGTTGTGTTTCAGTGGGCTATGGTGTAATTGGCAACACTACGGTTTCTGGTACCGTCATTCTAGGTTCGAGTCCTGGTAGCCCAGCGTAAGACCAAGCAGTACGAGCAAGATCAGCAGGACACGCCCCCGTTGTGTAGCGGCCTAGCACGCTGCCCTCTCACGGCAGTAGCGCCGGTTCGAATCCGGTCGGGGGTACAGATCCTTCCCGCGAGAACGTCTGGGTCGCACCCACGCTCTCGATGCAGGATCGCTAGGGCCCCCGTTGTGTAGCGGCCTAGCACGCTGCCCTCTCACGGCAGTAGCGCCGGTTCGAATCCGGTCGGGGGTACTTGTCACACTATGGGCTATGGTGTAATTGGCAACACTACGGTTTCTGGTACCGTCATTCTAGGTTCGAGTCCTGGTAGCCCAGCGCAAGTCAGCAGTAATCACGCCCCCGTTGTGTAGCGGCCTAGCACGCTGCCCTCTCACGGCAGTAGCGCCGGTTCAAATCCGGTCGGGGGTACAACAGAGCGGTACGGGAAGGCCCTTCACCTCGGTGGGGGGCCTTCCCGCTTGTCGGGAGCGGAGTGCCCTACGCCAAGTCGTCCGCCCGGCACCGTGGTTGCGCCCGGCGGGGGAGGAGTCCGGACAAGGAGAAAGGGCCGCCACGACGCTGGGGCGGCCTTCCGGAAGTTCGGCGGCAGAAGCGCGTGGGCGTCAGCCCGTGCGGCGCAGGGCCTCGCTCAGCCGTGCCGCCGAGTCGATGACCGCCTGGGCGTGCATCCGGCCCGGGTGGCGGGTCAGCCGCTCGATCGGCCCGGAGACCGAGACCGCCGCGACCACCCGGTTCGAGGGGCCGCGGACCGGAGCGGAGACCGAGGCGACGCCCGGCTCCCGCTCGCCGATCGACTGGGCCCAGCCCCGCCGCCGTACGCCGGAGAGCGCCGTCGCCGTGAACCTGGCGCCCTGGAGACCCCGGTGCAGGCGCTCCGGCTCCTCCCAGGCCATCAGGATCTGGGCGGAGGAGCCCGCCTTCATCGTGAGGGTCGAGCCGACCGGCACCGTGTCCCGGAGTCCGGACAGTCGTTCCGCCGCCGCCACGCAGATGCGCATGTCGCCCTGGCGGCGGTAGAGCTGCGCGCTCTCGCCGGTGATGTCGCGCAGGTGGGTGAGCACCGGTCCGGCCGTGGCCAGCAGGCGGTCCTCGCCCGCCGCGGCTGCCAGTTCCGACAGCCGGGGGCCGAGAATGAACCTGCCCTGCATATCCCTCGCCACCATCCGGTGGTGTTCCAGTGCCACGGCCAGCCGATGGGCCGTGGGCCGTGCGAGCCCGGTCGCCGCGACCAGCCCGGCGAGGGTGGCCGGACCGGACTCCAGGGCGCTCAATACCAGAGCTGCCTTGTCGAGAACGCCGACGCCGCTAGAGTTGTCCATACGACGATACTCCCGTCTCACTCTGTGAAACGCAAGTTCAATTTTCGGCGGAAGTTGCGAACCTGTGGGGGCGGCCGCACAACGGCTCGTAGCCACCGCCCCGCACGGGGGTCCGGGCGGCGGCGCACCGAATCTCTAGTTGGGCCGGCGAAGGCGCCGGCCGGAGGGAAAGCGATGGGTAGGACACTCGCGGAGAAGGTCTGGGACGACCATGTCATCCCCAAGCTCTCGACCTCGCTCGACCAGGGGAGCCCCCACTGGCGCGCGGAGGGCGAGCCCGACCTTCTCTTCATCGATCTGCACCTGCTGCACGAGGTGACCAGCCCGCAGGCCTTCGACGGGCTGCGCCAGGCCGGACGTCCGGTGCGGCGCCTCGACCTCACCATCGCCACCGAGGACCACAACACCCCGACCCTCGACATCGACAAGCCGATCGCCGACCCGGTCTCGCGCGCCCAGCTGGAGACCCTGCGCAAGAACTGCGCGGACTTCGGCGTCCGGCTGCACCCGCTGGGCGACGTCGAGCAGGGCGTCGTGCACGTGGTCGGCCCGCAGCTGGGGCTGACCCAGCCCGGCACCACCGTGGTCTGCGGCGACTCGCACACCTCCACGCACGGCGCCTTCGGCGCGCTGGCGTTCGGCATCGGCACCAGTCAGGTGGAGCACGTCCTCGCCACCCAGACGCTGCCGCTGGCCCGCCCGAAGACCATGGCCATCACGGTCGAGGGCGAACTGCCCGAGGAGGTCACCGCGAAGGACCTGATCCTGGCGATCATCGCCCGGATCGGCACCGGCGGCGGCCAGGGCTACATCCTCGAATACCGCGGCGCCGCCATCGAGAAGTTCTCGATGGAGGCCCGGATGACCATCTGCAACATGTCGATCGAGGCCGGCGCCCGCGCGGGCATGATCGCCCCGGACGCCACCACCTTCGACTACCTCAAGGGCCGCGACCACGCCCCCGAGGGTGAGGACTGGGACGCCGCCGTCGCGTACTGGGAGACCCTGCGCTCCGACGACGACGCGGTGTTCGACGCCGAGGTCGTCATCGACGCCACCGAACTGGCCCCGTTCGTCACCTGGGGCACCAACCCCGGCCAGGGCGCGCCCCTGTCGGCCAGCGTCCCCGACCCGGCTTCGTACGAGGACGCCTCGGAGCGCTTCGCCGCCGAAAAGGCCCTGGAGTACATGGGCTTGACCGCCGGGCAGCCGCTGCGCGAGATCAACGTCGACACCGTCTTCGTAGGTTCGTGCACCAACGGCCGCATCGAGGACCTGCGCAACGCGGCCTCGATCCTGGACGGCCGTAAAGTCGCCAGTGGCGTACGGATGCTGGTCGTCCCCGGCTCGGTCCGGGTCGCGCTCCAGGCCGTCTCCGAGGGTCTGGACAAGGTCTTCACCGAGGCCGGCGCCGAATGGCGGCACGCGGGTTGCTCGATGTGCCTCGGTATGAACCCCGACCAGCTGGCCCCCGGTGAGCGCTCCGCCTCCACCTCGAACCGTAACTTCGAGGGCCGCCAGGGCAAGGGCGGCCGCACCCACCTGGTCTCGCCCCAGGTCGCCGCCGCCACCGCGGTGCTGGGCCATCTGGCCTCGCCCGCCGACCTGTCCGACGCCCGTACCCCCGCCGGAGTCCGATAGCCATGGAAGCATTCACCAAGCACACCGGCCGGGCCGTTCCGCTGCGCCGCAGCAACGTCGACACCGACCAGATCATCCCCGCGCACTGGCTGAAGAAGGTCACCCGCGACGGGTTCGAGGACGGGCTCTTCGAGGCCTGGCGCAAGGACGAGAACTTCGTCCTCAACCGCCCCGAGCGCCGAGGCGCCTCGGTCCTGGTCGCCGGCCCCGACTTCGGTACGGGTTCCTCCCGGGAACACGCGGTCTGGGCCCTGCAGAACTACGGCTTCAAGGCTGTCGTCTCCTCCCGTTTCGCCGACATCTTCCGCGGTAACTCGCTGAAGAACGGGCTGCTCACGGTGGTCCTGGAGCAGAAGATCGTCGACGCGCTCTGGGAGCTGGCGGAGGCCGACCCGACCGCCGAGATCACCGTCGACCTGGAGACGCGCCAGGTCCGCGCCGAGGGCATCACCGCCGACTTCGAGCTCGACGAGAACGCCCGCTGGCGACTGCTCAACGGCCTGGACGACATCAGCCTCACCCTTCAGAACGAAGCGGACATCGCCGCGTACGAGGCGGCCAGGCCCGCCTTCAAGCCGCGTACCATTGCCGCCTGAGCAGCGCTTTTCCAGGACTGCGCCCCCTGCCTCCCGGCAGGGGGCGCAGCCGCTTGTTGAGACCCCGTCGGGCGACAACTCGCCCCAGATGGCACAATCGGTGCATGGAACGCGACAGCCAACTCAAGCTCTATGGCCAAGTCGCCGACCGATTGAAGGAAGCGCACGCGAAGGTGCGTGCACTGCAAGTCCCGGAGAGCGTACGGATGGCGCTGACCCGGAAGCTGCTGGTCGTCACGGCCGCGGCGAAGCACGATCTCCCGGACGCGGCAAGGCGTCTGGACCGGTTGATGAAGGACCTCGATGAGGGCCGATTCCCCGAAGGTGACTGACACGTGAAACTGCGCATCGGTCGACTTCGTTGCGGCACTAGGGTGATTAGCCCGTTTCGTGTTTGATTTGCGGTATATATCTGCCTAACGTGCGAAAAAGCCTGAACACTTTCGTTCTGGCAATGTCTCCGAAGGGGAAGACGTGAACAAGGCGCAGCTCGTAGAAGCGATTGCCGACAAGGTCGGCGGCCGTCAGCAGGCCGCAGACGCTGTCGACGCGGTACTCGACGCGATCGTCCGTGCCGTTGTCGCGGGGGACCGTGTCTCGGTCACCGGCTTCGGCTCGTTCGAGAAGGTCGACCGCCCCGCCCGGTATGCCCGCAACCCGCAGACGGGTGAGCGCGTCCGGGTCAAGAAGACCTCGGTGCCCCGCTTCCGCGCGGGCCAGGGTTTCAAGGACCTGGTGAGCGGCTCGAAGAAGCTCCCCAAGAACGATGTGGCCGTCAAGAAGGCCCCCAAGGGCAGCCTCTCGGGCGGATCTTCCGCCGCCCGTACGACGGTGAAGGCCGCCGCCGCCAAGAAGTCGGCCGCCAAGAAGGCCACCGCGAAGAAGACCACCGCCAAGAAGGCGACTCCGGCGAAGAAGACCACCGCCGCAGCCAAGAAGGTCACCGCGAAGAAGACCACCGCGACGGCCAAGAAGGCCTCCGCGGCAGCCAAGAAGGCGACCCCGGCGAAGAAGGCCGCGACGACCGCCAAGAAGGCGTCTCCCAGCAAGACCGCGCCCGCCAAGAAGACCACGGCGAAGAAAGCGCCCGCCAAGAAGACCACGGCGCGCAAGACCACGGCCAAGAAGGTCACCGCACGCAAGAAGTGAGACCGGGCACCCGCTCGCTCCTCACAACGCGCCGGGCCGGGCTCCCCTCCGGGGGGAGCCCGGCCCGCGGGCTGTCCGGGCCCCGTTCGGCCCAGCGGCGTCGCTCCGATCGGGAGCGGGTCAGAACGTCTGCAGCGTCACCAACGTGATCCGCAGGGCCGCTCCCTCGCCCTCGCCCTCGATCCGCACCCGCTGCCCCGGACGCAACAGCAGCAGACCGCCCGCGTCGAAGGCCGGGGCGTCGAAGTCCACCGGGGTGCCGTCGTCCAGCAGCACGCTGCCGCGGCGGGTCTCGGGGTCGTATGTGTACGAGGTCGCCTGCATGGGCGGCAGCCTATCGGTCACGGGACGGGGCGGACGCGGACGCGATCCGCGCCGTGTGCGAGCCCACCCCCAAGGCCAGAGCGACCCGCAGATCCTCACCCGTATCCACGTCCCGGCGCACCGAGTCGACGCCGGACAGGGCTATTTCCACCGCACCCGACGCCAGGTGCCGGGCCCCGGAGGGACCGCCGAAAGCCGGACAGAATTCCGCACCGCTCGCGGCGGCCAGGAATGTCGTTCCGATTCCCGCCGCGTCCCGGAGAAAAGCGCATGGAAAAGCGGAGGCGAAATCGAGCACCCGCGCCAATTCGTCGGTGCGCAGTGCCGGCAGATCCGCGTTGAGCGCGGCCACCGCGGCGGCGGGCCGCAGCGCCCGCACGGAGCGTGCGCCGTGCGCGAGCGCCGCGTTGAGTCCGGCCCCCGGGGTGTCCGGCACGATTCGCGCCCCGAGCGCGGACAGAGCCGCCGCGGCCACGGCGTCGTCCGTGACGACCACCACATCCCGCACCAGGGAACAGGCCACCGTCGCGGCCACCGTGTCCTGGGCGAACGCCAGGGCCAGCCGTGGCCGCACATCCTCTCCCGTCGCCCGCCCCAGGCGGCTCTTGGCCCGTGCGAGCGGCTTCAGCGGAACGATCAGGGACCAGGCCCCGGCCGGATAGGTGTTCGTGGAGATCTCCCCCTCCGTACGCGTCAGCACCTATTCTCGCCTGCCGGTACGACAACCTGGAGGTCCGCTACCGAACGTGAGGCGTACGGTGTTCTCGACAGAGCAGGGGCCTGGGGCGAGACTTGACCGTCAGTAGCCAGGCTGTAGGTCGAAATCCCTAAGGAAGGTGTCCGAGTGTCCCGCCGCAGAATCGGCTTCTGGTACCGCCTGGCGGCGGTCATCGCCAAGCCGCCATTGGTGGTTCTGTTCAAGCGCGACTGGCGGGGGATGGAACATATTCCGGCCGACGGCGGATTCATCACCGCCGTCAATCACAACTCCTATCTGGACCCGCTCTCCTACGGCCACTTCCAGTACAACACCGGGCGGGTGCCGCGGCTCCTGGCGAAGGCCGGCCTCTTCCGCACCCCGTTCGTCGGGATGATGCTGCGCGGCACCGGCCAGATCCCCGTCTACCGCGAGACCACCAACGCCCTGGACGCCTTCCGGGCAGCCGTGGAGGCCATCGAGCGCGGCGAGTGCGTCGCCTTCTACCCCGAAGGCACCCTCACCCGGGACCCCGACATGTGGCCGATGGCCGGTAAGACCGGGGCCGCCCGGGTCGCCCTGATGACCAAGGCGCCCGTCATCCCCGTCGCCCAGTGGGGTGCCAACCTCGCGATGCCGCCCTACGCCAGGGAGAACAAGTTCCGGCTGTTCCCCCGCAAGACGCTCCAGGTGCAGGCCGGACCGCCCGTCGACCTCAGCCGTTTCCACGGTCTGGAGCCGACCCCGGAGGTGCTCCGCGAGGCGACCGAGGCCATCATGGCGGCGGTCACCCACGAGCTGGAGGACCTGCGCGGCGAGAAGGCGCCCGCCGAGCTCTACGATCACCGCAAAGCCCGTGCTGAACAACGGCGCAGGGCCCAGGGAAAGGGACCCACGTGACGCACCCCGTAAAAGCGGCCGTCTTCGGAACCGGCTCATGGGGTACGGCCTTCGCCGTGATCCTCGCCGACGCGGGCTGCGAGGTCACTCTCTGGGGCCGCCGAGCCGAGGTCGCCGAGACCATCAACACCACCCGCACCAACCCGGACTACCTCCCGGGCATCGCGCTCCCCGACTCCATCCGTGCCACCACCGACGCCGCCGACGCCCTGCGCGGGGCGGAGTTCGCCTTCCTCGTCGTGCCCTCCCAGACGCTGCGCGCCAACCTCGCCGACTGGGCTCCGCACCTGGAGCCGGACACCGTCCTGGTCTCCCTGATGAAGGGCGTCGAGCTGGGCACCGCCGAGCTGATGAGCGAGGTGATCGCGGACGTCACCAAGGTCTCCGCCGACCGCATCGCCGTCGTGTCGGGACCCAACCTGGCGAAGGAGATCGCCGAGCGACGCCCCGCCGCGGCCGTCGTCGCCTGCGCCGACGAGTCCGTCGCCCAGCGCCTCCAGGCCGCCTGCCACACCTCGTACTTCCGGCCGTACACCAACACGGACGTGGTCGGCTGCGAGCTCGGCGGCGCCGTGAAGAACGTCATCGGCCTCGCCGTCGGCATCGCGGACGGCATGGGCCTCGGCGACAACACCAAGGGCTCCCTCATCACCCGGGGCCTAGCCGAGACCACCCGACTGGGTCTGGCCATGGGCGCCGACCCGTTGACGTTCTCCGGACTCGCGGGCCTGGGCGACCTGGTGGCGACCTGCTCCTCACCGCTCTCGCGCAACCACACGTTCGGCACCAACCTCGGCCGCGGCATGACGCTCCAGGAGACGATCGCCGTCACCAAACAGACCGCCGAAGGCGTCAAGTCCTGCGAATCGGTCCTGGACCTGGCCCGCAGGCACGGAGTCGACATGCCCATCACCGAGACCGTCGTCTCCATCGTCCACGAGGGCAAGTCCCCGGTCGTCGCCGTCAAGGAGCTGATGTCGCGGAGCGCCAAGGCCGAGCGACGCTGACGTCTCCCCTACCAGCAGGTACGCTCATCGCGATATGAGCAGCGAGAACCTCCCCCAGAGCCCTGAACGCGCCGAGAGCCCTGTGCCGCAGCGCCGCAAGCCCCGTGTGGCTGTCGTGTTCGGCGGCCGCAGCTCCGAACACGGCATCTCGGTCGTCACGGCCGGCGCCGTCATGAAGGCCATCGACCGGACCAAGTACGACGTTCTGCCGATCGGCATCACGACGGACGGCCGCTGGGCGCTCACCGCCGACGATCCCGAACGCATGGCCATCACCGACCGCAGGGTCCCCGACGTGGACCGGCTCGCCGGGTCCGCCGAGGGCAGCGTCGTGCTCTCCGTGGACCCCGGCAGCCGCGAGGTGGTCTACACCGAGTCCGGTTCGGTGCCCAAGGCGCTGGGCGAGGTCGACGTCGTTTTCCCCGTGCTGCACGGCCCGTACGGGGAGGACGGCACCCTCCAGGGACTTCTCGAACTCTCCGGTGTGCCCTACGTCGGTGCGGGTGTTCTCGCCTCCGCCGTCGGCCAGGACAAGGAGTACATGAAGCGCGTCTTCCTCTCCTTCGGGCTGCCGGTCGGACCGTACGAGGTCGTCCGCCCCCGCGAGTGGGACAACGACCCCGCGGCCGCCCGCGAGCGGATCGTGGACTTCGCCGGCGAGCACGGCTGGCCGCTGTTCATCAAGCCCGCCCGCGGCGGCTCCTCGATGGGCATCACCAAGGTCGACGGCATCGAAGGTCTCGACGAGGCGATCGAGGAGGCCCGCCGCCACGACCCGAAGTTCCTCGTCGAGTCGCTGCTGCGCGGCCGTGAGATCGAGTGCGGGGTGCTGGAGTTCGAGGACGGCCCGCGCGCCAGCGTGCCCGCCGAGATCCCGCCGGTCACCGCGCACGACTTCTACGACTTCGAGGCCAAGTACATCGACTCGGCCGCCGGGCTCGTGCCCGCACCGCTCACCGAGGAGCAGACCGCCGAGGTGCGGCGGCTCGCCGTCGCCGCCTTCGACGCCGTCTCCTGCGAGGGCCTGGTGCGCGCCGACTTCTTCCTCACCGAGGACGGCGGCTTCGTCATCAACGAGATCAACACCCTGCCGGGCTTCACCCCGATCTCCATGTACCCGCGCATGTGGCAGGAGAGCGGCGTCGACTACCCGGAACTGGTCGACCGGCTGATCCAGGCCGCGTTGAACCGCTCCACCGGACTGCGCTGACGAAACCGACGGCCCGCCTTCAGAACTTGCTCGGTACCGTCTTGGAGACCGGGCCGGCGAACGAGGCCAGCGGCGTGATGTCGTGGGCGTACGTCGAGTCCAGCGTGACCTCGACGTACGCCTTGCGGTACGTGGTGGTGAACCGCGGACCGGAGTCCTCGGGCTCCTCCAGCATCCACTGCACACCGTCCGCCTCGACGCCCTGTGACTGGGGGTCGTCCATCTTCGCGGGCCGGGGGACCCCGCAGCGCAGTACGATCGCCCCGTCCCCCCAGCCGGCGGTCAGCTCCGAATCCGGGGAGGGGTCGCTGCGTTCCAGTTCGAGGACGGCCTTCGGCAGTGCCTCGTGCAGGGCCTCGCAGTACGCGGCGGCCTCCGAGGACGGCGTGGGAACCGTGATCGAGGGCTGCGCGTCGCTGAGAGAGCAGCCCGCCGCGGCCAGCACGAGCACGGCAACGGACGGACCGAGGAATATCGAGCGGGGGGAACGGCGGGCGGATGACGTCACCGGCCCAGCCTAGACGGGGGTCAGAGGTGGACGACCGGGCAGGTCAGGGTTCGTGTGATGCCGTCCACCTGCTGCACTTTGGCGACCACCATGCGGCCGAGTTCATCGACCGTGTCCGCTTGGGCCCGCACGATCACGTCGTACGGACCGGTGACGTCCTCTGCCTGGATGACTCCCGGGATCTTGGAAATGGTCTCGGCGACGATCGACGCCTTGCCCACTTCGGTCTGGATGAGGATGTACGCCTGTACCACGGAACCTCCAGGGCGGCCACGAGGATCATGTGGGGGAAAGGGACGCCACGGTATCGCGTCGCCGCGGGCCACGGGGAGACCTACGGGCCGGATGGTGTCCACAGCGTGGCGTACAGAGCGCAGAAGTTGACGTATCTCTTGACGGTACCGACAGCACAGACGGCTCGCGACCGGGGGCCCGGACGGGTGTCCGGGGCGATAAAGGAGAGGTGAGACTCGGTGAAGGGAACCGTGGGCGAGTTGGGGGAGTTCGGGCTCATCAGAGAGCTCACGTCCCGGCTCACCACCACTCCGGCGGTACGGCTGGGACCCGGCGACGACGCCGCGGTCGTGGCCGCCCCCGACCGCAGGGTCGTGGCCAGTACGGACATCCTGCTGGAAGGCCGGCATTTCCGGCGTGACTGGTCGACGGCGTACGACGTCGGCCGCAAGGCCGCCGCCCAGAACCTCGCAGACATCGCGGCCATGGGCGCCGTGCCCACCGCGCTGCTCCTCGGCCTCGTCGTCCCCGCCGACCTCCCCGTCACCTGGGCCGCCGAACTGATGGACGGGCTGCGCGACGAGTGCCAGGTGGCGGGCGCCGCCGTGGTCGGCGGCGATGTGGTCGGCGGGGACACGATCACCGTGGCGATCACCGCCCTCGGCGACCTGCGCGACCATGAACCCGTCACCCGGGGCGGGGCCCGCCCCGGCGACGTCGTCGCGGTCACCGGCTGGCTCGGCTGGTCCGCCGCCGGATACGCCGTGCTCTCCCGCGGTTTCCGCTCGCCCCGCGCCTTCGTCGAGGCCCACCGTCGCCCCGAACCGCCCTACCACGCGGGCCCCGCGGCCGCCGGGCTCGGCGCCACCGCGATGACCGACGTCAGCGACGGCCTCGTCGCGGACCTCGGGCACATCGCCGAGTCCAGCCAGGTCCGCATCGACCTGCGCTCCGGCCTCATCGACATCCCCTCGCAGATGTCCGACATCGGCCAGGCCGTCGGTGTCGACCCGCTCCAGTGGGTGCTGACCGGGGGAGAGGACCACGCGATCGTGGCGACCTTCCCGCCGGACGTGAAGCTGCCCGCCCGCTGGAAGGTGATCGGCGAGGTCCTCAACCCGTCCGCCCTGCCCCAGGTCACCGTCGACGGCGCGCCCTGGACCAGCAAGGGCGGCTGGGACCATTTCGGCTCCATCGAGGACACCCAGCCACGCGCGTGAGCGGGGGATCCGCGGGCGGGCACTAGATTGCCGCGTATGCCCATACGTACCGCTGGCCCGCCCCGAGTGCTCACCGTCGCCGGATCCGACTCCGGCGGCGGCGCGGGGATCCAGGCCGATCTGAAGACGATGCTCGCGCTCGGCGTGCACGGCATGAGCGTGCTCACCGCCGTCACCGCACAGAACTCCCTCGGCGTCCACGGCGCGTGGGAGCTTCCGGTGGACGCCGTACGCGCCCAGTTCCGCAGCGTCGTCGACGACATCGGTGTTCAGGCCGTGAAGACCGGAATGCTCGCCTCCGCCGACCTCGTGGAGACCGTCGCCGAACTCCTCGCCGAACTCCTCGCCACAACCGACGCCCCCGTCGTCGTCGACCCGGTCGGCGTCTCCAAGCACGGCGACGCGCTGCTCGCAGCCGAAGCCCTCGATTCCGTACGGACGAAGCTGCTGCCCGTCGCCACCGTCGCCACCCCCAACCTCGACGAAGTGGCCCAGCTCACCGGGGTCACGGTCACCGACGAGAGCGGGATGCGCCGGGCCGCCGAGGAGATCCTCGCCTTCGGGCCACGCTGGGTCGTGATCAAGGGCGGTCACCTGCCCGGTGAGGCGGTGGACCTGCTCACCGACGGGAGCGCGGAACACTGGCTGCGCGCCCCCCGGCACGACAACCGCCACACCCACGGCACCGGCTGCACCCTGGCCTCCGCCATCGCCTCCGGGCTCGCGCTCGGGAGGGATGTGCCCACGGCGGTACGGGACGCGAAGTCGTATGTCACCGGCGCGATCGAGGCCGGCTTTCCGCTCGGCGGCGGCATCGGCCCCGTCGACCACGGCTGGCAGACCCGCCCGCCCGGCTGACCAGCCCGGGGACCCGCCCGCCCGGCCGATCAGCCCGCCCGGCCGGACCCGGTCGCCCGATCAGCGCCTGAGCACAGCAAAAAGCCGGTCCACCGAGGTGGACCGGCTTCTTGGGCAACCGGAAGGCTGCGCTACGACGGGGACGTCAGCGCGCAACCTTGCCGGCCTTGATGCACGAGGTGCAGACGTTGAGCCGCTTCGGCGTCCGACCGACCACGGCACGCACGCGCTGGATGTTGGGATTCCAGCGACGGGACGTACGGCGGTGCGAGTGCGAAATGCTGTTGCCGAAGCTCGGCCCCTTGCCGCAAACGTCGCAGTTGGCAGCCACGGGTCACTCCAAAGACTTCAGATGCACTTACAGTGAAATCCGGCGCGCCGGAATCATTTGACTGAAGTGGCGGTACCGGAGGAATGGCCCGACTCTCATCGGGCAACCGGAGCAGCATACAACGCCTGCTTCGGAGATACGAAACTACCACGGGTCGGCCCCCTGCCCCGCCCGCCCCCTGTCCGGACCGGAACCCCGGCAGGCGGGCTAACCTGCGGTGCAGTCCGCCGCCACGGCCGATCGAGGAGGACCATCGGTGCCGCAGCTCCCCGACGATCTGGACGCCGTCGCGGTGCGCACGTGGTGCTCACTGGCCCTGGAGGTCCTGGGCCGGGAGCGCGCGGAGATCGACGCGATCAACGTCTATCCCATCGCCGACGGGGACACCGGCACCAACCTCTATCTGACCGTCGAGTCCGCCGCCGCCGCCGTCGAAGCGGTGTTCGCCGCGCACGAGACCGGAGACACCGCGCCCGCCACCGCCGACGCCGTACGCGCCATGGCGCACGGTGCCCTGATCGGCGCCCGAGGGAACTCCGGCACGATCCTGGCCCAGCTGCTGCGCGGCATGGCCGGGGTGCTGGCCCACGGCGGCGACGCCGCTCACCTGCGCCTCGCCCTCAGCCGGGCCGCCGACGCCGCCCGGCAGGCCGTCGCCCACCCCGTCGAGGGCACCGTGCTCACCGTCGCCGCCGCGGCCGCCGAGGCCGCCGCAGGCGAGGACCCGGACCTGCGCACCGTCGTGCACGCCGCGTACGCCGGCGCGGTCGCGGCCCTCGCGAAGACGCCCGAGCAGCTCGCCGTTCTCGGCCGGGCGGGCGTGGTCGACGCCGGGGGCCGAGGACTGGTCGCGGTCCTGGGCGCGCTGGTGGAGACGGTGACCGGGCAGGCTCCGCCACGGGGACCTCGCACCGGCCCGGGGAGGACGCCCGCACCAGTGGACGGCGGTTCGCCGCTGGGCCTGCCGGTGGGCGGCACCCCGGTGGAGAGCGTTCCCGCGGGAGGCTTCCCGGCGGGGGGCGTTCCGCCGGCCGGTGTTCGCGCCGCGGAAGGGCCGCTCGACTGCCCCGAGGGCGGGGGCGCCGGGCCCGCGTTCGAGGTGATCTACCTTCTGGAGGCCCGTGACGAGCAGGTGGCCCGGCTGCGCACCCGGCTCGACGCGCTCGGTGACTCCCTGGTCGTGGTGGGCGGCGACGGGCTCTGGCACGTTCATGTGCACGTCGACGACGCCGGGGCCGCCGTGGAGGCGGGCGTCGAGGCCGGGCGCCCGTACCGCATCAGGATCACCCACTTCGCCACCGAGAGCGGCCACGACCTCCGCGTCCAGGCCGAACCCGCGCGGCGCGCCGTCGTCGTCGTGGTCCCCGGAGACGGACTGGCCGGGCTCTGCGCCGAGGCCGGCGCCACCACCGTGATCGCCCGCCCCGGCGAACCGCCCGCCAGCGGCGAACTGGTCGACGCCATCCGCCGCGCCCACGCCCGGGAGGTGGTGCTGCTGCCCAATGACGCCGCCCTGCGCCACACCGCCGCCGCGGCCGCCGAACAGGCCAGGACCGAGGGGGTCCGGGTCGCCCTCGTCCCCACCCGGGCCGCCGTCCAGGGCATCGCCGCCCTCGCCGTCCACGAGCCGGACCGGGGCTTCGACGAGGACGTGGTCGCCATGACCGCCGCCGCCGGCGCCACCCGCTACGCCGAACTGGCCGTCGCGGAGCGCCAGTCGTGGACGATGGCCGGGATCTGCCAGGCCGGGGACATCCTCGGCCTGATCGACGGCGATGTCGCCGTGATCGGCGCCGACGTCCCGGCCACGGCCCGCACGGTTCTCGACCGGATGCTGGCGGCCGGCGGCGAACTGGTCACCCTCGTCCTCGGCGAGGACGTCCCCGACTCGCTGGCCGAAGCGCTGGAGGGTCACGTGCGCGAGGGCTACCTCGCCGTGGACACCGTGATCTACCGGGGCGGGCATCAGCGCGCACCCCTGCTGATCGGCGTCGAGTAGCCGAGATTCCGCGGCACGGTCGCGCCCGGCGGACAGCTGTCAGTGCCGTGGTGTGCAATGGATCGCGTGTCCTCGTTCGATGAACCTCTCAAGAAGCTGCTCGGCGGAGCCACCGCGAAGGTGATGGCCGAACATCTCGACCTGCACACGGTCGGTGATCTGCTGCACCACTACCCGCGGCGGTACGAGGAGCGTGGCAAGCTGACCGCGCTGGCCGACCTCCCGCTGGACGAGCACGTCACGGTGCTCGCCCAGGTCGCCGACGCCCGGATCATGATGTTCAACAACGGCCGGGGCAAACGTCTGGAGGTCACCCTGACCGACGGCAGCGGCCGCCTCCAGCTGGTCTTCTTCGGCCACGGGGTCCACAAGCCGCACAAGGAACTGCTCCCGGGCCGCCAGGCGATGTTCGCGGGCAAGGTCTCCGTTTTCAACCGCAAGATGCAGCTGGCCCACCCCACGTACCAACTGCTCGACGCCTCCGACGCCGACGAGGCGACCGAGGCCGTGGACGCCTTCGCCGGACGGCTGCTGCCGATCTACCCCGCCTGCAAGCAGCTCGACTCCTGGCGGATCGCCAAGGCCGTCGACGCCGTCCTGCCCAGCGCGCGGGACGCGGTGGACCCGCTGCCCGCCTCCCTGCGCGAGGGCCGGGGCCTCACCCCGCTGCCCGAGGCCCTGCTGAAGGCGCACCGCCCGCAGACGAAGGCGGACGTCGAGGACGCCAGGGCCCGGCTCAAGTGGGACGAGGCGTTCGTCCTCCAGGTCGCCCTGGCCCGCCGCCGGTACGCCGACACCCAACTGCCCGCCGTCGCCCGCCGCCCCGTCGCGGACGGCCTGCTGGACGCCTTCGACGCCAAACTGCCCTTCACCCTCACCGAGGGCCAGGAGAAGGTCAGCAAGGAGATCTTCGACGACCTGGCCACCGAACATCCGATGCACCGCCTCCTCCAGGGAGAGGTGGGCAGCGGGAAGACGATGGTGGCGCTGCGCGCCATGCTCACCGTCGTCGACGCCGGCGGCCAGGCCGCGATGCTCGCCCCGACCGAGGTCCTCGCGCAGCAGCACCACCGCTCGATCACCGAGATGATGGGCGAGCTGGCCGAGAGCTGGGGGCTGTGGCGCGAGGCGCCTCCCGATGAGGGGCGGGGGTCGGGCGACGGGCGGGCGCTGGGCGGCCCGGACCGGGGCACCAAGGTCGTCCTGCTCACCGGCTCCATGGGCATGGCCGCCCGCCGCCAGGCCCTGCTCGACCTGGTCACCGGCGAGGCCGGGATCGTCATCGGCACCCACGCGCTGATCGAGGACAAGGTGCGGTTCCACGACCTGGGCCTGGTCGTCGTCGACGAACAGCACCGCTTCGGCGTCGAACAGCGCGACGCCCTCCGCTCCAAGGGCAAGCAGCCGCCCCACCTCCTCGTCATGACCGCCACCCCCATCCCCCGTACGGTCGCGATGACGGTCTTCGGCGACCTGGAGACCTCCGTCCTGGACCAGCTCCCGGCCGGCCGCTCCCCGATCGCCAGCCATGTCGTCCCCGCCAAGGACAAACCGCACTTCCTCACCCGTGCCTGGGAACGCGTCCGCGAGGAGGTGGAGAACGGCCACCAGGCGTATGTGGTCTGCCCCCGCATCGGCGACGACGCGGAGGAGGCGGAGGGGAAGGACGGCAAGAAGGCGAAGGCCAAGAAGCAGGCCGCCGACGAGGACCCCGAGAAACGGCCGCCGCTCGCCGTGCTGGAGATCGCCGACGAACTGCGCAGGGGCGCGCTGGCCGGACTGGGCGTCGAGGTGCTGCACGGGCGGATGCACCCCGACGAGAAGGACGACGTCATGCGCCGGTTCTCCGCCGGGGACGTCGATGTCCTGGTCGCCACCACCGTCATCGAGGTCGGGGTCAACGTCCCCAACGCCACCGCCATGGTGATCATGGACGCCGACCGCTTCGGCGTCTCCCAGCTCCACCAGCTCCGCGGCCGTGTCGGTCGGGGCTCCGCCCCCGGGCTCTGCCTGCTGGTCAGCGAGGCCCACGAGGCGAGCCCCGCCCGCGCCCGGCTCTCCGCCGTCGCCGCCACCCTGGACGGATTCGAGCTCTCCCGCATCGACCTGGAGCAGCGCCGCGAGGGCGATGTGCTGGGCCAGGCCCAGTCCGGAGTGCGCTCCTCGCTGCGGATGCTCACCGTCATCGACGACGAGGAGGTGATCGTCGCCGCCCGCGAGGAAGCCGTCGCGATCGTCGCCGCCGACCCCGGACTGGAACACCTGCCGGAGCTGCGAACGGTGCTGGCCGCCCTCCTGGACAAGGACCGCGAGGAGTATCTCGACAAGGGGTGAGAGCCGGGCGGGAGCCGGTGAGAGGCCACGGGCAGGACAGAGGCGGACGGGCCGGCGGAAGCGGTACGCCATATCGTGGACGCACGGCACGCGCACAGCGCGCGTACCGACCGCCGACGGCCCCGTGCGCCGTACGCCCACGACCCCGAGGACCCCACACCCATGACCCGCGTGATCGCCGGCTCGGCCGGCGGACGCCGCCTGGCCGTCCCGCCCGGCACCGGTACCCGCCCCACCTCCGACCGTGCGCGCGAGGGCCTCTTCTCCACCTGGGAAGCGCTGCTCGGCACCCTGGAGGGGGCCAGGGTCGCCGATCTGTACGCCGGATCCGGCGCCGTCGGCCTCGAAGCGCTCTCCCGCGGCGCGGTGCACGCCCTGCTCGTCGAGGCCGACCCGAAGGCGGTCCGCACCGTCCGCGACAACGTCCGCACCCTCGGTCTGCCCGGCGCCGAGGTCCGCACCGGCAAAGCCGAGCAGATCGTGACAGGACCGGCGCCCGCCGACCCGTACGACATCGTCTTCCTGGACCCGCCGTACGCCGTCACCGACGAGGATCTTCGCGAGATCCTGCTCACACTCCGTGCTCAGGGGTGGCTCACGGCCGATGTCCTCGTCACGGTGGAACGCGGCACCCGGGGCGGAGCATTCGGCTGGCCCGCCGGATTCGAGCCACTGCGCTCCCGTCGCTACGGCGAGGGGACGCTTTGGTACGGTCGCGCCGCCGCTACGTGCGAAGACGCACGATGACTGGACCGGAGAGCGAGGGGATCACAGTGCGCCGCGCCGTCTGTCCGGGGTCGTTCGACCCCATCACCAACGGACATCTCGACATCATTGGCCGAGCCTCGAAACTGTACGACGTGGTGCACGTGGCGGTGATGATCAACCAGTCCAAGAAGGGGCTGTTCACCGTGGACGAGCGGATCGAGCTGATCCGCGAGGTCACCGCCGACTTCGGCAACGTCGAGGTGGAGTCCTTCCACGGCCTGCTGGTCGACTTCTGCAAGCAGCGGGAGATCCCGGCGATCGTGAAGGGCCTGCGGGCCGTCAGCGACTTCGACTACGAGTTGCAGATGGCCCAGATGAACAACGGCCTCTCCGGCGTCGAGACGCTCTTCGTGCCGACCAATCCGACGTACAGCTTTCTGTCGTCCTCGCTGGTCAAGGAGGTGGCGACCTGGGGCGGCGATGTCTCCCACCTGCTGCCGCCGACCGTCCACGAGGCGCTCGTGGAGCGACTGGGCCAACGCTGAGCCGCTGACGGCCCGTCACCAGGTGTCGGGTGGCGGCCGACTGGCCTTACAGTCGTCCCGTCCGTCTCCAACGGAGCAGCAGCTTCAACAGAGCAGCAGAGAGTGGCGAGCACACGGTGGACGTGCAGAAGAAGCTCGACGAGATCGTCGACGCGGTCGGGAGCGCCCGATCCATGCCCATGTCGGCCTCGTGCGTGGTCAACCGCGCCGAGCTGCTCGCCATGCTCGAAGAGGTGCGTCAGGCCCTGCCCGGCTCCCTCGCCCAGGCGCAGGAGCTGATCGGCGGCCATGAGCAGCTCGCCGTGCAGGCCCGGCAGGAGGCCGAGCGGATCATCGAGTCCGCCCACGCCCAGCGCGCCTCGCTGATCTCCGAGACCGAGATCGCCCGCCGGTCGCAGAGCGAGTCCGACCGGATCCTGTCCGAGGCCCGCCGCGAGGCCGAGGAGGTCCGGGCGGAGGCCGACGACTACGTCGACAGCAAGCTCGCCAACTTCGAGGTCGTCCTCACCAAGACCATCGGTTCCGTGGACCGGGGCCGCGAGAAGCTCCTCGGCCGAGGTCAGGGCCTGGACGAGCAGGGCTATCAGGACCCCGACTTCACCGAGGCTCCCGAGCGCAGCACCGACCCGGAGACCCTGCGGCAGCGGGCCGACGCCTACGTCGACGCCAAGTTCGGCGCCTTCGAGGCCGTTCTCGCGAAGACCCTGGAGGCGGTCGGCCGGGGCCGCCAGAAGCTGCACGGCCGGGTCGCCAGCGACGACCTCGGCGCGCACATGGCCGCTCAGGACGCCGCGGGCGGCCAGGGGCACACCAGCGACGCCGACTACCTGGCCGGCCTCGCCGAGCTCGCCCCGGAACCGCGGCAGGCGCCCCAGCCGCCCCAGTACCCCGCGCCGCCGCAGGGCGAGCCGAGCTACGCGCAGGCGGCCTACGGCTACCAGGAGCAGCCGCTCCAGCAGGGCGTCCAGGACACGTACGGCTATCAGCAGCAGCCCGACCCGTACGCGGCGTACCAGCAGCAGGGGAGCTACGACCCGGCCGGGTACCCGTCCCAGCCGGGCGCCCAGCCGGACTACGGCTGGCAGCAGCAGGCCCAGCAGCCTCAGCCCCAGGCGGCCGACCAGCAGGGCGGGGGCGCGCTGGACGAGACCAGCCTCTTCGACACCAGCATGATCGACCTGGATCAGCTGCGCCGGTACGAGCAGGGCCGCTGATCCCGGGAAGGCCGCCCCGATTGGGTGCTGAGCGGTCCGTCCAGTATCCTGAATCCTCGGTCGCACATAGGTCCGCGATCTCGGCTGCCCGTTTCGTCCACGGAACGGAGACGGTTCGTCCCCGGACCGTAGACGGCCCCCTTCGCAGGACGACACCCATGATTCGAAAGCAGGAAAAGCCCTGAACGGCCACCTCGACCACCGCAATCCTCTCGTGTTCGATACGCACGAGCTGGGTCGGCGTCCCGGTGCCCTGAAGCGGCTGACCCGCACGGTGGACGCACCCGGTTCACCGGTCCTGGGCATCGACGGCGTCATCGGCGTGCCGGAAGGCGCACCCGTGGAGCTGGACCTCCGCCTCGAATCGGTCATGGAAGGGGTGCTTGTCACAGGCACCGCCCGTGCAACCGCCGAGGGGGAGTGCGTAAGGTGTCTGGAGCCGCTGGCCACAGAGGTCGAAGCGGATTTCCAGGAGATGTTCTCGTACCCTGACGCCGATGACCGGGGCCGCAGCAGTGCGGCGGAACCGGCCGACGACGCCGAGGACGACGAGGACAGGTTCTTCCTCGAGGACGGCTTGTTCGACCTCGAGTCAATGCTGCGTGACGCGGTAGTGCTCGCACTGCCCATGCAGCCGGTGTGCAAGGAGACCTGCGCCGGTCTGTGTTCCGAATGCGGAATCAGGCTGGACGAGAATCCGGACCACCACCACGATGCCCTCGACATTCGTTGGGCGGCACTGCAAGGACTCGCCGAGACCGTTCAGGACGGCGAGAAGGACAACATGGGCGGCGCCGAACCTGGCGTCGACGAGAAGCAGGAGAAGTAGCCGTGGCTGTTCCGAAGCGGAAGATGTCGCGCAGCAACACGCGCCACCGCCGGTCGCAGTGGAAGGCTGCGGTCCCCACCCTGGTTTCGTGCGAGCGGTGCCAGGAGCCCAAGCTCCAGCACATTGCGTGCCCGAGCTGCGGCACCTACAACAAGCGCCAGGTCCTCGAGGTCTGAGCGGCTGGTGAGAGGCCCGATGTCTGAGTTGTCCAGCGCCAAGAAGCAGGCAGACAACGTCAACACAGCCTCGTCCCACACGCTTCTGGAAGGGCGGCTCGGGTACCACCTCGAGTCCGCCCTTCTGGTGCGTGCGCTGACCCACCGTTCGTACGCATACGAGAACGGCGGTCTGCCCACCAATGAGCGGCTCGAATTCCTCGGGGATTCGGTGCTCGGCCTGGTGGTCACGGACACGTTGTACCGCACCCACCCCGACCTGCCCGAAGGCCAGCTGGCCAAGTTGCGGGCCGCGGTGGTCAACTCGCGTGCACTTGCGGAAGTGGGCCGCGGCCTCGAACTCGGCTCCTTCATCCGGCTCGGCCGCGGTGAAGAGGGCACGGGGGGCCGGGACAAGGCTTCCATCCTCGCCGACACACTGGAAGCAGTGATCGGCGCGGTCTATCTCGACCAGGGCCTCAGCGTGGCCTCGGAGCTGGTCCACCGGCTCTTCGACCCGCTGATCGACAGGTCCTCGAACCTCGGTGCCGGCCTGGACTGGAAGACCAGCCTCCAGGAGCTCACCGCGAGCGAGAGCCTCGGAGTCCCCGAGTACCTCGTCACGGAGACCGGTCCGGATCACGAGAAGACCTTCACCGCTGCCGCTCGCGTCGGTGGTGTCTCGTACGGCACCGGCACCGGCCGTAGCAAGAAGGAAGCGGAGCAGCAGGCGGCCGAGTCCGCCTGGCGTGAGATCAGCGCCGCCGCTGAGGCACGACAGGCCGCGGAGAAGTCCGCGGCCGACGGAGGGGCCGCCGATACCCCTGCCGATCCGTCGCCGCACACGGACGCCGCTCCGGCCTGAAGCGAAACGGGAACCCCCCGGTGCCATCCGCACCGGGGGGTTCTCCCTGTCCCGGGGAGCCCGCGCACGGCCTCCCCGTACGTCCGGGAGCCGGTCCCGAGCTCCCGTACCGCCGTCATCGTGTCTGGAGTGGTGCATCGTGCCTGAGCTGCCCGAGGTCGAAGTCGTCCGCCGGGGCCTTGAGCGCTGGGTCAGCGGCCGCACCGTCAGCGAGGTCGAGGTCCTGCACCCGCGCTCGGTCCGTCGGCACCTCGCGGGCGGCGTCGACTTCGCCGCCCGGCTGCGCGGAGTCCGCTTCGGGGCGGCGATGCGCCGCGGCAAGTACCTCTGGGTGCCGATCGACGAGGCCTCCGCCTCCCTGCTGGGGCACCTCGGCATGAGCGGACAACTGCTGGTGCAACCGACGGAGGCGCCCGACGAGAAGCACCTGCGGATCCGGATGCGGTTCGACGACGCGCTCGGCACCGAGCTGCGCTTCGTCGACCAGCGCACCTTCGGCGGGCTCTCGCTGCACGACAACACCCCCGAAGGTCTGCCGGACACCATCGCGCACATCGCCCGGGACCCCCTCGACCCGCTCTTCGACGACGCCGCGTTCCACACCGCGCTGCGGCTGCGCCGCACCACGGTCAAGCGCGCCCTGCTCGACCAGTCACTGATCAGCGGGGTCGGCAACATCTACGCGGACGAGGCGCTCTGGCGCGCCAAGCTGCACTACGACCGGCCGACCGCGACGCTGACCCGCCCCAAGTCCGCCGAGCTGCTCGGCCACGCCCGCGACGTCATGAACGCGGCACTCGCCCAGGGCGGCACCAGCTTCGACAGCCTGTACGTCAACGTGAACGGCGAGTCCGGTTACTTCGACCGGTCGCTCGACGCGTACGGCCGGGAGGGCGAGCCCTGCCATCGGTGCGGCACCCCGATGCGCCGCCGTGCCTGGATGAACCGGTCCAGCTACTACTGCCCGCGCTGTCAACGGCCGCCGCGCGCCTCGTCGTAGCGCGTACGGGCGGCCGGCACATCGTCCATCCGCCCCTCGGCGAACCGGATCAGCCCGAGCGGAGTGAGACGGTCCGTACCACTGCCCCTGCAGAAGATCACTCCCGCACCGTGCTCACCCCGAGGGAGCGCTGTGCGGGAGTACGTGGACCGTGGGGGTGGGTCAGGAGCCGAAGTTCTGGACCCACCAAGGGCCGCCGGAGCCCTTGTGGACGCCGATGCCGATGGTCGTGTAGTCGCAGTTGAGAATGTTCGCCCGGTGGCCTTCGCTGTCCATCCAGCCCTCCATCACGGCCTGGGCGTCCCCCTGGCCGCGGGCGATGTTCTCCGCGCCGAGCCCCTGCACGCCGGCCTGCGCGGCCCGGTCCCAGGGAGTGTCGCCGTCCGGGTCCGTGTGGTCGAAGAAGCCGCGGGCCGCCATGTCCTCGCTGAAGTTCTGGGCCAGCGAGGTCAGCGGGGCGCTGGTGGTCAGCGGGGAGCAGCCGACCTTCGCGCGCTCCTGGTTGACCAGGGCCAACACCTCGGTGCGTGCGGAGGCGTCGGTGGGGGAGGGGCTCGGCTTCTTGCTGGGCGGCGGGGCGGAGGAGGTCCTCGGCGGGGCCGGGGCCTTGCTCGCCGGTGCGCTCTTCTCCGGGGCCGAGGCGGGTGCCTTCGCCCTCTCGGCCGGGGTGGCGGCCGACTTCGTCGACGTGGAGGGGGCGGCCGACTTCGACGGCGCCTTCGAGGGCGAGGCCGAAGGTGCCTTGGACGGTGTCCTCGACGGGGCCTTGCTCGCCTCCGGGCGCTCGGAACCCCGGCTGGTCGGGGAGGCGGACCGGTCGGCCGGCGCGGTGGAGCTGCCGCCCTGCGTCAGCAGGTCCGGAGCGCCGCCGGTGCGCACCTGGTCGGCGGCGGTGGTGTTGCCGGAGGTGTAGGTGTCGCCGCCGGGGATCAGACCCGAGGCGACGGCGACCGCGCCGACGGCCACGGCCGCCGAGACGCCGAGGAGCCCGGTGCGGATCGGCACGGCGGACTTCTTGCGGCGCGTGCCCCGGCCTCGGGAAGCGGCCCCGGCCGCGGGTTCTTCAGCGGCGGGGCCTGCGGCGGATCGTCGGTGGCGTCCCATGCGCTGTGCCTTCCTGCTACTCCGGACGCCGTTGCGACGTCGCTCGACTGCCCGTTGATCGAATTCGGTGGCACGCGGAGCGAATGCTGCTTGATCGACTTCCCAGTCGATACCCGACACCCGACACCCGTCCGATTACTCACCCGATCGAGTGAGGCTGTTCCGACGGGACTGTAGCCCATGGGTGAAAGGGGGCGACGTGCTTCACGAGCAAGGGGCCGGTTAGCGTTCGGGCATGAACGAAGAAGCGCGCCTCGTCGTCTGGGTACGCGGCCGAGTACAGCAAGTAGGCTTCCGCTGGTTCACCAGGGCAAATGCTTTGGAGATCGGCGGTCTCATCGGGTTCGCCCTCAATCTGGACGATGGCAGGGTGCAGATCGTGGCCGAAGGGTCGCGTGAGAATTGCCACCGTTTGCTGGACTGGCTGCGGTCCGACGACACACCCGGGCGTGTGGACGGAGTCACTGAGATCTGGGACACCCCGCGCGGTGGATACGACGGATTCGCCATTCGCTGATCCGGCTCCCGCGCGACCCGTGGGATCCGCTCGGTGAACGCCGTGCGCCGAACGGACACCGCGGCGTCGGCTCGCGCCCCGCACCCGAAATGACCTGCGACGGGACCCGGCGGCAGCCGATGGTTGCCAGATGCGGGATGTCGTGCAAGGCTGCGGGATTGACGAAGATCCGCACACCCCTCGGGGGCCCGCAGGAGAGTCGCGCCGCATGATCGCCCGGCCGCGCACCCCCGGGACACCCGGGTACACGGGGTGTGATCGTGTTGACCGTCAAACTTTTTGGTGAGACGCTGAAAACCCCGCGCACCTTAGCTGTTCGGTAGAGCTGATTAGCAGCAGAACCGCAGTGGTGACAGAGCCCTGCCGAGCACCGCGGGTGCGATCCCCTGACGACCCACACCGCATCGGTCGGTCACTCATTGTGGAGGACCATCCATCATGGCAAAGGCGCTTCTCGGTTACGTCGGCGGTTCCGACCCGCGACTTCTCGCCGAGATGCGACGGCTCCAGCAGCGCGTCCAGGACCTGGAATCCGAGCTCAACCGGATCCAGGACGAGAACGACGCGCTCAACGCCGCCGCCCAGCACCAAGAGTCGCTGCTCGACAGCATCGACATCGATGTACCCCAGGGCGAGCCTGCGCTGACCTGACCACCCCGGCCCCCTCGGGCCGGTAGGGCCGGGCACGCTCAGTAGCCTCGGAACATCTCCGATTCGTTCTGCGTCACGGATCGCCGTCCCCCGAACACCGAGGTTCCCGCATCGTTGGGGCGTCGTTGTCCGGTCGTTTTGCGATGCACAGCGCAGGACCGCAGCTGGATTCACACGGACACCAGCAAGATTCACAGGGACGCTTCGGCGTCCCTTTTTCTTTGCCCGACCCCCGATCCGGACGTACCGGCCTTCGCTTACCGTCTGATGTGCCCTGCACCTTCATCAGCGAAACCGAGAGCGAAAGGTAGAGTCCGGCGGCGTGCACCTCAAGGCTCTGACCCTACGTGGTTTCAAATCGTTCGCGTCCGCCACCACCCTGCGGTTCGAACCGGGGATCACCTGCGTCGTCGGTCCCAATGGATCCGGCAAATCCAATGTGGTGGACGCGCTCTCCTGGGTCATGGGGGAACAGGGCGCCAAATCCCTGCGCGGCGGCAAGATGGAAGACGTGATCTTCGCCGGGACGATCGGCCGGCCTCCGCTCGGCCGCGCCGAAGTGTCGCTGACCATCGACAATTCCGACGGCGTACTTCCCATCGAGTACGCCGAAGTGACGATCACTCGGATCATGTTCCGCAATGGCGGCAGCGAATACCAGATCAATGGCGACACCTGCCGGCTGCTCGACATCCAGGAACTCCTCTCCGACTCCGGCATCGGCCGTGAGATGCATGTCATCGTCGGGCAGGGCCAGCTGGACTCCGTGCTGCACGCCGACCCGATGGGCCGCCGGGCCTTCATCGAGGAGGCCGCGGGCGTCCTCAAGCACCGCAAGCGCAAGGAGAAGGCGCTGCGGAAACTGGACGCGATGGGCGCCAACCTGGCCCGGGTCCAGGACCTCACCGACGAACTGCGCCGCCAGCTCAAACCGCTCGGCCGGCAGGCCGCCGTCGCCCGCCGGGCCGCCGTCATCCAGGCCGACCTGCGCGACGCCCGGCTCAGGCTCCTCGCGGACGACCTGGTGACCCTGCGGGACGCGCTGCGCGACGAGATCGCCGACGAGGCGGAGCTGAAGAAGCGCAAGGACGTGGCCGAGGCCGAGCTGAGGACGGCGCTCGCCCGTGAGGCAGAGCTGGAGGGCGAGGTGCGCCGGCTCGCGCCCCGGCTCCAGCGCGCCCAGCAGACCTGGTACGAGCTGTCGCAACTGGCGGAGCGGGTCCGCGGCACGATCTCGCTGGCCGACGCCCGGGTCCGCAGCGCCTCCGAGGTGCCCGCCGAGGAGCGGCGGGGCCGCGACCCCGAGGAACTGGAGCGCGAGGCCGCCCGGATCCGCGAGCAGGAGGCGGAGCTGACGGCGGCCCTGGAGGCGGCCGAACACGCACGGGAGGACACCGTTGCCCACCGTGCCGGCCTGGAACGCGAGCTGGCCGCTGAGGAACGCCGGCTCAAGGACGCGGCCCGCGCCATCGCGGACCGGCGCGAAGGGCTGGCCCGGCTGAACGGTCAGGTCAACGCGGCCCGGGGCCGGGCCGGTTCGGCACAGGCCGAGATCGACCGGCTGGCCGCCTCGCGCGACGAGGCGCGGGAGCGCGCGGTGGGCGCCCAGGAGGAGTACGAGCAGCTCAAGGCCGAGGTCGAGGGGGTGAACGGCGCCGGCGAGGAGCTGACCGCCCGCCACGAGGAGGCCAAGCAGCTCCTCGCCGATGTCCGGGCCGCCCACAGCACGGCGCGCGACGAGGCGACCGCCGCCGAACGCAGGCGGGCTGCGGTCGCGGCCCGGCACGAGGCGCTGTCCCTGGGGCTGCGCCGCAAGGACGGTACGGGCGCACTGCTCGGGGCCCGGGACCGGCCGGCCGGGCTCCTCGGCCCGGCGGCCGAACTGCTGACCATCGAGCCCGGGTACGAGATCGCGGTGGCCGCCGCCCTCGGCGCCGCGGCGGACGCCGTGGCCGTCACGGACCCGGCCACGGCCGCCGACGCGATCCGGCTGCTGCGCGAACGGGACGCGGGGCGCGCGGCGATGCTGCTGGGCGCGGATCGCGCTGATCTCGCGGACTTCGCGGCCGTCGGGCCCCATCACGTACCGGAGCAGTCCGGTGAGCAGGTACCCGCGCGGGAGGAGACCCCCGTGCGGGAGGAGGCGTCCGTACGGGAGGAAGCCCCGCATCCCGCGGCTGCCGTGCTGCCCGGACAGGGCGGAGCGCCCGAAGCCGTGGCGTCGGCGTCCGCCGCACGGCACGGTGGCACGGACGCCGCGGCACACCCGGCGGGCCGTGCCGGGACGGACACCGTCCTCGCCGCCCCCGCCGTCGCCGACCTGGTGCGCGGGCCTGCCGCGCTGCTCGGGGCCGTACGCCGCCTCGTACCGGACACGGTGGTCGTCGGGACGCTCAAGGACGCGGAGGAACTGGTGGCCGCGCATCCCGGGATCACCGCCGTGACCGGTGAGGGCGACGTGCTCTCCGCCCACTTCGCCCAGGGCGGGTCGGCCGGGGCGCCCAGCCTCCTGGAGGTGCGGGCCTCCGTCGACGAGGCCGCCGCCGAGCTGGCCGACCTCGCCGTGCGGTGCGAGGAGCTCGCCGAGGCCCAGCGTCTGGCGGGGGAGCGGCGCACGGAGCGGACCGCGCTCGTGGAGGAGCTGGGGGAGCGCCGCCGGGCGGCCGAGCGGGAGAGGTCCGGCTTCGCCCAGCAGCTCGGGCGGCTCGCCGGGCAGGCCCGGGGCGCGGCCGGCGAGGCCGAGCGCATGACCGCGTCCGCGGCCCGTGCCCAGGAGGCCCTGGAGCGGGCGACGGAGGAGGCCGAGGAGCTGGCCGAACGACTGCTGGTGGCCGAGGAGACCCCGGCGGAGGAGGAGCCCGACACATCACGGCGGGACCGGCTCGCCGCCGACGGGGCCAACGCCCGCCAGACCGAGATGGAGGCCCGGCTCCAGGTTCGTACCCACGAGGAGCGGGTCAAGGCGCTGGCCGGCCGCGCGGACTCGCTGGACCGGACCGCCCGAGCCGAACGGGAGGCGCGCACCCGTGCCGAACAGCGCCGGGACCGGCTTCGGTACGAGGCCGAGGTCGCTTCCGCCGTGGCGTCGGGGGCGCGTCAGCTGCTGGCGCATGTCGAGGTGTCCCTCGTACGGGCCGACCAGGAGCGGACGGCGGCCGAGGCGGCGAAGGGCGAGCGGGAGCGTGAGCTGGCCGTCGAGCGCGACCGGGGCCGGGGGCTGAAGGGCGAGCTGGACAAGCTCACCGACTCGGTCCACCGGGGCGAGGTGCTGGGCGCGGAGAAGCGGCTGCGGATCGAACAGCTGGAGACGAAGGCCCTGGAGGAGCTGGGCGTGGAGTCCGCGGGGCTGGTCTCCGAGTACGGGCCGGACCAGCTCGTCCCCCCGTCGCCCGCCGCCGAGGGCGAAGCGCTGCCCCAGGCGCCGGAGCATCCCCGTAACCGGCCGAAGGCGTATCTGCGGGCCGAGCAGGAGAAGCGGCTGCGGTCGGCCGAACGGGCGTACCAGCAACTCGGGAAGGTGAATCCGCTCGCCCTGGAGGAGTTCTCGGCGCTGGAGGAACGGCACAAGTTCCTGTCGGAGCAACTGGAAGACCTCAAGAAGACCCGGGCCGATCTGCTCCAGGTGATCAAGGAGGTCGACGAGCGGGTCGAGCAGGTCTTCACGGAGGCCTACCGGGACACCGCCCGTGAGTTCGAGGGGGTCTTCTCGCGGCTCTTCCCCGGCGGAGAGGGGCGGCTCGTCCTGACCGACCCGGACAACATGCTCGCCACCGGGGTGGACGTCGAGGCGCGTCCGCCGGGCAAGAAGGTGAAGCGGCTCTCCCTGCTGTCGGGCGGTGAGCGGTCCCTGACGGCGGTGGCGTTGCTGGTCTCGATCTTCAAGGCCCGGCCCAGCCCGTTCTATGTGATGGACGAGGTCGAGGCCGCGCTGGACGACACCAATCTGCAGCGGCTGATCCGGATCATGGAGGAGCTCCAGGAGAGCTCCCAGCTGATCGTGATCACCCACCAGAGGCGGACGATGGAGGTCGCCGACGTGCTGTACGGCGTGTCCATGCAGGGCGACGGGGTCTCGAAGGTCATCAGCCAGCGGCTGCGCTGACCTCTGCCGAATCATCAGAAGTTCAACGCACCTTCTGTGAACTCTTGGGTACACGGGGATCGACCCACTCGACCCACTGTTCGGCTCCGCTTCCTGGATGCACAACCTCTGCGCAGTCCATTTCACCTTCAAGTGGTGGCGGTCGGGAAGTTGTGCCCCACTGGGAAGGCTCACCCCCACGTCTGACTTGCGGCCAGGCATCAGGAGTCCATGTGACCAGCACAGCGAACGGACCCGGGTCCGGGGCCCGGGCGGCCCATCCGGACCATCTCGGCCACGTCATCTTCATCACCGCGGCCGCGGCGATGGGCGGCTTCCTCTTCGGCTACGACAGTTCCGTCATCAACGGGGCCGTCGAGGCGATCCGCGACCGGTACGACATCGGGTCCGGCACGCTCGCCCAGGTCATCGCCATCGCACTGATCGGCTGTGCGATCGGCGCCGCCACCGCCGGCCGGATCGCGGACCGTATCGGCCGCATCCGCTGCATGCAGATCTCCTCCGTGCTGTTCACGGTCAGCGCGGTGGGCTCCGCGTTGCCGTTCGCGCTGTGGGACCTGGCGATGTGGCGCATCATCGGCGGGTTCGCCATCGGCATGGCCTCGGTGATCGGCCCGGCCTATATCGCCGAGGTCTCCCCGCCCGCCTACCGCGGCCGGCTCGGCTCCTTCCAGCAGGCGGCCATCGTCATCGGCATCGCCATCTCCCAGCTGGTCAACTACGCCATCCTCCAGATCGCCGACGGCGACCAGCGCGGCAAGATCCTGGGCCTGGAGGCCTGGCAGTGGATGCTCGGCGTGATGGTCGTCCCGGCCCTCCTGTACGGACTGCTCTCCTTCGCCATCCCCGAGTCCCCGCGCTTCCTCATCTCGGTCGGCAGGAAGGCCCAAGCCCGCAAGATCCTCGAAGAGGTCGAGGGGAAGAACATCGACCTCGACGCCCGGGTGGCCGAGATCGAGACCGCCATGCACCGCGAGCACAAGTCCTCCTTCAAGGACCTGCTCGGCAACCGCTTCTTCTTCCTGCCCATCGTCTGGGTCGGCATCGGCCTGTCGATGTTCCAGCAACTCGTCGGCATCAACGTCGCGTTCTACTACTCGGCGACGCTGTGGCAGTCCGTCGGCATCGACCCGACCGACTCGTTCTTCTACTCGTTCACCACCTCGATCGTCAACATCATCGGCACGGTGATCGCGATGGTGCTGGTGGACCGGGTGGGCCGCAGGCCGCTCGCCCTCGTCGGCTCGGTCGGCATGGCGCTCGCGCTCGCGGTCGAGGCCTGGGCGTTCTCCGCGGATCTGGTCGACGGCAAGCTGCCGACCACGCAGGGGACGGTCGCCCTGGTCGCCGCCCACGTCTTCGTGCTCTTCTTCGCCCTGTCGTGGGGTGTCGTCGTCTGGGTCTTCCTGGGCGAGATGTTCCCGAACCGTCTGCGCGCCGCCGCCCTCGGCGTTGCCGTCTTCGCGCAGTGGATCGCCAACTGGGCGATCACCGCCAGCTTCCCGAGCCTGTCCGACTGGAACCTCTCGGGGACGTACATCATCTACGCCTGTTTCGCCGTGCTCTCGATCCCCTTCGTGCTGAAATTCGTGAAGGAGACCAAGGGCAAGACGCTGGAGGAGATGGGCTAGCCCCTTTTCCCGCCCGCGCTGCCCCGGTCTACCGAGCCGGGGCGGTCGGCTTTTCCAGCGCCTCGCAGAACAGCCGCAGGCTGCGCCACCCCTCTTCCACCGGCATCCCGCCGCACAGGGGGTGCAGGACCAGGCTCTCCGCCTCCAGGGCCTTCAGTCCGTCCGGCGTGACGATCCGGTACACCCCCTCCTCGCGCAGCTCCGCCACCGTCGCCGCCGACGAGCGCACCGCCGAGCGGATGTCCTTGGACTGCCAGGAGGCGTAGGTGCGCGCCTCGTGCAGGAAGTGCTCGCCGTACTCGGCCCACGTACGGTCCGGGTCCTCGGACACGTGCAGCAGCGGGGTCTCGGCAGCGGGCATCATGCAGAAGCCTTCCGTCCCGTGCTCGGCGCGCCGCTCGTGGTAGTACGCCTCCAGCTCCGGCAGATGCGCGCTCGGGAACAGCGGCAGCCCCAGCCGGGCCGCCCGCCGCGCCGCCGCCCGTGAGCTGCCGCCGACCAGCAGCAGCGGGTGCGGGCGCGTGTACGGGCGCGGGGTGACGCGCACCGTACGGCCCCGGTACGGGAACGGCTCCCCGGTCCACGCCGCCAGCAGCGTCTCCAGCAGTTCGTCCTGGAGCCTGCCGCGCCGCCCCCACTCGACCCCGGCCCGCTCGTACTCCTCGGGGCGGTAGCCGATCCCCGCGACGGTCACCAGCCGGCCCGCGCTCAGCAGGTCCAGCACCGCGATGTCCTCCGCGAGACGCAGCGGATCGTGCAGTGGCCCGATGATCGCCGAGACGGTCACCGCGATCCGGCGGGTGGCGCCGAAGACCGCCCCGGCGAACGTGAACGGGGAGGGAAGCCAGGAGTTCGCCACCCCGTGGTGCTCCTCGGTCTGCACCGTGTCGACGCCGTGCCCGTCCGCGTACGCCGCCATCTCCAGGGCGGCGCGATAGCGGGCCGAGAGCGATACGGGTGTGGCTGCGGGGTCGACGAGATTGAACCGGACCACTGTGAAGGCCATCGGGGGCGTCCCTTCGCCGAGGCAGATGGGCAGGCGGGGCGGGCGGGCAGGTGGGCAGATGCGTATCCGGGCATCTGGACGGGCGGCGGCACCGTAGCTGACGTGGCGTCAGAAGTGTAGGGGTCGGTGTTTGAATTGCCGCCAAAAGGTGCATATGGCCCCGATGGATCGCCGGGGGGCAGCCGGGGCCGCGCCCGTGGCACGGCCGTGGCCGATACTGGACGGGTTATGGAACTCGTCGAAATCGTCATCCTCGCTGTAGTCATCGCCCTGGTCGCTGTCGGCCTGGTCGGCGGGCTCGTGGTCGGCAGCCGTAAGAAGAAGCTGCCGCCCCCGCCGCCGAGCACGCCGACCATCACTCCTCCCGCCGAACCGCAGGTCGGCGAGGAGGCCGGGACGCCGCGCGACGAAGCGCGGCGCACCATCGACGAAGTCGGCCTCCCGGACGCCACCGCGCCCGCGGAGGAGGCCCCGGTCGCCGAGGCTCCCGCGCCGCCCGCGCTGGAGGTCCCCGAGCCCACCGCCGGCCGGCTCGTCCGCCTGCGGGCCCGGCTCGCCCGCTCGCAGAACTCGCTGGGCAAGGGGCTCCTCACCCTGCTCTCCCGCGACAACCTCGACGAGGACACCTGGGAGGAGATCGAGGACACCCTCCTCACCGCCGACGTCGGCGTCGCCCCCACCCAGGAACTGGTCGAGCGGCTCCGCGAGCGCGTCCGCGTGCTCGGCACCCGCACTCCGGAGGACCTGCGCAACCTGCTCCGCGAAGAGCTGATCGCCCTGCTCGGCCCGGACCTCGACCGAGAGGTCAGGACCGAGGGCGGCGCCGAGACCCCCGGCGTCGTCATGGTCGTCGGCGTCAACGGCACCGGCAAGACCACCACCACCGGCAAGCTGGCCCGGGTGCTCGTCGCCGACGGACGCAGCGTGGTGCTCGGCGCGGCCGACACCTTCCGCGCCGCCGCCGCCGACCAGCTCCAGACCTGGGGCGAACGGGTCGGCGCGCGCACGGTCCGCGGGCCCGAGGGCGGTGACCCGGCGTCGATCGCCTACGACGCGGTCAAGGAAGGCATCGCCGAGGGTGCGGACGTCGTCCTCATCGACACCGCGGGCCGGCTGCACACCAAGACCGGCCTCATGGACGAGCTGGGCAAGGTCAAGCGCGTCGTGGAGAAGCACGGCCCGCTGGACGAGATCCTGCTCGTCCTCGACGCCACCACCGGACAGAACGGCCTCGTCCAGGCCCGGGTGTTCGCGGAGGTCGTGGACATCACCGGCATCGTCCTCACCAAGCTCGACGGCACCGCCAAGGGCGGCATCGTCATCGCGGTCCAGCGCGAGCTGGGCGTACCGGTGAAGCTGATCGGTCTCGGCGAGGGGGCGGACGACCTCGCCCCGTTCGAGCCGGGCGCCTTCGTGGACGCCCTGATCGGCGACTGATCCATCCCTCGGCCGGCACGGCGGACGGGCGGCGGCTCCTGGGAGGAGCCTGCCGCCCGTCCGCCGTTTCCGCGCCCGCTTCGAAAACTACGAGCGGTGGCAGACGTACGCCAGGGTCCCCAACAGCAGCCGCGCCTGCGGCGGAGCGGCCACGGTGTCCAGCAGCGGGGGCCGAAGCCAGCGGACCGGGCCGAGGCCGCCGAGGTCGGAGGGCGGGGCGGTGATGTGGGTCCCCGGGCCGAGGCCGCGCAGGTCCAGCCCTGCGTCGTCCCAGCCCATCCGGTAGAGCAACTCGGGCAGTTCGGCGGCGGCCCCGGGGGCGACGAGGAACTGCGCCCGGCCGGTCGGCGTCACCGCGACCGGCCCCGACGGCAGCCCCATCCGCTCCATCCGCACCAGGGCCCGCCGCCCGGCCCCCTCCGCGACGTCCAGCACGTCGAAGGAGCGGCCCACGGCCAACAGCATCGCCGCTCCCGGCGTCCGGGCCCAGGCGTCCGACGCGCGGTCCAGGCCGCTGCCGGCCGGGACCTCCCGGGCGAAGTCCAGCGGGTGGGCTCCCGGTGCCGGGCAGGCCGGCTCGCCGCACGAGCAGGAGCCGGCCTCGGCCCGTGCTCCGGGCGTCACCGCCCAGCCCCACAGTCCGGTGTACTCGGCCACCGCCGTGCCCTCGGTGCCGCGGTGGCGTCGCCGCGCACCGGATCGCATCTCCCGGATGCCGCCGATCGTGAAGCCCATGCCCCCTCCAACGGGTCCGGCTCGTCGGTGGTTACGACCCGCGTTGCCCGGGTGACCCTCCGTCGCTGAAACTCGATCGAGTGGCGTGCGCGGTAGTGCGAAAGGGAGTGCGCCACGGTGTACGCGCTCCCGAATGCTTCCATCCGCTCGCCCTCGGCCCTGATTGGTCAAGTCAAGCGCGCCCAGCGGCAGTCGGGTTCATTCGAAGGGGTGGCGAATGGTGGCGTTTCCTCAACCCCCCTCGCGGGAGGGGTGATCGTAGGATTACCGTCGGTACGCGAACCCTGGGAGTATGTGCACCCACGGGTATGCCGCAGGCAACCCGATTTCCTGTTCGAGGGTGTTCCTATCTCTTACGGACAGCACCGATGCACGGCATTCTGACAATGGTTCGCGCGATAGAGGTTTCGGCGGGATGGGGGCGTTCCAGTGAGTGGCAGCGGCACAGGCGACACGGATGCCGGGAAGCGCTCCAACGGGCAGTTGGGGTCGTGGTTCGTGCGCAGTGGCTGGTCCAAGGGCGAGCTGGCACGCCAGGTGAACCGGCGGGCGCGGCAGATGGGCGCTCTCCACATCAGCACCGACACCTCCCGGGTGCGGCGCTGGCTCGACGGGGAACAGCCGCGCGAGCCGATCCCGCGCATCCTCTCCGAGCTGTTCTCGGAGCGCTTCGGCACCGTCGTCGCCATCGAACAGCTCGGGCTGCGCACCGCCCACCAGTCACCCTCGGTGGCCGGAGTCGACCTGCCCTGGGCCGGCCCCCAGACCGTCGCCCTGCTCAGCGAGTTCTCCCGCAGCGACCTGATGCTCGCCCGGCGCGGCTTCCTCGGCAGCTCGCTGGCGCTGGCCGCGGGCCCCGCCCTCATCGAGCCGATGCAGCGCTGGCTGGTGCCCGTCCCCGTCCAGAGCTCCGGCGAGCCGCAGTCCCCGGCCCCCGCCCACCGCCCCTCCCGGCTCTCCGGGCCCGAGCTGGACCTGCTGGAGTCGACCACCGCGATGTTCCGGCAGTGGGACGCCCAGTGCGGCGGCGGGCTGCGCCGCAAGGCCGTCGTAGGGCAGCTGCACGAGGTCACCGACCTGCTCCAGGAGCCGCAGCCAGGACCCACTGCCCAGCGCCTCTTCCGCTGCGCCGCCGAACTGGCCGAGCTGGCGGGCTGGATGAGCTACGACGTCGGCCTCCAGCCCACCGCCCAGAAGTACTTCGTGCTCGCCCTGCACGCCGCCAAGGAAGCCGGGGACAAGCCGCTCGGCAGCTACATCCTCTCCAGCATGAGCCGCCAGATGATCCACCTGGGCCGCCCCGACGACGCCCTGGAGCTGATCCACCTCGCGCAGTACGGCAGCCGAGACTGCGCCACCTCCCGTACCCAGGCGATGCTGCACGCGATGGAGGCCCGCGCCTACGCCAACATGGGCCAGCCCAGCAAGTGCAAGCGGGCCGTCCGGATGGCCGAGGACACCTTCCTGGACGCGGGTCTCGACGGCGAGCCGGAGCCCGACTGGATCCGCTTCTTCTCCGAGGCCGAGCTGAACGGGGAGAACGCCCACTCCTACCGTGACCTGGCCTATGTCGCCGGGCGCAGCCCCACATACGCCTCGCTCGCCCAGCCCGCCATGGACAAGGCCGTCGAGCTGTTCGGCGAGGACGACGAGCACCAGCGCTCCTACGCGCTCAACCTCATCGGCATGGCCACCGTCCATCTCCTCCAGCGCGAGCCGGAGGAGTCCACCGTGCTCGCCGCCCGCGCCCTGAAGATCGCAAAGAAGGTCCGCTCCGAGCGGGTGAACACCCGCCTGCGCAAGACCGTCGACACCGCTGCCAGGAACTTCGGCGACGTCGCCGACGTCGCCCGGCTCACCGAGCTGCTCCACGAACAGCTGCCGGAGACCGCCGAAGCTGTCTGACCGGCACCCCGGCCCCTGCCGCGGCGCCCCTTCCGTACAGCCCGACTCGGCTTCCCCACCGCCTGGTCATCCGGAGGGTCGCCGTGGCCGGTTTTCGTGTTCTTCGGCCCCGGGCGTTTCAACCGCACCGTATGCGGCGTGTGCCGCATGGTAGGCAGGGCACCGGATGCGCCACCCCGGATTCACCGGGCCGAAACACGCGATCTCTCTTCGTCACGCTCGCGAAACATCGTGCGGCATCCCCGGAAACGGCCCTCGGCCAATCTCGTGGCTCATAACCGGCCCGCACCTTCCCCAGTGGTCCCGCAGCATTCCCCCGCACGCCGCGGCCGCACCCGACGACGAGGAGACGCCGATGCCCCCAGGCATCACGACGCTTGCCGCAGACGCCCCCGAGCTGTCTGCCGCCAACACCGGGTTCATGCTCATCTGCTCGGCCCTGGTGATGCTCATGACCCCCGGCCTGGCCTTCTTCTACGGAGGCATGGTCCGCGTCAAGAGCACCCTCAACATGCTGATGATGAGCTTCATCAGCCTCGGGATCGTCACGATCCTGTGGGTGCTCTACGGATTCAGCCTCGCCTTCGGCACCGACGTCGGCTCGGTCATCGGCTGGAACTCCGACTACGTCGGCCTCAGCGGCATCGGCGTCACCGAACTCTGGGACGGCTACACCATCCCGGTCTACGTCTTCGCCGTCTTCCAGCTGATGTTCGCCGTTCTCACCCCGGCCCTGATCAGCGGTGCCCTGGCCGACCGGGTGAAGTTCACGGCCTGGGCGGTATTCATCGTCCTGTGGGTCAGCGTCGTCTACTTCCCCGTCGCCCACTGGGTGTGGGGCGCCGGGGGCTGGCTCTTCGAGATGGGCGTCATCGACTTCGCCGGCGGCACGGCCGTCCACATCAACGCCGGCGCTGCCGCCCTCGGCGTCATCCTGGTCATCGGCAAGCGCGTCGGCTTCAAGAAGGACCCGATGCGCCCGCACAGCCTGCCGCTCGTCATGCTCGGCGCGGCCCTCCTGTGGTTCGGCTGGTTCGGCTTCAACGCCGGATCCTGGCTCGGCAACGACGACGGCGTCGGCGCGGTCATGTTCCTGAACACCCAGGTCGCCACCGCCGCGGCCGTCCTCGGCTGGCTCGTCTACGAGAAGCTGCGCCACGGCTCCTTCACCACTCTGGGCGCCGCCTCCGGCGCGGTCGCCGGACTCGTCGCCATCACCCCGGCGGGCGGCTCCGTCAGCCCGCTCGGCGCGATCGCGGTCGGCACGATCGCCGGTGTCCTGTGCGCCATGGCGGTCGGCCTGAAGTACAGGTTCGGCTACGACGACTCCCTGGATGTCATCGGCGTCCACCTCGTCGGCGGCATCATCGGCTCCATCCTGGTCGGCTTCTTCGCCACCGGCGGTGTCCAGTCCGACGCCAAGGGACTCCTCTACGGCGGCGGCCTCGAACAGCTCGGCAAGCAGGCCGTCGGCGTCGTCGCCGTCCTCGCGTACTCTCTGGTCGTCTCCGCCCTCATCGCCCTCCTGCTCGATCGGACCATCGGGATGCGGGTCTCCGAGGACGACGAGATCTCCGGCATCGACCAGGTCGAGCACGCCGAGACGGCGTACGACTTCAGCGGCGCCGGCGGCGGCACCGTCTCCCGCACCGCCGCACCGGCACCGGCCCCGACGACAGCACCGAACGCAAAGAAGGTGGACGCATGAAGCTCATCACCGCGGTCGTGAAGCCCCACCGGCTGGACGAGATCAAGGAGGCCCTCCAGGCCTTCGGGGTCCAGGGGCTCACCGTCACCGAAGCCAGCGGTTACGGGCGGCAGCGCGGTCACACCGAGGTCTACCGGGGCGCCGAATACACCGTCGACCTGGTCCCCAAGATCCGCATCGAGGTCCTCGTCGAGGACGAGGACTCCGAACAGCTCATCGAGGTCGTCGTCAAGGCCGCCCGTACCGGCAAGATCGGAGACGGCAAGGTCTGGAGCGTCCCGGTCGAGACCGCCGTCCGCGTCCGGACCGGCGAGCGCGGCCCGGACGCCCTCTGACCGACAGCCCGCCAACGGAAGGCAGCTGGGTGACGCGTACCGAAGTGACCACCGAAACCGAAGGCCCGGGACTCAGCGGCTACGCGGCGGCCCGGCTGCGCCTCCTCCAGCAGGAGGCGCCGGCCGGGCCGCCGCGCCGTGCGGCCCTCGCCCGCCTCACCGACGACTGGCTCACCGGCCTGTTCACCGCCGCCGCGACACGCGCCGGGGTGCGCGGCGCCGCCCTCGTAGCAGTCGGCGGCTACGGCCGCGGCGAGCTCTCCCCACGCAGCGACCTCGACCTGCTCCTCCTGCACGACGGCAGCGCCGACGCGGCGGCACTCGCCGCCCTCGCCGACGGCATCTGGTACCCGGTCTGGGACCTGGGCCTGGCCCTCGACCACTCCGTACGCACCCCCGGCGAGGCCAGGAAGACCGCGGGCGAGGACCTCAAGGTCCAGCTCGGCCTGCTGGACGCCCGCCCCGTCACCGGCGACCTCGGCCTCATCGCCACCCTGCGCACCGCGATCCTCGCCGACTGGCGCAACCAGGCCCCCAAACGCCTCCCCGCACTCCACGAGCTCTGCCAGGAACGGGCCGAGCGGATGGGCGAGCTCCAGTTCCTCCTGGAACCCGACCTCAAGGAGGCCCGCGGCGGCCTCCGCGACGCCACAGCCCTGCGCGCCGTGGCCGCGTCCTGGGTCGCCGACGCCCCCCGCGAAGGCCTCACCGAGGCCCGCCGCACCCTCCTGGACACCCGCGACGCCCTGCACCTCACCACCGGGCGCGCCACCGACCGCCTCGCCCTCCAGGACCAGGACCAGGTCGCCCGAGCCCTCGGCCTCCTCGACGCCGACACCCTGCTCCGCAAGGTCTACGAGGCCGCCCGTACCGTCTCGTACGCCACCGACGTCACCTGGCGCGAGGTCAACCGCGTCCTGCGCGCCCGCTCCGTCCGCCCGAGACTCCGCGCCATGTTCGGCGGCGGGCTCGGCTCCAAGGCCGCCCCCGAACGCACCCCGCTCGCCGACGGCGTGGTGGACGCGGACGGCGAAGTGGTCCTCGCCCGCGCCGCCCGCCCCGAACGCGACCCGGTCCTCCCTCTGCGCGCCGCCGCTGCCGCCGCCGAGGCCGGACTCCCGCTCTCCCGCCACCTCGTCCGCCATCTGGCGGCCACCACCCAGCCGCTGCCGGTCCCCTGGCCCCCCGAGGCCCGCGAGGAACTCGTCACCCTGCTCGGCGCGGGCGAGGCCACAGTCGGCGTCTGGGAGGCGCTCGAGGCGGAAGGGATCATCACCCGACTGCTGCCCGACTGGGAACGCGTCCGCTGCCGTCCCCAGCGCAACGCCGTCCACACCTGGACCGTCGACCGGCACCTCGTGGAGACCGCCGTCCGCGCCGCCTCCCTCACCCGCCGTGTCCACCGCCCCGACCTCCTCCTGGTCGCCGCGCTCCTGCACGACATCGGCAAGGGCCGGCCCGGCGACCACTCCGTGGCCGGTGAGGTCATCGCCCGGGACGTGGCCACCCGGATCGGCTTCGACCAGCACGACGTGGGCGTCATCGCCACCCTCGTACGCCACCACCTGCTGCTCGTCGAGACCGCCACCCGACGCGACCTCGACGACCCCGCCACCGTGCGATCGGTGGCCGAAGCCGTCTCCAGCACCTCCACCCTGGAACTGCTGCACGCACTCACCGAGGCCGACGCGCTCGCCACCGGGCCCGCCGCCTGGAGCTCCTGGCGCGCCTCCCTCGTCACCGACCTGGCCGAACGCGTCGCGGCCGTTCTCGCCGGGGGGCTTCCCGGCGAGCCCGAGGAGACCGCGCCCAGCGCCGGGCACGAACGCCTCGCCATCGAGGCCCTGCGTACCGGCGAACCCGTCCTCGCCCTCCATACCCGAACCGAGGAGCCCGCCGGGGACGGCGAAGCGGAACCCGTAGGCGTCGAACTCCTCATCGCCGTGCCCGACCGCCCCGGCGTCCTGCCCGCCGCCGCCGGAGTCCTCGCCCTGCACCGCCTCACCGTGCGCGCCGCCGACCTGCGCGCGGTGGAGCTCCCCGACGAGCTGGGGGAGCGGGCGGACCTGCTGCTGCTCAGCTGGCGCGTCGCCGCCGAGTACGGGTCCCTGCCCCAGGCCGCCCGCCTCCGTGCCGACCTCGTACGCGCCCTCGACGGTTCCCTGGACATCCAGGCCCGCCTCGCGGAGCGGGAGGCCGCCTACCCGCGCCGGCGCGGCGTGAAGGCCCCGCCGCCCCGGGTGACCGTGGCCGCCGCCGGCTCCCGCCGCGCCACCGTCATCGAAGTCCGCGCCCAGGACGCCCCGGGCCTGCTGCACCGGATCGGCCGGGCCCTGGAACAGAGCGCCGTACGGGTGCGCAGCGCCCATGCCTCCACCCTCGGCGCCAACGCCGTGGACGCCTTCTACGTCACCGGCACCGACGGCGAACCGCTGTCCCCGGCCCGCGCCGCCGAGGTCGCCCGGGAAGTCGAGAAGGCCCTGGGCTGACCCGCGGAACACCCACTTCAAGCCCTCCCCGGGCTCCGGATCCGGGCGAGGGCTTGGCGTTACCCGGGGGACGGATACCCTGGAGGGCGACCGACCTGCCCCGCCCCCGACCCTGAGGACCGACGAGCGCCGTGTTCGATACTCTCTCCGACCGCCTTAGCGCGACTTTCAAGAACCTCAGGGGCAAGGGCCGCTTGTCCGAGGCGGACATCGACGCCACGGCACGCGAGATCCGTATCGCCCTGCTGGAAGCCGATGTCGCCCTGCCCGTGGTCCGGGCCTTCATCGCCAAGGTGAAGGAGCGGGCGCGCGGCGTCGAGGTCTCCCAGGCGCTGAACCCCGCCCAGCAGGTCGTCAAGATCGTCAACGAGGAGCTCGTCGCCATCCTCGGCGGCGAGACCCGGCGACTGCGGTTCGCCAAGACCGCGCCCACCGTGATCATGCTCGCCGGTCTCCAGGGCGCCGGTAAGACGACGCTGGCCGGAAAGCTCGGCCTCTGGCTCAAGGGTCAGGGCCACTCCCCGCTGCTCGTCGCCTGCGACCTCCAGCGCCCCAACGCCGTCAACCAGCTCAGTGTCGTCGCCGAGCGCGCCGGCGTCGCCGTGTACGCCCCCGAGCCGGGCAACGGCGTCGGCGACCCGGTCCAGGTCGCCAAGGACTCCATCGAGTTCGCCAAGGCCAAGGTCCACGACATCGTCATCGTCGACACCGCCGGACGCCTCGGCATCGACCAGGAGCTGATGCGGCAGGCCGCGGACATCCGCGACGCCGTCAGCCCCGACGAGATCCTCTTCGTCGTCGACGCGATGATCGGTCAGGACGCGGTCAACACCGCCGAGGCCTTCCGCGACGGCGTCGGCTTCGACGGCGTGGTGCTCTCCAAGCTCGACGGCGACGCCCGCGGTGGTGCGGCCCTGTCGATCGCCCATGTCACGGGCAAGCAGGTCATGTTCGCGTCGAACGGCGAGAAGCTGGAGGACTTCGACGCGTTCCACCCGGACCGGATGGCCTCCCGCATCCTCGACATGGGTGACCTGCTCACCCTGATCGAGCAGGCGGAGAAGACGTTCAGCCAGGAAGAGGCCGCCAAAATGGCCTCCAAGCTGTCCTCCAGCAAGGGCGGCAAGGACTTCACGCTCGATGACTTCCTGGCCCAGATGGAGCAGGTCCGCAAGATGGGCTCCATCTCCAAGCTGCTCGGGATGCTGCCCGGCATGGGGCAGATCAAGGACCAGATCAGCAACATCGACGAGCGCGACATCGACCGCACCGCCGCGATCATCAAGTCGATGACCCCCAAGGAGCGCGCCGAGCCGACGCTCATCAACGGCTCGCGCCGGGCCCGTATCGCCAAGGGTTCGGGCGTCGAGGTCTCCGCGGTCAAGAGCCTCGTGGAGCGCTTCTTCGAGGCCCGCAAGATGATGTCGAAGATGGCCCAGGGCGGCGGCATGCCCGGGATGCCGGGCATGCCCGGCATGGGCGGCGGCCCCGGCCGTCAGAAGAAGCAGGTCAAGCAGGCCAAGGGCAAGCGTAAGAGCGGCAACCCCATGAAGCGCAAGGCCGAGGAGGCCGCCGCCGCCGAGCGCCGCGAGCAGGCCGCCCAGGGCGGCGCGTTCGGCCTGCCCGCCCAGGAGGACAAGAACTTCGAGCTGCCGGACGAGTTCAAGAAGTTCATGTAGCGGGACCCGATCCGTACGCGTGAGGGGCGCCCCTGAGAGAGGGCGCCCCTTACGCATGTCCTGCGAGCGGGCCCCGGGTCCTCAGGTCACGCAGACCAGATAGCGGAAGACGTTCGGCATCCACACCGTGCCGTCCTGCCGTCGGTACGGACGCAGGGCCACCGTGACCTCCTGCTCCACCCGGGAGCGGTCCGTGGCCCGCACAGCGGCGTCGAAGAGGCCGGTGGACAGCAGCCCGCGCACCGCGCTGCCCACGTCCGCGTAGCCGAACGGGCAGGACACCCGACCCGAACCGTCCGGCTTCAACCCGGCCCGCGCCGCCACGTCCTCCAGATCGTCCCGGAGCGTGGGCCGCCACCTGCCGGGGTCCGTACGCGGAGTCCGCGCGGACTCCGCCGGCCGCGCGGCCGCCCTCAGCACCGCGGCCGTGGCGCAGCGCTCCGGCGGTCCCCATCCGGTCAGCACCACCGAGGCGCCCCGGACCGCCAGCGGCACGGCCGACCGCAGCGCGGGCACCAGCCCCTCGGAGTCCCCGGCCGCACAGCCGATCGGTTCGAAGACCGTGATCAGGTCGAACGGGGCGCCGTCCGTGCCGGCGGGCGCGGGCCGCCCGTCCTCCAGCAGCCGGGCCCGACGGCGGGCCGGGTGCGGGGAGTGCGCGGGCGCTTCGTCCCAGTCCGCGTCGGGCAGCAGCCGTGCCCGGGCCAGCGCCAGGCGCTCCCGGTCGGAGTCCATACCCGTGACGTGCGCCCCCCGGGCCGCCGCGACGAGCATCGCCAGGCCCGAGCCACAGCCGAGGGACAGCATGCGGGTGGCGGTCCCGACCTCCATCCGGTCGTACACCGCCTCGTACAGCGGCGCGAGCATGCGTTCCTGGATCTCGGCCCAGTCGCGTGCGCGGGTACCGGCGTCCGCCGGTGCGGAGGTGTCCGCGGCCGGCTGGTTCCGGACGAGCGTTGGTGTCATGGAAAGTGCCCCAATCCGCCAAGAGGTCGGTCGTGCCCGAGTGGACGTCCCCGTGTGCGCGTGTTGCGCACCCCGTAGCCGGAGAACTGCGCGTCCGCCATTCCGTCCAGGGGTGGTGGAGCAGTGCTTGCGTGCCCCGTTCGCGCACCCCGTTCCGCGTCTGCTCTCCGACCAGTCTCACCCGACACCCCGCTCCGGGCACGTCGAACGGAGGGGCGGGTAGTCTCTCGGGCGGATTCGGCAGGAGCGCGGGCCGCCCGCGCTTCTCACTCCGGAGCCCCGGACGTACCGCACGCTGTGCACCACCTTGGTGTGAGCTGTGCGTCTTCTCCGCAGTTCTGCGCACCCGCCCGCGTCCGGACGCATCAAGGGCAACTGACTGGTACGTGCAAATTATTTGGGATGCCCCGGAATAGGAACACCGGGGCCCTCGGGCTCGTTGTCACGACGTGAGCACGACACCACCTGTACTTGCCGCAGAGCTGGCACAGGCGTGGGCCGACATTCAGCGGTACCACCCCGAGCTGCCCGATCTTGCCGCGCCCGAGTCCCTGATCGGAGAGTCCTCGTCCGCCTGTGGCGCCGAGCTCTCCTTCGAGCGACTGCTCCATGAGGCAGTCCACGGCATCGCCGCCGCGAGAGGAGTCCGAGACACCTCCCGCGCCGGCCGCTACCACAACCGACGCTTCCTCGCGATCGCCGAGGAACTGGGCCTCGATCATGCCGAGGAACCCCACCCCAGCAGCGGATTCTCGCTGGTCACGCTGGTTCCGGAAGCCAAGCGCCGGTACCGTCCGACCAGCGAACGGCTACAGCGCGCCCTCAAGGCGCACTCCGTCGCCACCGCCGCCGACACCAAGCGCTCCTTCCGTGGACCTGCCGCCCGGCACGGTTCCTCCGGGGGCGGTGTGCGGGTCAAGGCCGTCTGCGACTGCGGACGCAACGTCCGCGTCGTCCCGTCGGTCCTGGCGCAGGCGCCGATCGTCTGCGGCGGCTGCGGCAAGCCGTTCCAGATTCCGGAAGCGGCGGTCGCGGTGGGGTGAGCCGATGTGGTGTGGCACAATGGCTAGCTGTACTCGACAGTCGCATAGGACCCCTCTCTCCTCCGGCTGACGCGTCCATCGGGCACTCCGAGTACCGCAACCCCACGTGGCATCTAGTTGTGCCCAACCACGTCATAGACCAGGAGACACCACTTCCGTGGCAGTCAAGATCAAGCTGAAGCGTCTGGGCAAGATCCGTTCGCCTCACTACCGCATCGTCGTCGCCGACTCCCGTACCCGCCGTGATGGCCGGGCCATCGAGGAGATCGGCCTGTACCACCCGGTGCAGAACCCCTCGCGCATCGAGGTCAACGCAGAGCGCGCGCAGTACTGGCTGTCCGTCGGCGCCCAGCCGACCGAGCCGGTCCTCGCGATCCTGAAGCTCACCGGTGACTGGCAGGCCCACAAGGGCCTTCCGGCCCCCGCGCCGCTGCTGCAGCCGGAGCCCAAGGCTGACAAGCGCGCGCTGTTCGAGGCGCTGTCCTCGGACGGTGACGAGGCCAAGGGTGAGGCCATCACCCCCAAGGCCAAGAAGGCCGACAAGAAGGCGGACGAGGCGGCTGACGCCTCCGCGTCCACCGAGTCGACCGAGGCCTGAGCATGCTCGAGGAGGCTCTCGAGCACCTCGTGAAGGGCATCGTCGACAACCCCGACGACGTGCAGGTTGCCGAACGCACCCTGCGTCGCGGGCGCGTGCTGGAGGTCCGGGTCCACCCCGACGACCTCGGCAAGGTGATCGGCCGTAACGGCCGCACCGCTCGCGCTCTGCGCACGGTCGTGGGTGCCATCGGCGGCCGTGGGATCCGCGTCGACCTCGTCGATGTGGACCAGGTTCGCTGATAGGCGAGTTGAACACCGGCCAGGGCCGGGGAGGGCCTTAGGGCCGTCCCCGGCCTTTGTCGTCGGCCACCCGGACGTTTCCGACAGGTCGACGTCCCCACCCACCAATCGGAGAACAGCGTGCAGTTGGTAGTCGCGCGGATCGGCCGCGCCCACGGCATCAAGGGCGAGGTCACCGTCGAGGTACGAACGGACGAGCCGGAGCTGCGGCTCGGACCCGGCGCCGTCCTGGCCACCGAACCGGCGGCGACAGGGCCGCTGAGAATCGAGACCGGCCGGGTCCACAGCGGCAGGCTCCTGCTGCGCTTCGAGGGCGTGCGCGACCGCTCCGGCGCCGAGGCCCTGCGCAACACCCTGCTCATCGCCGAGGTGGACCCGGAGGAGTTGCCCGAGAACGAGGGCGAGTTCTACGACCACCAGCTGATCGACCTCGACGTGGTGCTCGCCGACGGCACCGGGATCGGCCGGATCACCGAGATCTCCCACCTGCCCTCGCAGGACCTGTTCATCGTGGAGCGCCCCGACGGCAGCGAGGTGATGATCCCCTTCGTGGAGGAGATCGTCACGGAGATCGACCTGGAGGAGCAGCGCGCGGTCATCACCCCGCCGCCCGGCCTGATCGACGAGAGCGAGGCCGTGGTCGCCTCCTCGCGCGACGAGGAAGAGACCGCTGGAGACCCGGACGAGGCGCCGAAGGGCGACGCCTGATGCGGCTCGACGTCGTCACGATCTTCCCGGAGTACCTGGAACCGCTGAGCGTCTCCCTCGTCGGCAAGGCCCGCGCCCGCGGCGTGCTGGACGTCCACGTCCACGACCTGCGGGAGTGGACGTACGACCGGCACAACACGGTCGACGACACCCCTTACGGCGGTGGCCCCGGCATGGTCATGAAGACCGGGCCCTGGGGAGAGGCGCTGGACGAGGCCCTGGCCGACGGCTACGAGGCCGGGGCGCACTCCCCGGTGCTCGTCGTGCCCACGCCCAGCGGCCTGCCGTTCACCCAGGAACTGGCCGTCGAACTCTCCGCCGAGCCCTGGCTCGTCTTCACCCCGGCGCGGTACGAGGGCATCGACCGCCGGGTGATCGACGAGTACGCCACCCGGCTCCGGGTCGTCGAGGTCTCCATCGGGGACTATGTGCTGGCGGGCGGGGAAGCGGCCGTCCTGGTGATCACGGAGGCCGTGGCCCGGCTGCTGCCCGGTGTCCTCGGCAACGCCGAGTCCCACCAGGACGACTCCTTCGCCCCGGGTGCGATGGCCAACCTCCTGGAGGGCCCCGTCTACACCAAGCCTCCCGAGTGGCGCGGCCGCTCCATCCCGGACGTCCTGCTCAGCGGCCACCACGGCAGGATCGCCCGGTGGCGGCGGGACAGGGCCTTCGCCCGCACGGCACTCAACCGGCCCGACCTGATCGAGCGGTGCGAGGCGAGCGGCTTCGACAAGAAGGACCGCGAGATCCTCTCCATCCTCGGCTTCGCGCCGGAGCCCGGCGGCCGATTTTGGCGCAGGCCCACCGCCGTGGAAGAATAGGCCGCTGCTGTACGTCCGGTGTGCGCCCCTGCCACAGGGGGAAAGACGCCCGCCCGACGCGATCAGCACCCCGAACTCTTCAACAACATTCCGTCGATGACCTGTGGCGTCGGCGAAGAAAGCAGAAACCATGACTTCCCTGCTCGATGGCGTGAACGCCGCCACCCTCCGTTCGGACCTTCCGGCGTTCCGCGCCGGTGACACCGTCAACGTCCACGTGCGCGTGATCGAGGGCAACCGCTCCCGTATCCAGCAGTTCAAGGGCATCGTCATCCGCCGCCAGGGCTCGGGCGTCAGCGAGACCTTCACGGTCCGCAAGGTCTCCTTCAGCGTCGGCGTCGAGCGCACCTTCCCGGTGCACAGCCCGATCTTCGAGAAGATCGAGCTCGTCACCCGCGGTGACGTCCGTCGCGCCAAGCTGTACTTCCTCCGTGAGCTGCGCGGCAAGGCCGCGAAGATCAAGGAGAAGCGCGACAACTGAGCTGCCGCACGCGTTCACAGCGTGGCCGGATAAGCTTCGGCCGCGATGGACACGCAAGCACAGCACTCGGAGCGCGACCGCTCCTCGGAACCCGACGCGGGGTCCGGGGAGAGGTCGCGCTTTTCGCGTACGCGGGACCGTGTCGTCTCCGTCCTGTCCTCGCGGCGGGTGCTCGCCGGTGTGGTCCTGGCCGCTGTCGCCCTGTTGCTGTTCAGCTCCTACGTGGTCCAGCCCTTCCTGATCCCCAGCCGCTCGATGGAGCCCACCCTGCAGGTCGGTGACCGGGTTCTCGTCAACAAGCTGGCATACCGGTTCGGCGCCGAGCCCGAGCGCGGCGACGTGGTGGTCTTCGACGGCACCGGCTCGTTCGTACGGGAGGACCTCGACGCGAACCCGCTGACCGGGCTGGTGCGCGGGGCGGCGTCCTCCCTGGGGCTCGCGGAGCCCGCCGACACCGACTTCGTGAAGCGCGTGGTGGGCGTGGGCGGTGACCGCGTCGTCTGCTGCGACGCGCGGGGAAGGCTCGCGGTCAACGACGCAACGGTGGACGAGCCGTACCTGTACCCCGGTGACACCGCTTCCCGGGCGCCCTTCGACATCGAGGTGCCCGCCGGCGCCCTGTGGATGATGGGCGACCACCGCAGCCGCTCCAGTGACTCCCGGGACCATCTCGGATCGCCAGGGGGCGGGATGGTCCCCGCCGAGCGGGTGACCGGCCGGGTGGACTGGCTGGGCTGGCCGCCCGCCCGGACGGGTTCGCTGGAGGGCACCGGCGCCTTCGGCGGTGCCCGGGCGCCCGGCGCGGCGTATGGGTAACCGCGGACGTCCGCGCGACGCACCCGGCCCCGACGCGTCTTTGCCGACCGGGACCGGGCCCACCGGGCCACGCTCGCTGCCCACCCGGGCGGAACGTCGCCGGCTCGCCAAGAAGGTCCGGCGTAAGCGCCGTGGGTCCGCGGTGAGGGAGATCCCCGTCCTCGTCGTCGCGGCGCTGCTGATCGCGCTCGTCCTGAAGACGTTCCTGGTCCAGGCGTTCGTCATCCCGTCCGGGTCGATGGAACAGACCATCCGGATCGGTGACCGGGTGCTCGTGGACAAGCTGACCCCGTGGTTCGGATCGAAGCCGCAGCGTGGCGACGTCGTGGTGTTCAAGGACCCCGGCGGCTGGCTCCAACAGGAGAACCCCGGGGAGAAGAAGGACCCGCCGATCGGCGTCAAGCAGGTCACCGAGCTGCTGACCTTCATCGGGCTGCTGCCGTCCGACGACGAGCAGGACCTGATCAAGCGGGTCATCGCGGTCGGCGGCGACACCGTGAAGTGCTGTGGCGAGGACGGCCGGGTCACCGTCAACGGCGTACCGCTGGCCGAGACGTACCTCCACCCCGACGACCGGCCCTCCACCATCTCGTTCGAGGTGAAGGTAGCTCGGGGCAGGCTCTTCATGATGGGGGACCACCGGTCCGACTCGGCCGACTCCCGCTTCCACCTCGACGAACCCGACCGGGGCACGGTCTCCGAGGAAGAGGTCGTGGGGCGGGCCGTCGTGATCGCCTGGCCTTTCGGCCACTGGAGCACCCTGGAGGAGCGCGACGCCTTCAGCGCGGTCCCGGACGCGCGCGCATCGGAGGCGGCGGCTCGGGCCCCGTCGAATAGTGTGGCACCTCCGGATCCCTATGGAATGGTCCGGCTCCCGACCCCTGCGGAACTCCCGCTCGTTATGGGAGTGGTTGGCCTGCACCGGATCGGGCGCGGGCAGTGGCACGTATTGAGGAGTGGATGTGGGGGATTTGGCGGTCGGCGCACGATCCGGACACGACGAACCCGAGGACCGGCCGGGGCGCGACGAGTCTCCTGCGGGCGGGGCGGCGATCCCGCCGGAGGGTGAGGGCGACCCCCCGGTCGGCGACGGCGGCAGGCCGGCCAGGAGGCAACGCTCCTTCTGGCTGGAGCTTCCGCTGCTCGTCGGTATCGCGCTGGTTCTGGCACTGTTGATCAAGACGTTCCTGGTACAGGCGTTCTCGATCCCCTCGGACTCCATGCAGAACACTCTGCAGCGGGGTGACCGGGTGCTGGTCGACAAGCTGACACCGTGGTTCGGCTCGGAGCCGGAGCGCGGCGAGGTCGTGGTCTTCCACGATCCGGGCGGCTGGCTGGAGGACACCGTGACCCCGGAGCCCAACGCGGTGCAGAAGTTCCTGAGCTTCATCGGCCTGATGCCGTCCTCCGAGGAGAAGGACCTGATCAAGCGGGTCATCGCGATCGGCGGCGACACCGTGGAGTGCAAGGAGAACGGACCGGTCATGGTCAACGGGAAGAGCCTGGACGAGAAGTCGTTCATCTTCCCGGGGAACACCCCGTGCAACGACAAGCCCTTCGGCCCGATCAAGGTGCCGGACGGCCGGATCTTCGTCATGGGCGACCACCGGCAGAACTCCCTGGACTCGCGCTACCACCAGGAGCTCCCGGGACAGGGCACGGTCTCCACGGACGAGGTCGTCGGCCGCGCCGTCGTCGTCGCCTGGCCGCTGGGCCGCTGGGCGACCCTTCCGATCCCGGACACCTTCGACCAGCCCGGCCTGAACGCGGCTGCCGCGATGGCGCCGGCGGCGCTGGGGGCAGCCGGAGCGTTGCCCCTCGTGTTGTGGCGTCGCCGGAGGCTGACCGCCGGGCGTACCGCCGGGTAGGGTGCCGACTCGGATCAGCGATTGTCGATCTCCGACGGGGGAGCGCTGGGATGAGCGGTACAGGACGCAAGGAAGACGGCCGCGGCCGGCTCGGCGCCATGGTGTCGGGCTTGGCCGTGGCCGTCGGCTGTGTGCTCTTCCTCGGCGGTTTCGCCTGGGCGGCGGTGGTCTACCAGCCGTACACGGTTCCGACCGACTCGATGTCCCCCACGGTGAAGCCCGGCGATCGGGTGCTCGCCGAACGGATAGACGGGGCCGAGGTCCGACGCGGTGATGTGGTGGTCTTCACCGACCAGGTCTGGGGCGCCACACCGATGGTGAAGCGCGTCGTCGGGATCGGCGGCGACAAGGTGGCCTGCTGTGACCGGGAGGGACGGCTCACCGTCAACGGCACCCCCGTCGACGAGCCCTACCTCGACCGGGGCCAGGTCTCCCCGGGCAGGAAGGCGCCGGCCTCTCCCCGGGACTTCTCCGCCACCGTGCCCAAGGGCCAGATCTTTCTGCTCGGCGATGAACGGGCGACCTCCCTGGACTCCCGGGTCCACCTCCAGGACGGCGGCGAGGGCTCCGTGCCGCTGAGCGCCGTGCGGGCCCGGGTGGACGCGGTGGCCTGGCCGATGGACGGCATGATCGGCCGGCCCTCCTCGTTCGCCGCGCTGCCCGGCGGGGTGTCCGCCGCCGGCCCGCTGCCGTTCCAGCTGGGCGTGATCCTGGTGGGTGCCGCCCTGATTTTCGCCGGCGCGGTGTACGGGCCCGTGGCGGCGCGCCTCGGCCGCCGAAGGACACCCGCCGGAGAGGCACGGTGACCTCCGGGGCGCGCAGGGTCGCCCGGGTCGTCCTCCTGGACCCCGACGACCGCGTCCTGCTGCTGCACGGCTACGAGCCGGACGACCCGGCCGACACCTGGTGGTTCACCCCGGGCGGCGGTCTGGAGGGCGACGAGACCCGGGAAGAGGCGGCCCGCCGCGAGCTCGCCGAGGAAACCGGGATCACGGACATCGAGCTGGGCCCACTGCTCTGGACCAGGATCTGCTCCTTCCCGTTCGACGGGCGGCGCTGGGACCAGGACGAGTGGTACTACCTGGCCCGCACGACACAGACCCGGACCGCCCCGCAGGGCCTCACCGACCTGGAACTGCGCAGCGTCGCCGGTCTGAGGTGGTGGACTTCCGCCGAACTGCTCGCGACGCGTGAGACGGTGTACCCGACCAGACTCGCCGAGCTGCTCCGCACGCTCCTCGACGAGGGTCCCCCGTGTGATCCGCTGGTTCTGGCCCCCGAAATCGTCTAATCGTCCAGGGGTGCCGGAGGCTGACGCACAATGGGGGGCACGCACGGCTGAAGGGGAAACATGCCATGAGCGCCGAGGACCTCGAGAAGTACGAGACCGAGATGGAGCTGAAGCTCTACCGGGAGTACCGCGATGTCGTCGGTCTGTTCAAATATGTGATCGAGACCGAACGGCGCTTCTACCTCACCAACGACTACGAGATGCAGGTGCACTCCGTCCAGGGTGAGGTCTTCTTCGAGGTGTCCATGGCGGACGCCTGGGTCTGGGACATGTACCGGCCCGCGAGGTTCGTCAAGCAGGTCCGCGTGCTGACCTTCAAGGACGTCAACATCGAAGAGCTCAACAAGAGCGATCTGGAACTTCCGGGAGGCTGACCCCGCGCCGCCCGCCGCCGGGCCGCCGATACGCGTGTTGCAGGAACGACCCGGTCACCCGTGTGGGTGGCCGGGTTTTCCACATCCGCGGAGTTGTCCACCAAGATCCACATCTTTCGGCGGTCCGGGTCACAGTCGGTGCCGGAGGTGGTGCCGACATGAACGCACGGGGAGCACTCGGGCGGTACGGCGAGGACCTGGCGGCGCGGCTGCTGGCCGAAGCCGGGATGGCGGTGGTCGAACGCAACTGGCGCTGTCGCGCCGGAGAGATCGACATCGTGGCCAGGGACGGCGACGCCTTGGTCTTCTGCGAGGTGAAGACGCGCAGGTCGGACGGGTTCGAACACCCCATGGCGGCGGTCGGCCCGGTCAAGGCGGACCGGCTGCGACGGCTCGCCGAGATCTGGCTCGACCGGCACGGCGGGCCACCGCCCGGCGGGGTCCGCATCGATCTGATCGGGGTGATCGTGCCCCGGCGCGGTGCCCCCGTCACGGAGCACGCCCGGGGGGTGTCCTGATGGGCTTCGCGCGAGCGTGTTCCGTGGCGCTGGTCGGCGTCGAAGGCGTGGTGGTGGAGGTCCAGGCGGACCTTGAGCCGGGGGTGGCGGCCTTCACCCTGGTCGGACTGCCGGACAAGAGCCTGATCGAGAGCCGGGACCGGGTGCGGGCCGCCGTGGTGAATTCCGGGGAGGAGTGGCCGCAGAAGAAGCTCACGGTCGGGCTGTCCCCGGCCTCCGTGCCGAAAAGTGGTTCGGGGTTCGATCTCGCTGTAGCGTGCGCTGTCCTCGCCGCGGCGGAGCGGATCGCCCCGGCCATGATCGCCGACGTGGTGATGATCGGCGAGCTGGGTCTTGACGGCCGGGTCCGTCCGGTGCGGGGCGTGCTGCCCGCCGTCCTCGCGGCGGCCGAAGCGGGGTACGAGCAGGTCGTCGTCCCCGAACAGACCGCCGGGGAGGCGGCCCTGGTGCCGGGGGTCTCGGTCCTCGGCGTCCGGAGCCTGCGCCAGCTCATCGCCGTCCTGTGCGACGAACCGGTGCCCGAGGAGCCGGTCGAGGGCCAGGGGCGGCCCGACACCATGCTGGCCGGGCTCGTGATTCCCGGCACTGGCCTCGGCGCGGGGCTCGCCCCGGCCGCCGGGCGGGGCGACGGGCACCGGCCGGACCTGGCGGACGTCGCGGGGCAGCCGCGCCCGCGCCAGGCCCTGGAGGTGGCCGCGGCGGGAGGGCACCATCTGCTGCTCTCGGGCCCGCCGGGCACCGGCAAGACCATGCTGGCCGAACGGCTGTCGTCGGTCCTGCCGCCGTTGACCCGGCAGGAATCCCTCGAAGTGACGGCGGTCCACTCCGTGGCGGGCATCCTCCCCCCGGGTGAACCGCTCGTCTCCCGGGCGCCCTACTGCGCCCCGCACCACTCGGCGACCATGCAGTCCCTGGTCGGCGGCGGCAACGGGATGCCGAGGCCCGGAGCGGTGTCCCTCGCCCACCGCGGGGTGCTCTTCCTGGACGAGGCGCCCGAATTCTCGGGCAAGGCCCTCGACGCGCTGCGGCAGCCGCTGGAGTCGGGTCATGTGGTGGTCGCACGGGCCGCGGGGGTGGTGCGGCTGCCGGCCCGCTTCCTGATGGTGCTGGCAGCCAATCCGTGCCCCTGCGGTCGGCACACCCTCACCGGGGCGGGCTGCGAGTGCCCGCCCTCGGTCGTCCGCCGCTATCAGGCGCGCCTGTCCGGGCCCCTCATCGACCGGGTGGACCTGCGGGTCGAGGTGGAGCCGGTCGACCGCGCCGATCTCTTGGGGCGCGGCGACCGCGGCGAGTCGACGGCCGTCGTCGCCGCCCGGGTACGGGACGCCCGGGCGCGGGCGGCCGAGCGACTGGCCGGCACCCCGTGGACCACGAACAGTGAGGTGCCTGGCCACGAGCTGCGGACCCGACTGCTCGTGGCACCGGGAGCGCTGGCGGCCGCGGAGCGGGACCTGGAGCGCGGGATCCTCACGGCCCGGGGGCTGGACCGGGTCCTGAGGGTGGCGTGGACCGTGGCGGACCTGCGGGGCGCCGACCGCCCGGACGCCTCCGACGTGGCGGTCGCCCTGGAGCTGCGTACGGGGATCCAGCGCGGGGTGCCGCTGGGGGCGGGGCAGCGGTGAGCGGGCTGACGGGGGAGCGGCGGCAAGGGGCGGGCCGCGTCCCCGACCGCGACCCCGGTCAAGACCGTGTCCCCGACCAGGAGGCCGGCCGGGAACTGGGCCTGGACAGAGAGCCGGAGCGGCTGGCCAGGGCCGCCCTGACCCGGGTGCTGGAGCCGGGGGACGAGCGCGCGGGGCGCTGGCTCCGGCGGACCGGTCCGGTCGAGCTGATGCGGAGGCTCACCGTCGAGGACGGCTCAGCCGAGAAGCTGCCCGGGATGACCGCCGCACGGCTCGGGGGCTACCGGCTGCGCGCCGCCGCCGTGGAGCCGGGGCGGGACTTGGCCGCGGTCGCCGCGGTGGGCGGGCGCTTCGTCTGTCCGGGGGACCGGGAGTGGCCGAGCCAGCTGGATGACCTGGGCGACGGGCGGCCCGTCGGACTCTGGGTGCGGGGGCGGCCCGATCTGCGCCTTTGGTCCCTGCGCTCGGTCGCGGTGGTCGGCGCGAGGGCCTGCACCCCGTACGGGGCGCACATGGCGGCGGCCCTCGGCTCCGGGCTCGCCGAGCGGGGCTGGGTGGTGGTGTCGGGCGCGGCGTTCGGGGTGGACGGGGCCGCCCACCGCGGCGCGCTGGCCGCGGGCGGAGCGACAACGGCGGTGCTGGCCTGCGGGGTCGATGTCCCCTACCCGCGCGGCCACGCCGAGTTGCTCGGGCGGCTGGCACAACAGGGCCTCATCGTCGGCGAGTTGCCCCCTTCATCCCATCCCACCCGCAGCCGATTCATCCTTCGCAACCGTGTCATCGCCGCGCTGACCAGGGGGACGGTCGTGGTCGAGGCCGAATACCGCAGCGGTTCGCTGGTCACCGCCCGCCACGCGCAACGGCTCGGCCGCTTCGCGATGGGGGTCCCAGGCCCTGCCACCAGCGGCCTGTCGGCAGGGGTCCACGAGCTGTTGCGCGGTGAGGGCGTGCTCGTCACCGACGCGGACGAAGTCGTCGAGCTGGTCGGGGACATAGGCGACCTCCCGCCGGTCCGCCGCGGCCCGGTGCTGCCCAGGGACCACCTGGACGCGATCACCGCGGGGGTCCTCGACGCGCTCCCCTACCACGGTGTCGCCCACCCCCGTGACCTCGCCCGCACCGCGGGGACATCCGCCGACGAAACACTCGGTCGACTGTACGAACTGCACTCACTGGGGTTCGTCGAACGCGAAGGCGACGGCTGGCGGTTGACGCCTCCGTCGGCACGCAACGACGACGCGCGGCGAGGCGGTACTTGACCTGGAGCATTCGGGTGAAAAGGTAAGGCCGATGACCTCGCGCGATGGATCGGTGACCTGTTCCGGGCTCGCGCCCACGGCGGCGGCCCCGGCCTCCGGCGGGCGCGGACGACGTGAACGGCGGCGCGCGATCAGGCGGCAGGGATCCCCCGTCCTGCGCGGACTGCGACGTCGCAGTCACGCTACGCTCACAAGGATTCCGACCCAGACAAAAGTCCCCCAGCACTTCACGGCAGAACGGCTCAAGGCACCACATGCCCCAGCACACCTCCGGGTCTGACCGCGCGGCAGTACCACCGGTTGCGCGTGGCACTGTGCGCCCTCCCGCCCCTTCCTCCCTCGACGAGTTGTGGCGTTCCTACAAGACCACGGGCGACGAGCGACTGCGAGAGCAGCTGATCCTGCACTACTCGCCGCTCGTGAAGTACGTCGCGGGCAGGGTGAGTGTGGGGCTGCCGTCCAACGTCGAGCAGGCCGACTTCGTTTCCTCCGGGGTCTTCGGGCTGATCGACGCCATCGAGAAGTTCGACATCGAACGGGCCATCAAGTTCGAGACGTACGCGATCACCAGAATCCGTGGCGCGATGATCGATGAACTCCGGGCCCTGGACTGGATCCCACGGTCCGTCCGGCAGAAGGCACGGAACGTGGAGCGTGCGTACGCCACGCTGGAGGCACAGTTCAGGCGTACGCCGTCGGAGGCCGAGGTCGCCTCGGAGATGGGCATCGCACTGGAGGAACTACACGCTGTTTTCAGCCAGTTGTCGTTGGCGAACGTGGTCGCCCTGGAGGAGTTGCTGCACGTCGGCGGCGAGGGCGGCGACCGGCTGAGCCTGATGGACACCCTGGAGGACACCGCCGCCGACAACCCGGTGGAGGTCGCCGAGGACCGCGAGCTGAGAAGGCTGCTCGCGCGGGCCATCAACACCCTCCCCGACCGCGAGAAGACCGTGGTGACCCTCTACTACTACGAGGGCCTCACCCTCGCGGAGATCGGCAACGTCCTCGGGGTGACCGAGAGCAGGGTCAGTCAGATCCACACCAAGTCCGTGCTCCAGCTCCGGGCGAAGCTGGCCGACGCGGGCCGCTGACGGCCCTTCCGGGCACTCTCCGGCCATCCGATCGGCGTCCGTGCCCTTCCCTCGCACGCTTGCCGCCGTAGAGTGGAGGCGTGCCCAGGATTCGAGCGGCCTCCGTGGCCGAGCACCGGACCATGCAGCGCGGCGCCCTCCTGGACGCCGCGCGCTCCCTGCTGTCCGAGGGCGGTACGGAGGCGCTGACCTTCCCCGCGCTCGCCGAGCGCACGGGACTCGCGCGGTCCTCCGTGTACGAGTACTTCCGCTCCCGTGCCGCCGTCGTCGAGGAGCTGTGCGCCGTCGACTTCCCCGTCTGGGCGGCCGAGGTCGAGAACGCCATGCAGGGCGCCGAGACGCCCGAGGCGAAGATCGAGGCGTATGTGCGCCGACAGCTCGACCTGGTCGGGGACCGTCGCCACCGCGCGGTCGTCGCGATCTCCGCGAGTGAGCTGGACGCGGGCGCCCGGGAGAAGATCCGGGCCGCGCACGGCGGGCTGATCGCCATGATCGTCGAAGCGCTGGGCGACCTCGGCCACACGCAGCCGAGGCTGGCCGCCATGCTCATGCAGGGTTCGGTCGACGCCGCTGTGCGTCGTATCGAACTGGGTGTCGCGGAGGAGCCGGGCGTCATCGCGGACACCGTCGTCGCGATGGTCCTGCGCGGTGTGAGCGGCTGACCCGGGCGGCGTCCGGCTCCGGTACCGAGAACACCGGCAGCAGCCGCGAGGGGCCCCTCCGCAGCAGTGAGGGCGGCAGCAGCGAGAGTGGGTCCAGATAGGCGTCCCCGCGCCGCAGCCCCCAGTGCAGACAGCCCTCCGGGCAATGGAACGACCCCTCCTCCAGTACTCCGACCGGCTGCCCGGCCCGGGTGCGCGCGCCCTCCTCGACCAGCGCCCGCACCGGTTCGTATGTGGTGCGCAGCGGCGGCGAACCGCTGTCGGCCACCTCGACGGCGACCACCCCGCGTCCCGCCACCCGCCCCGCGAACGACACCCGGCCGTCGGCGGCCGTCAGCACCCGCGCGCCCGGCACCGCCGCGAGGTCCACGCCGCGATGGCCGGGCCCGTACGGACCGGCGGGCGGCTCCCAGCCCCGTAACACCGCGGGCCTCCCCGCCAGCGGCCAGCTCCGAGCGCCACCGTCCGTGTCACCGCTGTCACCGCTGTCACCGCTGTTTCCGCCGTCCGTGCCGCCGTCGGTTCCGGCACCCGCGCCGCTGACCGCGTCGGCCTCCGCTCCGGGCGAGGACGCCAGGGTCCCGGTCGGCACGACGGACCCGCCCGGAGCAGGGGGGCCGGCCGGGAGCAGCGCGTACAGCAGGAGCAGCGGGAGCAGCAGGAGCGGGGGACGGAGGGCGGGGGAGCGGCGTGGGCCGGGCTGATGGCGCATGCCGCCACGATGGCCCGGAGGCCGGGATTCCGGGGATCGCGGACCGTTCCTGTGGACTACTCGCCGGTTGTGGATATCGCGGCCACCCGGAAGTGGGCGGCGTCGTCACCCGGTCAGCGCCGCCGCCGTCCCCCGGTTGTGGACAGCGCCGTCATCAGGCACCCAACGGGTCCCGTACACTTCTTACGGCGATCCGGGTCACCGGGTCGACTTCGCACGCCCCGCCACCTCCCTCTTCTCGGAGGTGGCCGCGCTCCTCGGTCCCTCGTGGCACGGCGCGTCGGGGCGTCAGGCGCGAGCGCAAACCCGCGGTCGCGATAACCGAGCACCTCAAGGAGTACGGCCATGGCCGTCGTCACGATGCGGGAGCTGCTGGAAAGCGGCGTCCACTTCGGTCACCAGACCCGTCGCTGGAACCCGAAGATGAAGCGCTTCATCTTCACCGAGCGCAACGGCATCTACATCATCGACCTGCTCCAGTCGCTGTCGTACATCGACCGCGCCTACGAGTTCGTCAAGGAGACCGTCGCCCACGGCGGCTCCATCATGTTCGTGGGTACGAAGAAGCAGGCCCAGGAGGCCATCGCCGAGCAGGCGACGCGTGTCGGCATGCCGTACGTCAACCAGCGTTGGCTCGGTGGCATGCTCACCAACTTCTCCACCGTCTACAAGCGCCTTCAGCGTCTGAAGGAGCTTGAGCTCATCGACTTCGAGGATGTGGCCGCCTCCGGCCTCACCAAGAAGGAGCTCCTGGTCCTCTCGCGTGAGAAGGCCAAGCTGGAGAAGACCCTCGGTGGTATCCGCGAGATGCAGAAGGTGCCCAGCGCCGTCTGGATCGTCGACACCAAGAAGGAGCACATCGCCGTCGGTGAGGCGCGCAAGCTCCACATCCCGGTCGTCGCGATCCTCGACACCAACTGCGACCCCGACGAGGTCGACTACAAGATTCCGGGCAACGACGACGCGATCCGCTCCGTCACCCTGCTCACCCGCGTGATCGCCGACGCCGTCGCCGAGGGCCTCATCGCCCGCTCCGGTGCCGCCACCGGTGACTCGAAGCCGGGCGAGAAGGCCGCCGGCGAGCCCCTCGCCGAGTGGGAGCGCGACCTGCTCGAGGGCGACAAGAAGGACGAGACCGCGGCTGCCGCCGAGGTCCAGACCTCCGCCGAGACCGAGAAGGTCGCCGACGCCGAGAAGCCGGCCGAGGCCGTCGCCGAGGCCGCTGTCGAGGCTCCGGCCGCCGACGCCCCGGCCGCCGACGCGGACGCCGAGCAGGCCTGACGCCCGTCACGGCTGCTGACGGCGGGGGCCGACGCCACAAGCGTCGCCCCCGCCGTTCACCCGTAGATCTTTCAGACTTCGAGAGAGACATACAGACTCATGGCGAACTACACCGCCGCTGACGTCAAGAAGCTCCGCGAGCTCACCGGCGCCGGCATGATGGACTGCAAGAAGGCGCTCGACGAGGCCGACGGCAACGTCGACAAGGCCGTCGAGGCTCTCCGTATCAAGGGCCAGAAGGGCGTCGCCAAGCGCGAGGGCCGCTCTGCCGAGAACGGTGCCGTCGTCTCCCTCGTCTCCGAGGACCAGACGTCCGGCGTCCTCCTCGAGCTGAAGTGCGAGACGGACTTCGTCGCCAAGGGTGAGAAGTTCCAGGCCGTCGCCAACACCCTCGCGGCTCACGTCGCCGCGACCTCCCCGGCCGACACCCAGGCGCTGCTCGCCTCCGAGATCGAGGCCGGCAAGACCGTCCAGGCGTACGTCGACGAGGCCAACGCCAACCTCGGTGAGAAGATCGTCCTGGACCGCTTCGCGCAGTTCACCGGCGCCTTCGTCGGTGTGTACATGCACCGCACCATGCCTGACCTGCCCCCGCAGATCGGTGTTCTGGTCGAGCTGGACAAGGCCGACGCCGAGCTGGCCAAGGGCATCGCGCAGCACATCGCCGCGTTCGCCCCGAAGTACCTGTCCCGCGAGGACGTCCCGGCCGAGATCGTCGAGGCCGAGCGCCGCGTCGCCGAGGAGACCACGCGCGCCGAGGGCAAGCCCGAGGCCGCGCTCCCGAAGATCGTCGAGGGTCGCGTCAACGGCTTCTTCAAGGAGGCCACCCTCCTGGGTCAGCCGTACGCGCTGGACGCCAAGAAGTCGGTTCAGAAGGTCCTGGACGAGGCCGGTGTCACCCTGAAGCGCTTCTCGCGCATCAAGGTCGGCATCTGAGTCCGTCCGGGCGAACAGCGCCGGACCCGATAGGGTCTGGTGCAGTCGACGGCCGCACCCACGCCGGACGACCGCAGATCTGACGAGGAGGCCATTGCCGCTGTAGGGACACCAGACCCACCGGCAATGGCCTTCTTCGTATGTGTACGAGGAGAATTTCCATGGACAAGGGCGCGGACGCCATTCAGGCCGACGACAAGCGCGATGACGACAAGGGTTCCGGGCGCTTCATGCTGAAGCTCTCCGGTGAGGCGTTCGCCGGCGGCGGCGGTCTCGGCGTCGACCCCGACGTCGTGCACACCATCGCCCGCGAGATCGCCGCCGTCGTACGCGACGGCGCCCAGATCGCGGTGGTCATCGGAGGAGGCAACTTCTTCCGTGGTGCCGAGCTCCAGCAGCGCGGCATGGACCGGGCCCGGTCCGACTACATGGGCATGCTCGGCACCGTCATGAACTGCCTGGCTCTCCAGGACTTCCTGGAGAAGGAGGGCATCGACTCGCGCGTCCAGACCGCCATCACCATGGGCCAGGTCGCCGAGCCGTACATCCCGCTCCGCGCCGTACGGCACCTGGAGAAGGGGCGCGTGGTGATCTTCGGCGCCGGTATGGGCATGCCGTACTTCTCCACCGACACCACCGCCGCACAGCGTGCCCTGGAGATCGACGCCGCGACGCTGCTGATGGGGAAGAACGGCGTGGACGGGGTCTACGACTCCGACCCGAAGACCAACCCCGACGCGGTGAAGTTCGACGCACTGGAGTACGGCGAGGTGATCACCCGCAATCTGAAGATCGCCGACGCCACCGCCATCACGCTCTGCCGTGACAACCAGCTCCCGATCCTCGTCTTCGAGTTGACGACCGAGGGCAATATCGCTCGCGCGGTCAAGGGTGAGAAGATCGGCACGCTCGTGAGCGACGAGAGCACCCGGGCCTGACGGCCCCAGGATGGACAACGGCCTGCCGGTCGGACACCGTGCAGGTGAGGACGCGACGCATGACCCACAGGGCCAGGCGATGACGACGCCGGGCCCACCCAAGACACGCAGGAGCACGTGGTGATCGAAGAAATCCTCCTCGAGGCCGAGGAGAAGATGGAGAAGGCCGTTGTCGTCGCGAAAGAGGACTTCGCCGCGATCCGTACCGGCCGTGCGCACCCGGCGATGTTCAACAAGATCGTCGCCGACTACTACGGCGCGCTGACCCCGATCAACCAGCTGGCCTCGTTCTCGGTTCCCGAGGCGCGGATGGCCGTCGTGACACCGTTCGACAAGTCCGCGCTGCGCAACATCGAGCAGGCGATCCGCGACTCCGACCTCGGCGTCAACCCGAGCAACGACGGCAATATCATCCGGGTGACCTTCCCCGAGCTCACCCAGGACCGCCGCAAGGAGTACATCAAGGTCGCCAAGACCAAGGCCGAGGACTCCAAGATCTCGATCCGCTCCATCCGCCGCAAGGCCAAGGAGACCCTCGACAAGCTTGTCAAGGACAAGGAGTCCGGCGAGGACGAGGTGCGCCGCGCGGAGAAGGAGCTCGACGACACCACCGCGAAGTACGTCGCGCAGGTGGACGAGCTGCTCAAGCACAAGGAAGCCGAGCTGCTCGAAGTCTGATGAACGACTCTTCCTGGGGTGCCCCGCAAGGATCCGGTTACCGGGGCACACCCGAGATGAGAACTGCCCCGGCGGGTCCTGCCCACGATGTGCATGGCGCCCAGCAGACTCGGCCCATGCCCAACGTGCCGGACGTTCCCGACGCAGGTAGAGACGCACAGAGCCGCGACGACCGGGACAGGGATGCCGCTCACGTCAGCGGCCCCCTGTTCCGTGACGAGAAGCCGCAGGAGCCCATGTCCACCCCGCTGCCGCCCCCGCCGCAGAAGAAGCGCGCGGGGCGTGATCTGCGCGCCGCCATAGGGGTGGGCGTGGGTCTCGGCGCCGTCATCGGCGTCTCGCTGTTCATCGAGAAGGCCGCTTTCATCGGCGTGATAGTGGCCGCGGTCGTCGTCGGCCTCTGGGAGCTCACCTCCCGCCTCCAGGAACGCAAGGGCATCAAGGCGCCCTTGGTGCCGTTGGCCGTCGGCGGAGCCGCGATGGTCATCGCGGGTTACACGCGGGGACCCGAGGGCGCCTGGATCGCGATGGCCCTGACCGCTCTCGCGGTGCTGGTCTGGCGGATGACCGAGCCGCCGGACGGGTATCTCAAGGACGTCACGGCCGGGGTCTTCGCGGCGTTCTACGTACCCTTCCTGGCCACCTTCGTCGCCCTGATGCTGACGGCGGACGACGGGGCATGGCGGGTCCTGACCTTCCTGACCCTCACCGTGGTCAGCGACACGGGGGCGTACGCGGTCGGCTGGCGCTTCGGCACCCACAAGCTCGCCCCGCGCATCAGCCCCGGCAAGACCCGCGAGGGTCTGTTCGGAGCGATCGCCTTCGCGATGGTCGCGGGCGCACTGTGCATGGAGTTCCTGATCGACGGCGGCGCCTGGTGGCAGGGACTGCTGCTCGGCCTCGCGGTCGCGGCCAGCGCCACCCTCGGCGACCTGGGCGAATCCATGATCAAGCGGGACCTCGGGATCAAGGACATGGGCACCCTGCTCCCCGGCCACGGCGGCATCATGGACCGGCTGGACTCGCTCCTGCCGACCGCACCGGTCGTATGGCTGCTGCTGGTGCTGTTCGTCGGCTCCGGCTGACCGCTTCGGCATCCCGACACCCTGTCCCACCTGCACGTTTCACGAGTGAGGGTCCTTCGTCCACAGGGCGGCGGGCCCTCACCCGTCTGTCTGCGACACTGGATGAACCATGCCTAAGCCCGGAGAACTCACTTTCGTCGCGCCCCGCGGATCCAAGAAGCCGCCGCGGCACCTCGCCGACCTCACGCCCGCCGAGCGCAAGGAAGCGGTCGCCGCGACCGGTGAGAAGCCGTTCCGCGCCCAGCAGCTCTCGCAGCACTACTTCGCGCGGTACGCGCACGACCCGGCCGAGTGGACCAACATCCCGGCGGGGTCGCGGGAGAAGCTCGCCGAGGCGCTGTTCCCCGACCTGATGTCCGTGCTGCGGCACATCAGCTGCGACGACGACACCACGCGCAAGACCCTGTGGAAGCTGCACGACGGGACGCTCGTCGAGTCCGTCCTGATGCGCTACCCCGATCGCGTCACGATGTGCATCTCCTCGCAGGCCGGCTGCGGCATGAACTGCCCCTTCTGCGCCACCGGGCAGGCCGGCCTCGACCGCAACCTGTCGACCGCCGAGATCGTGCACCAGATCGTCGACGGCATGCGAGCCCTGCGCGACGGCGAGGTGCCCGGCGGGCCCGCGCGGCTGTCCAACATCGTCTTCATGGGCATGGGCGAGCCGCTCGCCAACTACAACCGTGTGGTCGGCGCGATCCGCCGCCTCACCGATCCGGAGCCGGACGGTCTCGGCCTCTCGCAGCGCGGGATCACCGTCTCCACCGTGGGCCTCGTCCCGGCCATGCTGCGCTTCGCCGACGAGGGCTTCAAGTGCCGCCTCGCCGTCTCGCTGCACGCCCCGGACGACGAACTGCGCGACACCCTGGTCCCCGTCAACACTCGGTGGAACGTCCGCGAGGTGCTGGACGCCGCCTGGGAGTACGCCGAGAAGTCCGGCCGCCGGATCTCCATCGAGTACGCCCTGATCCGGGACATCAACGACCAGGCCTGGCGGGGCGACCGGCTGGGCCGACTGCTCAAGGGTAAGCGGGTACACGTCAACCTCATCCCGCTGAACCCCACGCCCGGCTCGAAGTGGACCGCCTCGCGGCCCGAGGACGAGAAGGCGTTCGTCGAGGCCATCGCGGCCCACGGCGTGCCCGTCACCGTCCGGGACACCCGCGGTCAGGAGATCGACGGGGCCTGCGGGCAGCTGGCGGCCTCCGAGCGTTGAGGGGACCCGGCCGCCTCCGAGCGTTGAGGGCCCCGGCCGCCTCCGAGGGCTGAAGTCCGGCGTCCTCGGCACGCACGGGTGACCTCAGGGACCGGCCGAAATCCGCCGGTGTAGCCTGGGCCCGAAATCAACTTCATATTCCGACAGGGGAGCGCCACAGCGCTGAGAGTGCGGCACCGAGGACAGGTTGGCCGCAGACCCTCTGAACCTCGCCCGGGTCATTCCGGGTAGGAAGTTCGGACCTTACTCAAGCTGTTGCGCCCTGCCCGCTTCCGGTTCGCCGGACAGCGGGCGGGGCCGCGTCTCTTCCTGGTCATCTCCAGGAGGAATCACATGAACACCACCACGAAGTACGCGGCGACCGCGCTCGCCGCCGCTCTCGGCGTCACCGTGCTCGCTGGCTGCGGCGACGACGGTTCCGCGGGCACCGGGGAGTCCAAGGGCCCCGGCTCCAAGACCGTGACCCTGGTCAGCCACGACTCCTTCAACATCTCGGACAAGGTGCTGAAGGCGTTCACGGAGGAGACCGGCTACCAGGTCGAGATCCTCAAGAGCGGGGATGCGGGAGCCGCGCTCAACCAGGAGATCCTGACCAAGGGCTCCCCGCGCGGCGACGTCTTCTTCGGTGTCGACAACACCCTGCTCTCCCGCGCTCTCGACAACGGTCTGTTCACCGCGTACGAGGCCAAGGGCCTGGACACGGTCGTGGCGGACACGCAGACGGACGCGGAGCACCGGGTCACCCCCGTCGACACGGGCGACATCTGCGTCAACTACGACAAGAAGTACTTCGCCGACAAGAAGCTCGCGCCGCCGAAGACCTTCGAGGACCTGCTGAAGCCCGCGTACAAGGACCTCCTCGTCATCGAGAACGCCGCGAGTTCATCGCCCGGTCTCGGCTTCCTGCTCGGCACCATCGCCGCACAGGGAGAGGACGGCTACGAGACGTACTGGAAGAAGCTGAAGGCCAACGGAGTCAAGGTCGTCGACGGCTGGGAGCAGGCGTACAACGAGGAGTTCTCCGGCTCCGCGGGCGGCAAGAAGACGGGCGCCGACCGGCCGCTCGTGGTCAGTTACGCCTCCAGCCCGCCCGTCGAGGTGCTCTACGCCGACCCGCGGCCGAAGGAGGCCCCCACCGGGGTCGCCACCGGCACCTGTTTCCGGCAGACCGAGTACGCCGGGCTGCTGACGGGGGCGAAGAACGAGGCAGGCGGCAAGGCGCTGCTGGACTTCATGATCAGCAAGACGTTCCAGGAGGACATGCCGCTGAACATGTTCGTGAACCCGGTCGTGCGGGACGCGACCCTCCCCGAGCTGTTCACCGAGTTCGGGGAGAAGATCGACACGCCTCCCACCGTCGCGCCCGAGAAGATCACCGCCAACCGTGAGCAGTGGATCCAGTCGTGGCAGTCGCTGGTCCTGAAGTAGACCCCGGGGCGAAGGCCGACGGGGCCGCCCGGGACCGACGCGGGCCCGGGCGGCGCGCGGCCGCGCTGCGGCTCGGCCTGATGGCCGTGCCCGTCGCGTTCTTCGCGGTGTTCTTCGCCTATCCCGTGACCGCGATCGTCGGCCGCGGGCTCAAGGCGGCAGGAGACTGGCAGTTCGGGCGGATCGGGGAGGTGCTGGCCCGCCCGGACATCCTCGACGTCCTCTGGTTCACGACCTGGCAGGCTCTCGCCTCGACCGCGCTCACCCTGCTGATCGCCCTGCCTGGGGCATATGTCTTCGCCCGGTTCGACTTCCCCGGCAAGCAGCTGCTGCGGGCGGTCGTCACGGTGCCGTTCGTGCTGCCCACCGTCGTCGTCGGCACCGCGTTCCTGGCGTTGCTGGGACGGGGCGGGCTCCTCGACGAGGTGTGGGGGGTCCGCCTCGACACCACGGTGTGGGCGATCCTGTTGGCCCATGTCTTCTTCAACTACGCCGTGGTCGTACGGACGGTGGGCGGGCTCTGGTCCCAGCTGGACCCCCGGCAGGAGGAGGCCGCCCGGGTGCTCGGCGCCGGACGGTTCGCCGCCTTCCGCCGGGTGACGCTGCCCGCGCTCGCCCCGGCCGTCGCCGCCGCCGCGCTGATGGTCTTCCTCTTCACCTTCACCTCCTTCGGCGTCGTGCAGATCCTCGGCGGACCCGCGTACTCCACCCTGGAGGTGGAGATCTATCGCCAGACCGCCCAGCTGCTGGACCTGCCGACGGCCGCCGTGCTGACCCTGGTCCAGTTCGCCGCGGTCGGCGCGATCCTCGCCGTGCACGCCGCGACCGTACGCCGCCGGGAGCGGGCGCTGAAGCTCGTCGACCCGGCCCAGACCTCCCGTCGGCCGCGCGGCGCCGGGCAGTGGACGCTGCTCGGCGGCGTCCTGCTCACCGCGCTGCTGCTGATCCTGCTGCCGCTCGGGGTGCTGGTGGAACGATCCTTCGACGGGCCGGGAGGGTACGGTTTCGGTTACTACCAGGCCCTCCAGTCGGCCGGGTCCGGCTCCTCCTCCACCTTCCTCGTCCCGCCGCTGGAGGCCGTCGGCAACTCCCTGCGGTACGCGCTCGCCGCGACGCTCATCGCTCTCGTCGTCGGCGGGCTCGCCGCGGCGGCCCTGACCCGGCGGGCCGGGCCGCTGGTCCGCGGCTTCGACGCGCTGCTGATGCTGCCGCTCGGGGTGTCCGCCGTCACCGTCGGCTTCGGTTTCCTGATCACCCTGGACGAGCCGCCGCTCGACCTGCGGACCTCCTGGATCCTGGTCCCGCTGGCCCAGGCCCTGGTCGGCGTCCCCTTCGTCGTACGGACCATGCTGCCCGTGCTGCGCGCGGTCGACGACCGGCTGCGGGAGGCCGCCGCCGTGCTGGGGGCCTCCCCGTTGCGGGCCTGGCGGGAGGTCGATCTGCCGCTGGTGCGGCGGGCGGTGCTGGTCGCGGCGGGCTTCGCCTTCGCCGTCTCCCTCGGGGAGTTCGGCGCGACGGTCTTCATCGCGCGGCCCGACAACCCGACCCTGCCGGTCGCCGTCGCCCGGCTGCTGGGCCGGTCGGGAGAGCTCAACTACGGACAGGCGATGGCCCTCAGCGCGATCCTGATGCTGGTGTGCGCGGTGTCGCTGCTGCTCCTCGAACGTATCCGTACCGACCGATCCGGGGAGTTCTGAACGATGGCAGGGGAGTTCCGCACATGCTGAGCCTGGAGGCCGCCACCGTACGGTTCGGGAGGCGGACGGCGCTGGACGCGGTGGACCTGGCGGTCGCCGAACACCGGATCGTCTGCCTGCTCGGTCCCAGCGGCAGCGGGAAGTCCACTCTGCTCCGGGCCGTCGCCGGGCTCCAGCCCATGGACGGCGGCCGGGTCCTGCTGGCCGGCCAGGACCAGAGCGGCGTCCCGGTGCACCGGCGCGGCCTCGGCCTGATGTTCCAGGACCATCAGCTCTTCCCGCACCGGGACGTCGGCGCCAACGTCGCCTTCGGGCTCCGGATGCACGGCGTCGGACGGGTCGAGACCGGGCACCGGGTCCGCGAACTGCTGGAGCTGGTCGGCCTGCCCGGGGCCGAACGCCGTGCGGTCGCCGCGCTGTCCGGCGGTGAGCAGCAGCGTGTCGCCTTGGCCCGCGCCCTCGCCCCGCGCCCGAAGCTCCTGATGCTGGACGAGCCGCTCGGCCAGCTCGACCGCAGCCTCCGCGAACGGCTCGTCGTCGAACTGCGGACCCTGTTCCAGGAGTTGGGCACCACCGTACTGGCCGTCACGCACGACCAGGGTGAGGCGTTCGCGCTCGCCGACCGGGTCGTCGTGATGCGGGACGGCCGGATCGCGCAGGAGGGCGGCCCGCTGGACGTCTGGCAGCGCCCCGCCTCGGCGTTCGTCGCCCGGTTCCTCGGCTTCGACAACGTCACCGGGGCGACCGTGACCGGCCCGGCCGCCGCCACCGCCTGGGGCAAGGTCCCGGTGCCCGAGGGCTCCCCGCAGGGCGAGGCGGATCTGCTGGTCCGGCCCGCCGGGGTCCTGATCGGCGCTCCCGAGGACGGGCTGCGCTGCACGGTCGGCGTCCGCACCTTCCGGGGGAACCATGTGACCGTACGCCTGATACCCGAGAACGCGCCGGTGCTGGAGGCCGAGTGCGCCCTGCGGGACACCCCGGACGAGGGCGCGGTCGTGGGCGTCCGCTTCGACGCGGCGGAGACAGTGGTGCTGGCGACGGAGTGAGACGACGAGCGGTCACCGTCGCCCCGCCTCCCGCTACGACCGCCGTCGCTCCGCCGCCACCCGCTGCCGGGGTCCCGCCGCCACCCGCCGCCCGCTGCCGGAGCCCCGCCGCCATCCGCTACGTCTGCCGGGGTCCCGCCACCACCAGGCCCAGTTCGTACGCCAGGATCACCGCCTGCGCCCGGTCCCGCAGTTCCATCTTCGCGAACAGCCGGTTGATGTGGGTCTTCACCGTGTGGTCGGTGATGGTCAGCCGGTCGGCGATGTCCGCGTTGGACAGGCCCCGCGCGATCAGGACGAGCACCTCGGCCTCGCGCGCGGTCAGCCCGTCGACCGAGCGCGGCGGGGGAGCGCTGACCCGCTGCCGGGTGAACTCCGCGATGATCCGGCCGGTGATCTCGGGAGCCAGCAGGGCGTGGCCGTCCGCCACCACCCGTACCGCGTGCAGCAGCTCGGGGAAGGTCGCGTCCTTGAGCAGGAAGCCGCTGGCTCCGGCGGTCAGGGCGTCGTACACGTACTCGTCCAGTCCGAACGTCGTCAGCATCAGCGCCCTCGTCGCCCCGCCCGACGCCGCGACGATGCCGCGCGCCGCGTCGATGCCGCTGAGCCCCGGCATCCGGATGTCCAGCAGCGCCACATCGGGCCGTAGTTCGGCCGCCCTGAGCACGGCCTGCTCGCCGTCCTCCGCCTCACCGACCACCTCGATGTCGTCCTGGGTGTTCAGCAGGCCGGAGAACGCCGTCCGCACGACCGCCTGGTCGTCGGCCACCAGCACCCGGATCACCACGGAAGTTCCGCCTCCACGAGAAAGCCGCCGGCCGGGCCCCGGCCGGCAGTGAGCCTCCCGCCGAGCAGGGTGGCCCGTTCGGCCATGCCCACCAGCCCGTGCCCCGGCCGTCCGGAGCCGCCGGACGGATCGGGACCCGGCCCGTCGTCGGTCGCGCGTACCGTCAACAGACCCGGACGGTAGTGGAGTTCCACGACCGTGTGGGCACCCGGGGCATGCCGCCGGGCATTCGTCAGGGCCTCCTGGACGATCCGGTACGCCGACAGCTCCCAGGACGCGGGCAACGGTGACCGCTCGCCGGTGACCCGCAGTTCGGCCGCACCACCCACCGCCCGGTGCTGATCGAGGAGGTCATCCAGACCGGCCAGCGAGGGCTGCGGGGCGGTGAGCGGGGCCGTTTCGGCGCCGTCGCCCGTCCGCAGCACCCCGAGCAGCCGCCGCAGCTCCGCCATCGAGGCCCGGGCCGTGCCCGCGATCTCCTGGAAGGCGTCCCGTGCCGGGGGCGAGAGGCCCGGGGTCGTGTACGTCGCGCTCTCGGCACGCACCGCGATCACCGACACCGAGTGCGCGATCATGTCGTGCAATTCCCTTGCGATCGCCGCCCGTTCGGCCTCGGCAGCCTGTCGGCGTTCCATCGCCAGCAGGCGGGACTGCGCGGCGGCCCGGGCATGCCGGGTCTCCTCCCGAGCCCGCACCGCGTCGCCCGTACTCACCGCGCCCAGGATCATCACCGTCAGCACCAGGGTCTCGGCGTACAGCCCCAGGCTGAACCGGTCGGTGCCCTGGAGCGCGGGCAGTCCGGGGGAGCCGTCCCGCGCCCAGCGGTCGATGTGCACCAGATTGACGGCCAGCGCGGCCAGCGAACCGGCCAGGACGAGCACCGCCGGATGCTGCACCCGGTGCCGCCCGAGGGTGTAGCAGCCGATCAGGGACCCGGCGATGGTCGCGTACGCCATGTTGCCGTCGGTCGCGAAGCTGAGGAGGGCCGCGCCCACGGTCAGGAAACCCACGGCGGGCCGCGTCGCCCGCAGGGCCAGCGAGACCGTGCAGACCAGCACCCCGAAGGCCGTGATCGCCGACCCCGGTACGACGGCCAGCTCCACGACCGCGAAGAGCGTCAGCGCGGCTCCGGTCAGCCAGGCGTACGCGGGCTCCGCCGTCCAGTGCCGCAGCCGTCGCCGGACGCCCCGGTCCGACGGCACGACGTCGGAGCCGGTGGCGGAGGCGGAGGCGGAAGAAGTGGCGGTGGCGGTGGCCGGGCGGTCCGGCGGGACGGTACGCGTCATACGGGAGATTCTTCGCCACCCGGTGGGCCGACGCATCGGAGCAGGGGTGGAATTCGCGGTGACGTCTCATGCCACGGGTTGACCTCAAGGACCGGAGGCTGGTGTGACGTTCCATGGACGGCCCGTTCCTAGCCTCGGACGCATGGCCATCTTCGCGCTCCCCACCTTTCCCGACCTGCACCGCAACCGTCCCGCGCTGCCCGGTGACGCGGCCTGGTGGGCGTTCTGCGCGGCCACCGCCCTGGCGCTCGGGGCCCTCTCCTCGCTCGGCCCGCACCGGGTCTGGGGAGCCACAGCGGCCCTCGGCTACACGGCCGCAGCGGTGCTCGCGGCCCGCGGGCGGAGTCCCCGTACGGCCGGGGCGGTCGCCGTCACCGGCGCGGTGCTGCTGCCCCTGCTGGTGCTTCTCGCCGTGGACCGGGCGCAGTTGGAGGTCGACGTCGTCGCCCGCTCGGCGGGGCTCCTGCTCTCCGAGGGGACGCCCTACCTCGAACGACCCACCGTGCCGGAGGACTTCAACCCGTACCTCCCGGGCATGGCGGCTTTCGGTATCCCGGAGGCGGTGGTCGGTCCCGGGCCGCTCACCGACCCCCGGCTGTGGATGGGTGCCGCCTTCCTCGGCGCGTTCGCCCTCGCCCTCCCGGCGGGGGCCCGCCGCGGACCGTCCCGGTGGCTCGCAGCCTGCCCCCTGGTGGCGCTGCCGCTCGCGGTCGGCGGCGTCGATCTGCCGGTGGCCGGGCTGATGTGCCTGGGGCTGGCCGGGGCGGGACGGGGGCGGGCGGGCCGTGCCGGGCTGGCGCTCGGTCTGGCCGCCGCCCTCAAGTGGACCGCGTGGCCGGCGGTGCCGGTGGCCCTCGCCCTGCTCGCCACGGCACCCCGGGCCTGTGGCCGTCGGGGGAGCCGCGCCGCTTGGGAGGGCGATGGCCGTGGGGGGAGCCGCGCCGCCCTGCGCTGTGGGATCGTCGCCCTGTTCACCGCCGCCGCGCTCGTCCTGCCCGCCGCGCTGCGCGACCCGGGAGCCTTCCGGACCCATGTCGTCGACTTCCCCCTCGGGCTCACCGGAGCGGTCTCGTCCGCCGCGAGCCCGCTCCCCGGCCGGCTGCTCGCCGACCACGCCCCCGGCGGCCGGACCCTGGCCCTGCTGCTGCTCGGGGTCAGCGCCCTCCTCCTCGCCGTATCCCTGCTCGTCCGGCCGCCGGAGACGGCGCCGGCGGCCGCCGTGCGGCTCGCGCTCGGACTGCTCCTGGCGATCGCGTTCATGCCCGCGACCCGGTTCGGCTATCTGGTGCACCCGCTGGTCCTCGCGGCCTGGGCCCTCGCCCGGCGACCACCCGCGCACCCCTTCTCGCCGGGCGCCCTCTCGAAGCGGGCCTTGCGATGACGCGCCGCCGCACCCTCGTGGTGACCAATGACTTCCCGCCGCGCCAGGGCGGCATCGAGACCTTCGTCCACGCCATGACCAGCCGGTTCCCCCCGGACTCCGTCGTCGTCTACACCTCCGCCGAACCCGGGGCGGCCGCCCATGACGCCGCCCTGCCCCACCCCGTGGTCCGCGACCCGGCCCGCACCCTGCTCCCGGTCCCGCGCGTCGCCGCCCGTGCGGTCCAGATCGCCCGCCACCACGGCTGCGACAGCGTCTGGTTCGGGGCCGCCGCACCGCTCGGGCTCCTGGCGGACCGGCTGCGCCGGGAGAGCGGGGTGCGGCGGGCCGTCGCCACGACGCACGGGCACGAGGTGTGGTGGGCCCGCACACCCGGGGCCCGGACCCTGCTCCGGCGGATCGGCGACCGCGCCGACACCGTGACCTATCTGGGCGAGGCGACCCGCGCGCCCATCGCCACCGCACTCGGCCCGGCCGCCGCCCGCCGCATGGTGCGCCTGGCGCCGGGGGTGGACGCGGAGGCGTTCCGCGTACGGGAGGAGGCGCGCGGAGCCGTACGGGACATGGCGGCCGACCCCGTACGGTCCGGGGCGCGGGACGGCGTACGGCCTTTGGCGGGCGGTGTCCGCGAGCGGTACGGCCTGGGCGGGCGGCCCGTGATCCTCTGCGCGGCCCGGCTCGTCCCCCGCAAGGGCCAGGACACCTTGATCCGCGCCCTGCCCGCCGTGCGGAGCGCGGTGCCCGACGCCGTGCTCCTGCTGACCGGCGACGGACCCCACGCCCGGGCTCTGCGCCGGCTCGCCGTGGACACCGGGGTCGCGGACGCGGTGGTCCTCGCCGGCGGGCAGCCGCACACGGCGATGCCCGAGCACTACGCGGCCTGCGACGTCTTCGCCATGCCGTGCCGCACCCGCAGGCGGGGCCTGGAGGTGGAGGGGTTGGGCATCGTCTTCCTGGAGGCCGCCGCCTCCGGGCTGCCGGTCCTTGTCGGCGACTCGGGCGGCGCGCCGGACACCGTACGGGACGGGGAGACGGGACATGTGGTCGACGGGCGCGACGTCGCCGCCGTCGCGGACCGGCTCGTCGCCCTGCTGCGGGACCGGGCGGCGGCCGCGGCGATGGGGGAGAAGGGCCGGGCGTGGGTCCGCGAGGCGTGGGGGTGGGAGAGGACCTACGACACCCTCGTGGAACTGCTGACCCCCTGACCGGCGTGGCAGGGGGGCGGCGTCCCGGGCAAGCTGGAGGCGGACAATCCCGCGGCCGGCGATCCGGCCCCGCGGGACGGCCGGATCGGACAAGGACCGTGATCATGACCGGTGGCACCCGCGAGGGCATCGACCTCACCCGCGTCCTGCACGCACCTCAGCAGCGCGTCTTCGCCGCCTGGACCTCACCGGAGGACTTCGCCGCCTGGTACGGGGGCGAGGCGGACGTCCCCCTGGACCGGGTGGCGATGGACGTGCGGCCCGGCGGCGCGTGGAGCCTGGTCATCGTGATGCCGGGCGTGGAGATGCCCTTCCACGGGGTCTACCGCGAGGTGAGCGAGCCCGACGGCCTTGTCCTCACGCTGAAGGACGCCTCCGCGCCCGAGGACGCCGAGGGCGAGATCGTCACCGTCACCTTCGGCGACCTCGGCGACGGGACCACCGAGCTGGCCTTCCAGCAGCGCGGCGGCAACCTCACCCCCGAGCAGTACGCGGCGGCGGAGGACGGCTGGGAGGCCTTCTTCGACGCCCTGGCCGCCCGCCTCGCCACCCACCCCTGAGCCCGCCGGGGCTCCCGGCTTCCTCCCTCCGGAACTCCCGGCGGTTCACTTCGCCAGCGGAAGCGCCGCCAACTGCGCGATCACCCACGTCAGCGGGGCGAACAGGGCCAGCAGCGCGCCCGCCCGCAGCGCCGTCGCCCGGCGCAGTACGGCGGCCGGAGCGCCCATCCTGAGCAGCGCCTCGACCGTGTGGGCGCGGGCGTGCTTGGCCTCCAGGGCGGAGGTCAGCAGCGTCGCCGCCGTACAGCCGAGGACCAGCACCGCGCCGAGTGCGGTGAGCGGGCCGTAGGGGCGCTCGCCGCCCCCGTACAGCGCCGAAGCGGCGATCGCCGCGGACAGCACCGCGCAGACGACCCCGAGCGGGCGGCCGATCCGGCGCGCCTCGTTCATCAGGACCCGCCCCGCCAGCAGCCGTACGGCCCCCGGGCGCACCGCCTGGAGAGCCCTCCCGCACAGATAGGTCACGCTGGGTCCGGCCATCGCCATGCCGACCGCGGTGAGCGTCCACCCGATCAGCACCGCCACCGGGGTGGAGTCGTACCGGCCGGGCAGCGGGAACGCGTTGCCGCTCGCGCCCCGTGAGGCGACCGCCTCGACGGCGAGGCCGGCCGCGACCAGCGCCACGCCCCAGGGGAGCCCGGCCGGGGCCGGCGCGGGCTCCGGCAGCTCCTCGGAGCCGAAGCTGTCCCGGGCCGGATCGGGACGCGACCGCAGCGCCAGCGCGCTCGCCGCCGACGCGGCCACCGGCACGAGCGCCAGCAGCATCAGCGCGGCGGCCAGCGGCAGCGGACTGCCCGCGCCGAGGAACTCCGCCGCGCCGCCGTCGAACGGCAGACCGGTCAGATCGCCGCGCAGATGAAGGAAGAAAAGCAGGGCCACCATGGAGCCGAGCATGGTGGAGACGGCTGTGGAGACCGCGGCCAGCGCGGAGAGCCGCACCGGGCCGAGGCCCATGGAGGAGAGGCCCGGCCGGGGCCGGGTGCTCGGGTCGGTCCGGGCCACCGCCACGGCGAACTGCACGGTGGCGGCCAGCGGGACGAAGCACCACAGCAGCCGCAGCACCGAACCTGCGGACGCGGGGTGCGCGGCGGCGTACCCGAGGGCGCACAGGAGGAGGAACCCGACGCCGGCCGAGGCGGCGGCCACCAGCAGCCGCCGGACCAGGACGAGGGGATGGGACCCGCGGGCTAGACGGAGAGCGAGCACGCCGCGCGGCCCTCCGCTTCCGGTTTCGTGGGCAGGGTGACGCCTGCGGCGCAGCGGCCGTCCAGCAGCGGGACGGCCCGGTCGGCGAGCGCGGCGACCTCGGCGTCGTGCGTGGCCAGCACGACGGTGATGCCGTGCGAGCGGGCCGCCGTGGTCAGGGTGCGCAGCACCTGGGTGCGGTCCGCACGGTGCAGGGTCGCGGTGGGCTCGTCGGCGAAGATCACGGTGGGCTGCGCGGCCAGGGCCCGCGCCACGGAGATCCGCTGGCGCTGCGCCTGGAGCAGGGTGTGCGGCCGCTTCCGGGCGAAGGCGGCGATGTCCAGGCGCTCCAGCCACTCGGTGGCGGTCTTCCGGGCGGCCCGGTGCGAGACGCCGCGCAGCAGCAGCGGCAGCGCGGTGTTCTCCCAGACGGTCAGCTCCGGGACCAGCTCCGGGTCGGAGCCGATCCAGCCGAACCGCTCCCGGCGCAGCTGTTCGCGGACCCGGGGGGCCATGGTGTGGACGGGGGCGCTGTTGAACCAGACCTCGCCCTGCTGGGGCACCAGCCGGCCCGAGAGACAGTGCAGCAGTGTGGTCTTCCCGCTGCCTCGCGGCCCGGTCACAGCGAGGATCTCGGCGTCCCGGACGCCGATGGAGACACCGCCGAGACCGGGCGATCCGTTGTGGGAGTGGTGCAGGGAACGCGCCCAGATCACGTCGTTGTCCGGCGGGGCCACCATGGCGTACACCTCGGTTCAGGTCAGATTTCCCGTACCCCCGTACGGGGGAACGAAGACGGGGCCGATCGGTCACTCGGCACCGTAGATAGTCGGACCGGTGTGGGCGCACGGCGCGCGGCCCGGATACCCCCTTCTCACTCGAAGGGGCGTATCCGGGCCGCGTGGACCGATGAAATGACCGCTGGGCGGCTATCGGCCGGGGGACCTGGTGGCGGTCAGAGCTTGGCCCACGCCTCCGTGAGGACGGCCCGCAGAATGCCCTCGATCTCGTCGAACGTCGACTGGTCGGAGATCAGCGGCGGGGCGAGCTGGACGACCGGGTCGCCGCGGTCGTCGGCCCGGCAGTACAGGCCGTTCTCGTACAGCGCCTTGGAGAGGAAGCCGTACAGGACGCGCTCGGTCTCCTCGTCGGTGAACGTCTCCTTGGTGGCCTTGTCCTTCACCAGCTCGATGCCGTAGAAGTACCCGTTGCCGCGGACGTCGCCGACGATCGGCAGGTCGTGCAGCTTCTGCAGCGTCGTCAGGAAGGCGTTCTCGTTGTCCAGGACGTGCTGGGTGAGGTTCTCGCGCTCGAAGATGTCGAGGTTGGCGAGGCCCACCGCGGCGGAGACCGGGTGGCCGCCGAAGGTGTAGCCGTGCAGGAAGGTGTTGTCGCCCTCGTAGAACGGTTCCGCGATCCGGTCCGAGACGACGCAGGCGCCGATCGGGGAGTAGCCCGAGGTCATACCCTTCGCGCAGGTGATCATGTCCGGCACGTAGCCGAACTTGTCGCAGGCGAAGATGGTGCCGAGCCGGCCGAAGGCGCAGATGACCTCGTCGGAGACGAGCAGCACGTCGTACTTGTCGCAGATCTCGCGGACCCGCTGGAAGTAGCCGGGCGGCGGCGGGAAGCAGCCGCCCGCGTTCTGCACGGGCTCCAGGAAGACGGCCGCGACGGTCTCGGGGCCCTCGAAGAGGATCTCCTGCTCGATCTGGTCGGCGGCCCAGCGGCCGAAGGCCACCGGGTCGTCGCCGAAGAGCGGGGCGCGGTAGATGTTGGTGTTCGGCACCTTGTGCGCGCCGGGGACCAGCGGCTCGAAGGGGGCCTTCAGGGCCGGGAGGCCGGTGATGGACAGCGCGCCCTGCGGGGTGCCGTGGTAGGCGACGGCACGCGAGATGACCTTGTACTTGGTCGGCTGGCCCTTGAGCTTGAAGTACTGCTTGGCCAGCTTCCAGGCGGTCTCGACGGCCTCGCCGCCACCGGTGGTGAAGAAGACCTTGTTGAGGTCGCCCGGGGCGTAGTCGGCGAGACGCTCGGCCAGCTCGACGGCCTTCGGGTGGGCGTAGGACCACACCGGGAAGAACGCGAGCTCCTGGGCCTGCTTGTAGGCAGTCTCGGCGAGCTCGTGACGACCGTGGCCGGCGTTGACCACGAACAGGCCGGAGAGACCGTCCAGGTAGCGCTTGCCCTTGTCGTCGAAGATGTACGTTCCCTCGCCACGCACGATGGTGGGAACGGGTGCGTTCTCGTAGTCCGACATGCGGGTGAAGTGCATCCACAGGTGGTCGTACGCGGTTCGGCTGAGGTCCTTGCTCACGGCTATCGGGTTCCCCACATATAGGTCTGCTTCTTGAGCTTGAGGTAGACAAAGCTCTCGGTGGAGCGCACTCCGGGAAGGGTCCGGATGCGTTTGCTGATCGTCTCCAGCAGGTGGTCGTCGTCCTCGCAGACGATCTCCACCATCAGGTCGAAGGAGCCCGCGGTCACGACCACGTACTCGCACTCGGCCATGGCCGACAGGGCTTCGGCCACCGGATCGAGGTCGCCCTCGACATTGATGCCGACCATCGCCTGGCGCCGGAATCCCACGGTGAGGGGGTCCGTGACGGCGACGATCTGCATCACGCCCTGGTCGAGCAGCTTCTGGACGCGCTGGCGCACCGCCGCCTCGGAGAGGCCTACGGCCTTGCCGATCGCGGCGTACGGACGCCGTCCGTCCTCCTGAAGCTGCTCGATGATTGCGAGGGAGACGGCATCGACCGCGGGCGGCGATCCGTTCCCGGTCCTGGAGTCTGCGCTGCGACTGGCCACGTACCCACCATGCACCGCTCTTCGTCTGTATCGCAACCCTGGATCGATGAAATTCGTTGTCTGAGTGCCTAAATCTGACTGAATCCGAAGTCAGGGGTGAGTGGGTATGTCGAAAGCGTCACCGGAACGATTAGGGTGGGCGTCTCACGCATCGGACAGCCGACAGGAGGGGTGGTTGTGACCACCGAGGTGCGCCGTCTGCGCAACTACATCAACGGAGAGTTCCGGGACGCCGCGGACGGGCGGACCATCGATGTGGTCAGCCCGGTGACGGAAGAGGTCTACGCGACCTCGCCGCTCTCCGGCCAGGCCGACGTCGATGCCGCCATGGAGGCCGCCGCGGCGGCCTTCCCCGCTTGGCGCGACACCACGCCCGCCGAGCGCCAGAAGGCCCTGCTGAAGATCGCGGACGCGTTCGAGGAGCGGGCCGAGGACCTGATCGCCGCCGAGTCGGAGAACACCGGCAAGCCGCTCGGTCTGACCCGCAGTGAAGAGCTCCCGCCGATGGTGGACCAGATCCGCTTCTTCGCGGGGGCCGCACGACTCCTCGAAGGCCGCTCGGCCGGCGAGTACATGGAGGGTCTGACCTCCATCATCCGCCGCGAGCCGGTCGGTGTCTGCGCGCAGGTCGCGCCGTGGAACTACCCGATGATGATGGCCGTCTGGAAGTTCGCCCCGGCGCTCGCCGCGGGCAACACGGTCGTCATCAAGCCGTCCGACACCACCCCGGCGTCGACCGTGCTGATGGCCGAGATCATGGGCCAGATCCTGCCCAAGGGCGTCTTCAACGTCCTGTGCGGCGACCGGGACACCGGCCGTGCCATGGTCGAGCACCCGACCCCCGCGATGGCCTCCATCACCGGTTCGGTACGGGCGGGCATGCAGGTCGCCGAGTCCGCGGCCAAGGACGTCAAGCGCGTCCACCTGGAGCTCGGCGGCAAGGCGCCCGTCGTGGTCTTCGACGACGCCGACATCGCCAAGACGGTCGCGGGCGTCTCCGAGGCCGGCTTCTTCAACGCGGGCCAGGACTGTACGGCCGCCACCCGCGTGCTGGTCCACGAGTCGATCCACGACGAGTTCACCGCCGCGCTCGCCAGGGCCGCCGCCGACACGAAGACCGGGCAGCCGGACGACGAGGACGTGGCGTACGGCCCGCTCAACAACGCCAACCAGCTGAAGCAGGTCAGCGGCTTCATCGAGCGGCTCCCCGCCCACGCCAAGGTCGAGGCGGGCGGCCACCGGGTCGGCGACAAGGGTTACTTCTACGCCCCGACCGTCGTCTCCGGCCTGAAGCAGGACGACGAGATCATCCAGAACGAGGTCTTCGGGCCCGTCATCACCGTCCAGTCCTTCACCGATGAGCAGCAGGCCCTCGCGTACGCCAACGGTGTCGACTACGCGCTCGCCTCCTCGGTGTGGACGACGAGCCACTCCCGCGCCATGCGCATGTCCAAGAACCTCGACTTCGGCTGTGTGTGGATCAACACCCACATCCCGCTGGTCGCCGAGATGCCGCACGGCGGGTTCAAGAAGTCCGGCTACGGCAAGGACCTCTCCGCGTACGGCTTCGAGGACTACACCCGCATCAAGCACGTCATGACGTCCATCGAGGACTGACCGACTCGTTGACGCGGTGCACGGCCCCGGGCTTCGGCCCGGGGCCGTCTCCGTAGGCCTCTCTGTACAAGGTGTGCGGGGCGGGGCCGTCCCGCTGGACGCTTGGTCCATTGTCCGCGCGAGCGCCGACCGGCATTCTGCGCGGGTGCGAGCGATCAGGAAGAACCCCATGTCCCGCCGGTCCCTGCTGCGCACCCTCGGGGCGGGAGCGGCCGGCGCCACCCTGGCCGGCTGCGGGGTGCCCGCGGCTTTCGTCGAGCCCGGCGACCGGGCCGGACACGACAGCTCCGCCACCGATCACACCCTGCATTTCGCCAACTGGCCGCTCTACATCGACACCGACGACGACAACGAGTCCAAGCGGCCCACCCTGGACGCCTTCTCGCAGCGGACCGGTATCTCGGTCACGTACACCGAGGAGATCAACGACAACGACGAGTTCTTCGGGAAGATCAGCCCCGCGCTGATGAACCACCAGCAGACCGGCCGGGACCTGATCGTCGTCAGCGACTGGATGGCGGCCCGCTTCGTCCGGCTCGGCTGGGTCCAGGAGATGGACCGCGCCAAGCAGCCCAACGTCGCCAAGTACCTGGACCCGCAGCTGCGGGACCCCGCCTTCGACGAAGGGCGGCTCCACAGCGTCCCCTGGCAGTCCGGGATCACCGGCATCGCGTACAACCGCGAGAAGCTCGGCCGCGAGATCCGGTCCACGAGCGAGCTGTGGGCGGATGACCTGCGCGGCCGGGTCACCCTGCTCTCCGGGCTCGACGAGTCGTTCGCGCTGCTGATGCAGGGCAACGGCGTCGACATCACCCGCTGGACGGCCGACGACTTCCACGAGATCTGCGAGCAGACGGAGAAGCGGGTCCGCTCGAAGCACATTCGCCGCTTCACCGGCAACGACTACATCAAGGACCTCGCCACCGGCGACGTGCTCGCCTGCCAGGCGTACTCCGGTGATGTCATCCAGCTCCAGGCCGACAATCCCGACATCGCGTTCGTCGTCCCCGAGGAGGGAGCCGAGCTGTGGGCGGAGTCCCTGATGATTCCCAACCTCGCCCGCCACAAGCGCAACGCGGAACGCCTGGTGGACCACTACTACGACCCCGAGGTCGCCGCCGAACTCGCCCGCTGGGTCAACTACGTCTGCCCCGTGCCCGCCGCCCGCGACGTCCTGGCCTCCGCCAAGGACGAGGAGACGGCCGCGCTCGCCGAGGATCCGCTGATCTTCCCCGACGACGCGATGCGCGAGCGGCTCGCCATCGCACGCGACATCACCTCCGAGGAACGCATGGGGTTCGCCAAGCGGTGGAACTCCATCGTCGGCCTATGAGGCTCGAAGAGGCGTCCTCGGACACGGGAGCCGGCGGCCACCGAGACCCCGGCCCGGGCCCCGGCCCCGGCCCCGGCCCGGGCCCCGGCCCCGGCCCCGGCGCGGGCCCCGGCCCCGGCGCGCGCCCGCGCCAGGAGCGCCACGGGATCAGGGCTTCCTGGCCACCACCCCGAACTGGGCCACTTCCGGCTTCCGCGGATTCGTACGCCAGCGGGAACAGGAGACGATCCCCGGCTCCAGGATCTCCAGACCGTCCAGGAAACCGGCGAACTCCTCCCTGCTGCGGGCGGTGATGGGCGGTGTGGCGTTCTCGTTCCAGAAGCGCATCGCCGCCTCGTTGCCCTCGCCCCCCAGCTCCAGCGTCGGGTGGGTCAGCACCAGATGGCTGCCCGACGGCACGGCCGCCACCAGCGTCCGGACGATGGACCGCGCCTCGTCCGTGTCCAGCACGAAGTTCAGGATGCCGAGCATCATCACCGCGACCGGCCGCCCCAGGTCCAGAGTGGTCCCGGCGGCCCGCAGGATCTGCTCCGGGCGGTGCGCGTCCGCGTCGACGTACTCGGTCACGCCTTCCAGCGAACTGGTCAGCAGGGCACGGGCGTGGGCCAGCACGATCGGATCGTTGTCCACGTACACGATGCGCGCGTGCGGCGCGGTGTGCTGGGCGATCTCGTGGGTGTTGTTCCCGGTCGGCAGCCCGGTGCCGATGTCGAGGAACTGGTCGATTCCCACGTCACCGGCCAGATGACGCACCGCGCGGCCGAGGAACGCCCGGTCCGCGCGCGCCACTTCACCGATGCTCGGGTACATCCCGGTCACCCGGTCGCCCACCGCCCGGTCCACCGGGTAGTTGTCCTTGCCGCCCAGCCAGTAGTTCCACACCCGGGCGTTGTGCGCGACGTCGGAACGTATCCGGGCGGTGGCCGCCTGCGGTCGGGGGTCCATCACAGCTGCTCCTATATGCCCAGGGCCCGGCGCCCGGGGCGGCGGCGGGCGGTGCGGGGTTCCCATCATGCCCGACCGATCAAGAGCCGCCGCGTCCGGGCGAGTTGGCCAGCAGCCGGTGAAGCGTGTCGATCCGGTTGGTGGTGATCGAGTCGACGCCCCGATCGATCAGCCGGCGCATCGTGCGCCTCGTGTCGGCCGTCCACGCGGAGACGAGCAGCCCGTCCCGGTGCGCCCGGTCCGTCAGCTCCCGGCTCACCAGGCCGAAGCGGTAGTTCAGCCAGCGCGGCTTCACCGCGGCCAGCAACTCCGGACGCGGCGGGGCCAGGGTGGTCCAGGTCAGGGCGATCTCGGCGGACGGATCGGCGGCGCGCACCCGCAGCATCGCGTCCGCGCTCGCGCAGTAGTAGGCCCGCTCGCCCGCCCCGCACTCCCGGACCGTCCCGACGATCCTCTTCACCGAGGCGTCCGTGGAGCCGGGCAGGTCCACCATCACCCGGTGCGCCCCGACGGCGAGCAGCGCCTCGCGGAGCGTGGGCACCCCGCCGCCCGTCAACTCCTTCAGCTCCACGTGGTCCAGCCGGTCCAGCCGCCGGTCGTGGCCCCACAGCCGCTCCAGCGTCGCGTCGTGCAGCAGGACGGGCACCCCGTCGCGGGTCACCCGCACATCGATCTCGACCGCGTCCGCCCCTCGTTCGAGGGCGGAGAGGATCGAGGGCAGGGTGTTCTCGCGGGCGACGTAGGGGTCGCCGCGGTGTCCTACCGCGGTGACGCCGGTGACGGTGTTGGCCATGGGGCCATTGTCGACGACCGGGTCAGCGGCCGGGAGCCCGGAGCCAGTTCGTCGTGTACGTGTCGATCTCCTCGGCCAGCCTCCGCTTGCCCGCCGGGTCGAGGAACGAGGCCTCCACGGCGTTCTTCGCGAGCTCCGCGATGCCCCGCTCGTCGAGTTCCAGCAGCCGGGCGGCCACCGCGTACTCGTTGTTGAGGTCGGTGCCGAACATCGGCGGGTCGTCGCTGTTGACGGTCACCAGCACGCCCGCCGCCACCATCTCCCGGATCGGGTGCAGCTCGATGTCCGTGACCGCGCGGGTGGCGATGTTCGACGTCGGGCAGACCTCCAGGGCGATCCGGTGCTCGGCGAGGTGCTCCAGCAGCTTCGGGTCCTGGACGGAGCTGGTTCCGTGGCCGATGCGCTCGGCGCGCAGCGCGGTCAGGGCGTCCCAGATCGTCCGCGGTCCTGTGGTCTCCCCGGCGTGCGGCACCGAGTGCAGGCCCTCGGCGATGGCCCGGTCGAAGTACGGCTTGAACTGGGGGCGGTCCACCCCGATCTCCGGTCCGCCGAGGCCGAAGGAGACGAGCCCCTCGGGCCGGTGCTCCACCGCGAGCCGAAGGGTCTCCTCGGCGGACCGGAGCCCGGCCTCGCCCGGAATGTCGAAGCACCAGCGCAGGACGACGCCCAGCTCGGCCTCGGCCGCCCGGCGGGCGTCCTCCAGGGCCTCCATGAACGCGGCCTCGGGGATGCCCCGGCGGGTCGAGCTGTACGGCGTCACGGTCAGCTCCGCGTACCGGATGTTCTGGCGGGCCATGTCCCGCGCCACCTCGAAGGTGAGCAGCCGGACGTCCTCGGGGGTGCGCACCAGGTCCACCACCGAGAGGTAGACCTCGATGAAGTGCGCGAAGTCGGTGAAGGTGAAGTAGTCGGCCAGCGCCTCCGGGTCGGTGGGGACCTGGGAGTCCGGGTGGTGGGCGGCCAGCTCCGCGACGATCCGGGGCGAGGCCGAACCGACGTGGTGGACATGGAGCTCGGCCTTGGGCAGCCCGGCGATGAAGGGATGCGGATCGGTCATCGGAAATCTCCCGTTCGGCGTGACGTCGGCCGGGCGTACCGGCCGCACCGATCATCGCAGGCGGCGTCCCGGGCTGTCGGACCTGGCCGTAGCATGACGGGACCACGATGGGGGAGGCCCATGTCAGACAACACAGAGCAGCCCGGGGGCGGGGCCGCGCCGCGCGATCCGTGGGCACCGCCGGACGGCAGGGTGGAACTGGGCAAGCCGGGTGCGCACCCACCGCCGCCCGCGGTCCACGACCAGCAGACCGTGACGTCGATGCCGAGTGCCGGACCGGCCGCGGGGGACGGCACCGGGCCGATACCCCAGCCCGGAGGTTTCGGGCCCGCACCCTCGGACGTACCGCCGCCGCCGATCGGCCCGAACGGCCCCGGCCACGCGGGCCCGCCGCCGGCCGCCGCGCACTACGGCTACCCGGCTCCGCCCCCACAGCCGTACGGCGGCTACCCGGGCTACGGCGCCTACGGAGCGGGTCCGGCCGGTTGGGCTCCCGCGCCCAACAACGGTCTGGGCACGGCCGCGATGGTGATCGGCATCATCTCGGTGGTCGGCTTCTGCCTCTACGGCGTCAACATCATCCTCGGCATCCTCGCGCTGATCTTCGGCATCATCGGCCTCGGCCGTGCCAAGCGCGGCGAGGCCACCAACCGGGGCATGGCGCTCGCCGGGGTCATCCTCGGCTCCGTCGGCATCGTCGTCGGCGCCGCGCTCCTCGGCATGATCATCTGGGCCGCGACGAGCGCCGACAGTGACAGCGACTACAACGGCACCTACGACGACCCGTTCGCCACGTCGCTGGTCGTCGAGGACCGCCGCTGAAGCTGTCCCGTAACTCGGGGCAGCCTTGAGCACCGTCGGCGTGAGCGCCGCACACCGCCGGCCGGGCGGGGACCACCACCGATGCCCGGCCGGGCATCGGTGGTGGTCCCCGCCCCGTACGGGAGCCGCACCGGACGCCCCGTACGGGAGCCGCCCCGTACGGAACCGCTTCAGACCCCTGTGCCGGAGGCGCTCGGACGGCCTGCGTACGGACGCCCCCGTGCCGGAGCCGCCCCGGACGCCTGCGCACGGGGCCGCACCGGACGCCCCCGTGCCGGAACCGAACCGCCTCAGACCGTCGCGCCCGCCCGCAGCCTCTCCCGGGCCTCCATCAGCGCGAAGCCCAGCAGATTCAGCCCCCGCCACTGCTGCGGCCGCTCCACCCGCTCGTCGTCCGCCGTGAGCCCGACGCCCCAGATCCGGTCCAGCGGGGACGCCTCCACCAGCACCCGGTCCCCGGTGCCCAGGAGGAAGCCGCCCAACTCCGGGTCCTGCCCGAACTTGTGCGTGCTGCCTTCCACCACCAGGGCGAACCGCTCCCGTATCCACACCTCCTCGTCGAAGCCGCGCACCAGGCGTCCCGCCTTCTTCGCCGCCGCCGGGCTCTTCGCCGACAGCACCGCGAGCTCCGCGTCGGCGTCGCCGAAGAGCCGCGCCTTGCCCGCCATCATCCAGTGCTCCGCGCCGGCGTAGGCGACCCCGTCCACGGTGAACGGCGACGGCCACCACTGGCTCAGACAGCTCGCTCCCACCCGCCCGTCCGGGCGCGGCCGGTGCCCCCAGAACGGCAGGTACTTCACCCGCTTGCCCTGCGCCACGTCCGCCAGAAGCTCATCGATCGATCTCATGGCAGGTGAGTGTGGCATCCGCCACTGACACTCCGTACGGGGATTTCCGCACCGACACGACACATGGTCGACAGATTCCGTCGCGTAACCAAAAGGCAACAACGGAATCACTTGTTGGGCGTGAACCCCTCTGTCAGGATCGGCAATCAATTCACGAAGAGGCTACGCCGACCCCGCCCAGCGGGTACAGCGGCGGAGGAGAGCGTCATGAGCAACGGCTTCCAGGTTCAGGACCGCTTCGCGGAAGGTGCGCAGTACATCGGCGGCAAGCTGCTTCCCGGCACGTCCGGCCACCACCACGAGGTGGTGAACCCCGCGACCGGCGAGAGTGTGCTCCGCTACGAGCTGGCGGGCACCGAGGACGTGGACGCGGCTGTCGCCGCCGCCCGCGCCGCCTTCCCCGGCTGGTCCGGCGCGACCCCCGGCGAACGCTCCGAGGCGATGCACCGCTTCGCCGCGGTCCTCGCCGAGCAGGCGGACGACTTCGCGTACGCCGAGTCCCTTCAGTGCGGCAAGCCGATCAAGCTCTCCACCGAGTTCGACGTCCCCGGCACCGTCGACAACGCGGCCTTCTTCGCGGGCGCGGCACGCCACCTGGAGGGCAGGGCCGCCGCCGAGTACGACGGCGACCACACCTCCTACGTACGCCGCGAGGCGATCGGTGTCGTCGGCTCCATCGCCCCCTGGAACTACCCCCTCCAGATGGCCGCCTGGAAGGTCCTCCCGGCCGTCGCCGCGGGCAACACCATCGTCCTCAAGCCCGCCGAGCCGACCCCGCTCACCTCGCTGATGTTCGCCCAGGCCGCCACCGAGGCGGGCATCCCCGACGGCGTCATCAACATCGTCACCGGTGCGGGCAAGGAGGCGGGTGAGCACCTCGTCGGCCACCCCGACGTCGTGATGACCTCCTTCACCGGCTCCACCGCCGTCGGCAAGCGGGTCGCGGAGATCGCCACCGCCACCGTCAAGCGCCTCCACCTGGAGCTCGGCGGCAAGGCCCCCTTCGTGGTCTTCGACGACGCCGATCTGGAGGCCGCCGTCCACGGCGCGGTCGCCGGCTCCCTCATCAACACCGGCCAGGACTGCACCGCCGCCACCCGCGCCTACGTCCAGCGCCCGCTCTACGACGCCTTCGTCCGGGACGTCGCCGCGCTCATGGAGACCGTCCGGCTCGGCGACCCGTTCGATTCCGCCACCGACCTCGGCCCCTTGATCAGCCACGCCCAACGCGACCGGGTCGCCGCCTTCGTCGAGCGGGCCCGCGGCTATGCCCAGGTCGTCACCGGCGGCGAGGCCCCCGGCGGTGACCTCGCCGCCGGCGCGTACTACCGGCCCACCCTGGTCGCGGGCGCCGCCCAGGACAGCGAGATCGTCCAGTCGGAGATCTTCGGCCCCGTCCTCGTGGTGCTGCCCTTCGACACCGACGACGAGGGCATCGCGCTCGCCAACGACACCCCGTACGGACTGGCCGCCTCCGCCTGGACCCGCGACCTGTACCGCGCGAACCGCGCCACCCGCGAGATCCAGGCGGGCTGTGTGTGGGTGAACGACCACATTCCGATCCTGTCCGAGATGCCGCACGGCGGATACAAGGCCAGCGGCTTCGGCAAGGACATGTCGGCGTACTCCTTCGAGGAGTACACGCAGGTCAAGCACGTCATGTACGACAACACCGCGGTCGCCCGCAAGGACTGGCACCGCACGATCTTCGGGGACCGATAGCAGCTGCCGCACGATCGGGGCCCGTCCACGACGACAGGCCCCGGCGGCCTCCCACCCGAAAGGGCAAACGCGTATGGAGAGTTATGAGCCCGAGCGCCTCTCGTCCGCCCAACTGGCGGCCATGAGGCGATCCCTGGCCGGCGGCAGGGGCGCCCTCACCCGCCGCTCCCTGCTGCGCGCCTGGGGCATGGGCGCCCTTGCGCTCGGCGGGGCGGTCACCCTCGGCGCGTGCGGCATCCCGCCCGCCGGGCGAGCCGACGCCGGCAGGGCCACCGACGACCACTCGGCCAAGGAGAGGGAGGTCACCTTCTCCAACTGGACCGAGTACATGGACGTCAGTGAGGACGGGAAGGGCCGTCCCACCCTGGAGGCCTTCACCAAGCGCACCGGGATCAGGGTCAAGTACACCGAGGACATCAACGACAACGTCGAGTTCTTCGGGAAGATCAAACCGCAGCTCGCGGCCGGCCAGAACACCGGGCGCGACCTCATCTGCGTCACCGACTGGCTCGCCGCCCGCATCATCCGGCTCGGCTGGGCGCAGAAGCTCGACCCCTCGAACCTCCCGCACGCCTTCGCGAACGTCTCCGCCCAGTTCCGCACCCCCGACTGGGACCCGGGCCGCGCCTACTCCTATCCCTGGACCGGCATCCCGACCGTCATCGCGTACAACGTGAAGGCGACCGGCGGCCGCAAGGTCGACTCCGTCACCCAGCTGCTCGACGACCCGAAGCTCAAGGGCCGCGTCTCCTTCCTCTCCGAGATGCGCGACACCATCGGCATGACCCTCCTCGACCAGGGCAAGGACCCGGGGAAGTTCACCGACACCGACTTCGACGGTGCCCTCGGCCGTCTCCAGAAGGCCGTCGACAAGAAGCAGATCCGCCGCTTCACCGGCAACGACTACACGGCCGACCTCAGCAAGGGCGACATCGCCGCCTGCGTCGGCTGGGCCGGGGACATCATCCAGCTGCAGGCCGACAACCCGGACATCAGGTTCGCCATCCCGGCCGCCGGATACATCACCTCCAGCGACAACCTCCTGGTCCCCGCGCAGGCCCGGCACCGGACCAACGCCGAGAAGCTCATCGACTACTACTACGAGCCGCCGGTCGCCGCCCGGCTCGCCGCGTACATCAACTACGTCTGCCCGGTCGACGGCGTACGCGAAGAACTCGCCAGGATCGACGAGTCGATGGCCTCCAACACGCTGATCCTCCCCGACGAGGAGATGGCGGCGAAGTCCCGCTCCTTCCGCTCCCTGAGCACGGAGGAAGAGACGGCGTACGAGGAGAAGTTCGCCAAGCTCATCGGCGCCTGAGGCCGGATCCGCCGCCGGCCGCACCGCGGGACAGCGGCCCGGACCGGCCCGCCCGAGGTCACCCCTTTCCCTGAACTCCCCCGAACACACTGGGACTGCGACCCATGACACAGCAGCAGACCGCGGGCGGCGATGTCCGCCTCGCCGGGATCAGCAAGACCTACGGCTCCTTCACCGCCGTGCAGCCGCTCGACCTGACCGTGCCCCAAGGCTCCTTCTTCGCCCTGCTCGGCGCGTCCGGCTGCGGCAAGACCACCACCCTGCGGATGATCGCGGGCCTGGAGGAGGCCACCACCGGCACGGTCTTCCTCGGGGAGAAGGACATCACCGACCTGCCCCCGTACAAGCGGCCCGTCAACACCGTCTTCCAGAGCTATGCGCTCTTCCCGCACCTGGACGTCGCCGAGAACGTGGCCTTCGGGCTCCGGCGGCGCGGCATCAAGTCGGTGAAGAAGCAGGTCGAGGACATGCTGGAGCTGGTCCAGCTCGGCGACTTCGCCCGCCGCAAACCGCATCAGCTCTCCGGCGGCCAGCAGCAGCGCGTCGCCGTCGCCCGCGCGCTCATCAACCACCCGCAGGTCCTGCTGCTCGACGAACCGCTCGGCGCCCTCGACCTCAAGCTCCGCCGTCAGATGCAGCTGGAGCTCAAGCGGATCCAGACCGAGGTCGGTATCACCTTCGTGCACGTCACCCACGACCAGGAGGAGGCCATGACCATGGCCGACACCGTCGCGGTGATGAACGGGGGCCGCGTCGAGCAACTCGGCGCGCCCGCCGACCTCTACGAGAACCCGCGCACCACCTTCGTCGCCAACTTCCTCGGCACCTCCAACCTCATCGAGGGCGAGATCCTCTCCAGGGGAGCCGATCTGGTGGTGGCCGCCGGCGGCGGCAAGCTGACCCTGCCCCGCGAGCGATGTTCCGCCCCCACGGCCGACGGCGGCCGGCTCCTCCTCGGTATCCGGCCCGAGAAGATTTCCCTGGCCCACGCGGACGACGCGGACTCCATAGCCGCCGGCCGCAACCGCGTCACCGGCCGCATCGTCGACTCCAGCTTCATCGGCGTCTCCACCCAGTACGTGGTCGAGAGCCCGGCGGGCACGTCGCTCCAGGTGTACGAGCAGAACATCGAAAGGGACACGCGCCTCCTTCCCGGCGCCGAGGTCGTCCTGCACTGGAACCCCGCCCACACCTTCGGACTCGACGCCGACCAGGACATCGACGCCGGCGTGGAGAGCGTGGAGGACGCGGCGTGAGCCTCACCGAGGCGCCGCCCGCGCCTCCTTCGCAGCCGGAGGAGCCCACGGAACCAAGGCTCCGCAAGCCCTCCACCCGCAAACGGCTCATCCCGTACTGGCTGCTGCTCCCCGGCATCCTCTGGCTGGCCGTCTTCTTCGCCCTGCCGCTCGTCTACCAGGCCTCCACCTCCGTACAGACCGGCTCCCTGGAGCAGGGCTTCGAGGTCACCTGGCACTTCCCGACGTACGTGGACGCGCTGCGCGAGTACTACCCCCAGTTCATCCGGTCCCTGCTGTACGCGGGCACCGCCACGATCCTGTGCCTGCTGCTGGGCTACCCGCTCGCCTACCTCATCGCCTTCAAGGCGGGCCGCTGGCGCAACCTGGTGCTCGTCCTGGTCATCGCCCCGTTCTTCACCAGCTTCCTCATCCGTACGCTGGCGTGGAAGACGATCCTCGCCGACGGCGGCGCGGTCGTGGACGTGCTGAACACCCTGCACGTACTGGACGTCACCAGTTGGCTCGGCTGGACCGAGTCCAACCGGGTCCTGGCCACCCCGATGGCCGTCGTCTGCGGCCTCACGTACAACTTCCTGCCGTTCATGATCCTGCCGCTCTACACCTCGCTCGAGCGGATCGACGGCCGGCTGCACGAGGCGGCGGGCGACCTCTACGCCACCCCCGCCACCACCTTCCGCAAGGTGACGTTCCCGCTCTCCATGCCCGGCGTCGTCTCCGGCACCCTGCTGACGTTCATCCCGGCCAGCGGCGACTACGTCAACGCGGAACTCCTCGGCTCCACCGACACCAAGATGGTCGGCAGCGTCATCCAGAGTCAGTTCCTGCGGGTGCTGGACTATCCGACGGCCGCCGCGCTCTCCTTCATCCTGATGGCGATCGTCCTGCTGGCGGTCACCTTCTACATCCGCCGCTCCGGGACGGAGGACCTGGTCTGATGCCCGTACTGCGCTGGATACGCCGGAACCTGGTCGTCATCGCTGGTCTGCTGACCCTCGCGTACATGATCCTGCCGAACATCGTCGTGATGGTGTTCTCGTTCAACAAGCCCAACGGGCGTTTCAACTACGCCTGGCAGCGGTTCTCGCTGGACGCCTGGAAGGACCCGTGCGGCGTCGCCGACCTGTGCGGCTCGCTCTCCCTCTCGCTCCAGATCGCCTTCTGGGCGACCCTCGGGGCGACCGCGCTCGGCACGATGATCGCGTTCGCGCTGGTCCGCTACCGCTTCCGGGCGCGCGGCGCGATCAACTCGCTGATCTTTCTGCCGATGGCGATGCCCGAGGTCGTCATGGCCGCTTCCCTGCTCACGCTGTTCCTGAACATGGGCGCCCAGCTCGGCTTCTGGACCGTGCTGATCGCGCACATCATGTTCTGCCTCAGCTTCGTGGTGACCGCCGTCAAGGCGCGCGTCATGTCGATGGACCCGAGACTGGAGGAAGCCGCCCGCGACCTGTACGCGGGCCCCGTGCAGACCTTCGTACGGGTGACCCTCCCCATCGCGGCCCCGGGAATCGCGGCGGGAGCACTGCTCGCCTTCGCACTCTCGTTCGATGATTTCATCATCACGAATTTCAACGCGGGCTCCACCGTCACCTTCCCCATGTTCGTCTGGGGGTCGGCACAGCGCGGCACACCCGTGCAGATCAACGTCATCGGTACCGCCATGTTCATCATGGCGATATCGGTGGTTCTCGTCGGCCAGGTCATCGCCGGCCGACGGAAGAACAACGCTCGACCCTGAAAGTCCTGAAGGAGTTGGAAACCATGGCCCCAGCCGCCATGCGTACTGCCGCCGCACAATCACTCTCCGGCGCCAAGCCGGTCTCCTACTGGCTCGACGACCCGGCCAGACCCGACGCGCTGCCCGCCCTCACCGGCGACGAGCACACCGACCTGCTGGTCATCGGCGGCGGCTACAGCGGCCTGTGGACCGCGCTCATCGCCAAGGAGCGCGACCCGGACCGCGACGTCGTCCTCATCGAGGGGCACGAGGTGGGCTGGGCCGCCTCCGGCCGCAACGGCGGCTTCTGCGCCGCCTCCCTCACCCACGGCCTGGCCAACGGGGTGGAGCGCTGGCCGGACGAGATCGCGGAGCTGGAGGAGCTGGGGGAGCGGAACCTCGACGCCATCGAGGCCGCGGTCGCCCGCTACGGCATCGACTGCGAGTTCGAGCGCACCGGCGAGATCGATGTCGCCACCGAACCCCACCAGCTCCGGGAGCTGCGGGAATGGCATGAGGAGATCGTGGGCCTCGGCATCACCGGCGTGGACTTCCTGGACGGTGACGCCCTGCGCGCGGAGGTCGACTCGCCCACCTTCCTCGGCGGGCTCTGGGACCGGCGCGGCGTCGCGATGCTGCACCCGGCCAAGCTCGCCTGGGGCCTGAAGCGGGCCTGCCTGGAGCTGGGCGTACGGATCCACGAGCACACCCGGGGCCTGGACCTGGTCCGTTCCGGATCCGGAATGGCGGTCCGCACCCCGTACGGCCGGGTCTTCGCGCGCCGCGTCGCGCTCGGCACCAACATCTTCCCGTCGCTCGTCAAGCGGATCCGCCCGTACACCGTGCCGGTCTACGACTACGCGCTGATGACCGAGCCGCTCACCCCCGAACAGCTCGACTCCATCGGCTGGAAGGGGCGTCAGGGGCTCGGCGACAGCGCCAACCAGTTCCATTACTTCCGGCTCTCCGCGGACAACCGGATCCTGTGGGGCGGATACGACGCGATCTATCCCTACGGAGGCAGGCTCAGCGCCGATCTCGACCAGCGTCCGGAGACGTTCCTGAAACTCGCGGAGCAGTTCTTCACCTGCTTTCCGCAGCTGTCCGGACTGCGTTTCTCGCACGCCTGGGGTGGTGCGATCGACACCTGTTCCCGCTTTACCGCGTTCTTCGGCACGGCCTACCAGGGGCGGGTCGCCTACGCCGCCGGATTCACCGGTCTCGGCGTCGGATCGACCCGGTTCGGAGCCGATGTGATGCTCGATCTGCTCTCCGGCGAGGAGACCGACCGGACCCGTCTGGACATGGTCCGCTCCAAGCCGATGCCCTTCCCGCCGGAGCCCTTCGCCTGGGCCGGGATCGAGATCACCAAACGGTCCCTGGCACGGGCCGACAGCAACGGCGGGCACCGCGATCTGTGGCTGAGGACCATGGACAGACTGGGCCTCGGCTTCGACAGCTGAGCCCTGTCCGGCCCAGGTCAGATGCTGTGACCCACCTCACTACCAATCGGTAGCCCCAACCCGCGTCATAGTCGGCGCCGAACGCTCTCTCGCACGTGTACGCACCGGCGGAACTCCGCCGGTGCTCACGTCAACGGGAGGCTGGTCATGACTGGCTCGGAAACGAAAGCCGCGGTCGAGTGGCTCACATCGGTGGCACCGGACCCGGCCGCCTGCCGGTGGGAGTGGGAGCGCAATCCGCGGGGGATCGCGCTCCTTCCGGCCGGCAGGCGCTGGGACGTTCTGATCCTCCCGGGCGGGCTGGGCTACCCGACGCTCGACGTCCTCACGCGTCTCGTCGACCGCCCGGGCCCCGTTCTCGCCGACGCCGGGGCGGCCCGGCTCGGCTTCTTCGTCCCACCGGGCACCGCCTCCCGCTGGATCGGCACCGGCATCAGGGGCTGCGGCCAGGGCACCTGGATCGTCGTCCCGTACCCGCGGCGGGCCACCGGGGGGGTGCACTGGCTGGTCCCGCCGGACGGCTCGGGGATCCTCACCGACGCCGGACTCCTCGAACTCGCGATGCACGAGGCGGCGGGCGAGGCCGCCCGGCGCGCCCGCGGGGAGCGTCCGGAGGACTGAGCCGGCCGCCAGAGGTCTTGACAACCTGATTGGTCTGGACCATGTTGTGCGCACGCCAATCCCCGAATCCCCCCTGCGCGGAGGCTGCTGTGCAACGCACCGGACCAACCGTCAGATCTTCCGGACTTCTGGCCGTCTGCTCGGCCATCCTGCTCGCCGCCGGAGCCCTGGTCGCCACGGCTCCGGCGGCCCGCGCCGCCGATGTGGACCTGGCACGCAACGGCGGCTTCGAAGCGGGCCTGGACGGCTGGAACTGCGCGGCCTCCAGCGGGGCGGCCGTCTCCACGCCGACCCGCAGCGGCACCTCCGCGCTCAAGGCGACCCCGGCCGGCAACGACCACGCCAAGTGCTCCCAGAGCATCACGGTCAAGCCCAACTCCTCGTACACGCTGAGCGCCTGGGTGCAGGGCAGCCACGTCTACCTCGGCGCGTCCGGCACCGGGACCACCGACGTCTCCGCCTGGACGCAGTCACCCGGTGCGTGGAAGCAGCTCACCACCACCTTCAGGACCGGCCCCTCCACCACCTCCGTGAGCGTCTACACCCACGGCTGGTACGGCACCCCGGCCTACTACGCCGACGACCTCACCCTCGTCGGTCCCGGTGGCGAGCCCGTGGTGATCCCGGCCGTCCCCGCCGGGCTGAAGACCACCGCGCTCACCTCCTCCTCCGTCGCACTCTCCTGGAACGCCGTGTCCGGCGCGAGCGGCTACCACGTCTACCGCGGCGGTACGAAGGTCGCCACGGCCACCGGTCCCTCCGCCACCGTGACGGGCCTGACCCCCTCCACCGCGTACAGCTTCCAGGTCACCGCCACCAACGCGGCCGGGGAGTCCGCGAAGTCGGCCGCGCTCACCGCGACCACCACGGCGGGTGGCGGAGGCGGCGACACCAAGCTCCCGCCCCGCGCCCTCGTCGGCTACCTGCACTCCAGCTTCGCCAACGGCTCCGGCTACACCCGGATGGCGGACGTGCCCGGCTCCTGGGACGTCATCAACCTCGCCTTCGGCGAGCCCACCTCCGTCACCTCCGGCGACATCCGCTTCGCGCTCTGCCCGGTCGCCGAGTGCCCGAACGTCGAGTCCGAGGCGGAGTTCAAGGCCGCGATCAAGGCCAAGCAGGCCGCGGGCAAGAAGGTGCTGATCTCGATCGGCGGCCAGAACGGACAGGTGCAGCTCGCCTCCACCGCCGCCCGGGACGCCTTCGTCACCTCGGTCTCGAAGATCATCGACACCTACGGCCTGGACGGCCTGGACATCGACTTCGAGGGCCACTCCCTCTCCCTCAACACCGGCGACACCGACTTCCGCAGCCCCACCACACCGGTGATCGTCAACCTGATCTCCGCGGTGAAGTCCCTCAAGGCGAAGTACGGCCCGGACTTCGTCCTCACGATGGCGCCCGAGACCTTCTTCGTGCAGCTCGGCTACCAGTTCTACGGCTCCGGCCCCTGGGGCGGACAGGACCCGCGCGCCGGCTCCTACCTGCCGGTGATCCACGCACTGCGCGACGACCTGACCCTGCTGCACGTCCAGGACTACAACTCGGGCCCGATCATGGGCCTGGACAACCAGTACCACTCGATGGGCGGCGCCGACTTCCACATCGCGATGACCGACATGCTGCTCGCGGGCTTCCCGGTGGCGGGCGACACCAGCAAGGTCTTCCCGGGCCTGCGCCCCGACCAGGTCGCCATCGGCCTTCCGGCCTCCACCCAGGCGGCCAACGGCCACACCTCACCGGCCGAGGTCAACAAGGCGCTCAACTGCCTGATCAAGAAGACCGACTGCGGCTCCTACCAGACCCGCGGGACCTGGTCCGACCTGCGCGGCCTGATGACCTGGTCCATCAACTGGGACCGCTTCAACAACGGGGAGTTCTCGAAGAACTTCGACGCCTACTTCGGCAGCTGACCCACCACAGGGGCGCGAGCACCCAAGGCCCCAGGCACCAACTGGCCAGCACGTCCAGCGGCCAGTGGTAGCCGTGCAGCACCAGACCGATGCCCGTCGCCGTGGTCAACAGGATCGCGGCGACGGGCATCATCCACGCCCGGGGCCAGGACGCCTCCCGGAGCCACGACGGGCGGGGGAGGGCCATCAGCACCAGAGCCGACGCCCCGTACGCCACGGCGGCCGTGGCCGTATGGCCGGACGGGAAGTAGTTGACCGCCTCGGTCAGCGGCCCCTGCCGGGCCGTGGCCACCTTCAGCGGGATCACCAGCGCGGGCACCGCCGCCATGGTGAGGGCCGCGTACACGGCGAGCCGCCGGGCACCGCGCCACAGCGCGTACGCGACCACGCAGGCCAGTACCGAAAGCGCCACCGGCATCCCGCCGAGGTCGGAGAGTACCTGGGTCAGGGCGGCCGGGCCGTGCCCGAACAGCTCCCCGCCCAGGCGCTCGTCGAGGCGCAGCAGCGGACCCTCGACGGCTACCTGCCAGGTGATCAGCGAGAAGAGGACCGCGAGCAGACCGAGGACGAGGGGAACGAGAGGGGCCGGCCACCCGGGAACAGGGGGGGTTGTTCCGGGATGGCCGGCGAGATCGGTTCGCCGCGCGCCCCGGGGGGTGTGGGGCGGGCGGCCGTCCGATCGGTGAGGAGTCCCGGAGCCAGAGGCTCCGGTGTGCGCGAACGCACGCCCGGGACGGCACTGGGGAAGCCCCGGCCCGGCGTCGGCCGCGGTTTCCCGCGACCGAGGTGTTTCTCTCATCCGCAGAAACCGTACGGCAGCGGAGGGGCGGCCGACAGCCGCCACCGCCTCCCGCCATCGCCCTCGCACACGTTCTTCACAGGCTCTCACCCGGATGGCGGACGGAAGCGGCGAAACGCCCCCGCCCGTTTCCCGGGTTCGAAGGATCAGAGCGTGTCGAACGCCTGCTCGATCACATCGAGGCCCTCGTTCAGCAGGTCCTCACCGATCACCAGCGGCGGCAGGAAGCGCAGGACGTTGCCGTACGTACCGCAGGTCAGAACCATGACGCCCTCGACGTGGCAGGCCTTCGCGAGCGCGCCGGCCGCCTCCGGGTCCGGGTCCTTCGTGCCGGACTTCACCAGCTCGATCGCGATCATCGCGCCGCGCCCGCGGATGTCGCCGATGATGTCGCCGTTCGGGAGCTTCGCCCGCATCTTTGCCAGGCGGCCCTTCATGACCTCCTCGATCCGCTTGGCCTTCCCGTTCAGGTCCAGCTCACGCATCGTCTCGATGGCCCCGAGCGCACCGGCGCAGGCCACCGGGTTGCCGCCGTACGTACCGCCCAGGCCGCCCGCGTGCGCGGCGTCCATGATCTCGGCGCGGCCCGTCACGGCGGACAGCGGCAGACCGCCGGCGATGCCCTTGGCGGTGGTGATCAGGTCCGGGACGATGCCCTCGTCCTCGCAGGCGAACCACTGGCCGGTACGGCAGAAGCCGGACTGGATCTCGTCCGCGACGAACACGATGCCGTTGTCCTTCGCGAACCGCGCGATCGCCGGAAGGAAGCCTTTGGCCGGCTCGATGAAGCCGCCCTCGCCGAGCACCGGCTCGATGATGATCGCGGCGACGTTGTCCGTGCCGATCTGCTTGGTGATCTCATCGATGGCCTGCGCGGACGCCTCGGCACCGGCGTTCTCGGCACCGGTCGGCCAGCGGTAGCCGTAGGCGACCGGGACGCGGTAGACCTCGGGCGCGAACGGGCCGAAGCCCTGCTTGTACGGCATGTTCTTCGCCGTCAGCGCCATCGTGAGGTTGGTGCGGCCGTGGTAGCCGTGGTCGAAGACGACGACGGCGGTGCGCTTGGTGTAGGCACGGGCGATCTTCACCGCGTTCTCGACGGCCTCGGCGCCCGAGTTGAACAGCGCGGACTTCTTCGCGTGGTCGCCGGGCGTCAGCTCGGCGAGCTGCTCGCAGACCTCGACGTACCCCTCGTACGGCGTGACCATGAAACAGGTGTGGGTGAAGTCCGCGAGCTGCGCGGACGCCCGCCGCACGACGGCCTCGGCGGACGCGCCGACGGAGGTCACGGCGATCCCGGACCCGAAGTCGATCAGCCGGTTGCCGTCCACGTCCTCGATGATCCCGCCGCCGGCGCGGGCGGTGAACACCGGCAGGGTGGAGCCCACACCTGCGGCGACGGCGGCGAGGCGGCGAGCCTGCAGCTCCACCGACTTCGGGCCGGGGATGGCAGTGACGACGCGGCGCTCCTGCGGGATTGCGGTCATGAGGGGCTCCTGGGGGTGTTTCGGACGCTCTTCTCCTCGCAGGCTAGGGGCGCGGGAGGGGTGCGGGCATGCTCCGATCGGGAGTGGTGGGGGTGTGTCCTTGTCCTCGGCGGACAGATGGCGGACAGATGGCCGACGGATGGTGGACGGATGGCGGGACGGGGCGGCCCGCGTCCGCTCGGCCTCCCGGGACGGTCACTATCCGGGCGCGTTGCTGAACTCACCGTGCGCGCCCACTAGATTGACCGGGGCAGCGGACGGACCGGCAGGTCAAGGGGGCAGTGGTTCATGGACGACGACGGCACGCGGGGTGTACGGGGAACGAGCGCGGACAGGGTTCGGGGACCGGCCCTCCCGCCACCGCCCACGACTCCGCCGCGGGAGCCCCCGCCCGCCGCCGGCCCGCGTCCGGCGGCCCCGCCCGTCGAGCAGCGCCCGGCCCGGCCCGGACCGGTCCCGCCGGTCGAGCGGCCGCTCCCCGCAGCCCCGGTCGACGCCTGGCTGCGCACGCCCCGCCCGCCGCAGGAACCGGGCGTCTGGCGGTACGGATACACCCCGCCGCCACCCGAGGAGCCCGAGGGCGTCTCGAACCGGTCGCTGCTGGTCGGAGCGCTGATCACGCTGCTGTCCGCGCTGCTGCTGTGGTCACTGTGGCGCAACGGCTATCTTCCCTACCGCCTCGTCCCGCTGAAGCTCTTCACCCCGGGGGAGTGGTGGAACCCGGGAACGTCCGGCGGCCCCCGCACCATCGAGGGCAGCGACGCCCTCACGGTGTACGAGGCGATCCTCTTCGGCCTGCTGGTCTTCGGTTGCGGCCGGATCGGCAACCTCTCCGAGCTGTTCCGCCGCTATGTCGCCGACCGGGGACAGCCCTTCCTCGCGCTCGCGGCAGCCGCCGCGGCGGGCCTGACCCAGCTGCTCGTCTGGCAGGAGGCGCTTCCGGTCGTCCGCCCGGTCCTGGTCCTGGTCGCCTCCGTCGCGGGCGGCGAGATCTACCAGAGCCAGAGCGTCGTCAACGTGATCTACGCGGTGATCGCCGCCGCCGTCCTCTGGCCCTTCGCCCGGCTCGGCCGCTGGCGCGAACTGGTCCCCGCCCGCCGCGGTACCGCCGCCCCGGCGCCGGACGGCCACCCGGCGGCCCCCGCCGCCACGACCTCCGCCGACCAGTGGCCCGAGCTGCGCGCCGCGGGCTGGACCGACGCCGCGGACACCCTCACCGCCGAGGCGCGTACCGGGCGGATGAACGACGTCGACGCGGCCCGGCTGCGCCACGCGTGGACGCTCGCCACCAAGCGGCCCGACCGGCTCGCCCCCCTCGCGGAGGCCGTGCTCCGGACCGGGGGCGCCGCCGCCCTGCACCCCTCCGGCCACCGTGACCTGCCCCGCCGCGTGGCCCGCCACGACGTGCTCACCGGCCAGGTCAGGATCGGCCGGTGCGCGGACGACCCGCACAACCCCTATGTCCGCCGGGGTACGGGCCTCGCCCTGGACCCCGCGCTGCTGGGCACCTCCCTGCTCGCGGTCGGACCACCCGGCGCCGGGAAGTCCGCCCGGCTGATCCGGCCGGTCGTCGAGGCCCTCGCCCTGCGCGCACTGGCCGGACAGGCCGCGGTCCTCGTCGTCGCAGGGGCGGGCGCGCCGCTCGGTCCGGACGACGCCTTCGACGTCGTCGTCCGCCTCGGCCATCCCGGTTCCGCCCACGACATCGACCTGTACGGCGGCACCACCGACCCCGATGAGGCGGCGGCCGTCCTCGCCGAAGGGCTCGTCGGCGATGTCGGCAGCCTCGACAGTCGCCGGGCCACCACGGTCCTCGCCCAGCTGCTCGGCCCCTACCGTGCGGCCCGCGGTCACTTCCCCTCCGTGCCCGAACTGCGTGAACTCCTCGACGGCACACCGGCCGCGCTCGCCGGGCTCCGGGCCTCCCTCGAAGCCGCCGGCCACCACGCGATGCTCCGCGAGCTGGACGCGCGGTCCCGGCAGGCGGGCGGCGCGGGCGACCCCGCACCGGCCCTCGCCGACCGCGTCGCCCTGCTCGACCGGCCCGCGTTCACCGGATTCTTCGCCACCGGCCCGGACGCCCGCCCGTTCTCGCTGCGGGCGCTCGGCCAACACCCGCTGCGGGTCCGCGTCGACCTGCCGGAGCGCGGCCACGCGGAGGCGTCCCGGCTGCTCACCCGGCTGCTCCTCGCCCAGTTCACCGCGATCACCGCCGCCCGCACCGACACCACACTCTTCGCCTGCCTCGTCCTGGACGACGCCACCCACGCCGTCACCGCCGAGACCGTCCGCGGCATCCGGCGACTGCGCTCGGTCAACGCCGGGGCGGTACTCGCCCTGCGGACCGTCGACGACGTCCCCGAGACCCTGCACACCCCGCTGCTCGGTGCGGTCGGCTGCACGGCAGCCTTCTCCGGCATCACCACCTGGGACGGCAGACGCTTCGCCGAGGCCTGGGGCAAGGAATGGGTCGAGACCCGCGAGGTCGCCCAGCACACCGTCTTCGCCGACCAGCCGTTCACCCGCGCCCTGCACGCCCTGCGCAAACTCGTCACCGGCAAGGCCGTGACCACGGACGCGGTGACCGTACGGCGGATCGAGCGGGAGCGCTGGTCGGCCTCGGAGCTGGCCTACGCGGTCCCGGCGGGCCACGCGGTCATCCGGTTGACCACGGTCGAGGGAGACCACGCACCGCCCCTCCTCGTGCACCTCGAGGGCTGAGACACCTACCGGGAAGTAGGGCGAAGGGCGGCTGAGAGCGGTTACAGAGACTCTGCCGCCCTGGCAGAATCGGAGACAGCCGTTCATACGCGACGGCGAAATTCGGTGTCACCGATCCCGGCCGTGATCCGGCCGTCCGTACGGCGGCGCCGAGACCCCGTCCCCGACCTCGAGGGTTCCCGGCCCATGCCCCCCACGCTCGCCTCGCTCGTCCAGCACTCGGCGCTCAAGCTCACCGTGCGGGCGGGAGCGGACCGGCTCGGCACCCCCGTGCGCTGGGCCCACGCCAGCGAGCTGGCCGACCCCGTCCCGTACATGGACGGCGGCGAACTCCTCCTCGTGACCGCCACCAATCTCGACGCCGCCGACCCCGAGTCCATGCGGCGCTACGTGCGGCGGCTGGCCGGGGCCGGGGTCGCCGGGGTGGGGTTCGCGGTCGGGGTGAACTACGACGACATCCCGGCCGCCCTCGTGGAGGCCGCCGAGGAGGCCGGGCTGCCGCTCCTGGAGGTCCCCCGTCGCACCCCGTTCCTCGCCATCAGCAAGGCCGTCTCCGCCGCCATCGCCGCCGACCAGTACCGTGCGGTCACCGCCGGCTTCGAGGCCCAGCGCGAGCTGACGAGGGCCGCGCTCGCCGGGGACGGACCCGGCGACCTCCTCGCCCGGCTCGCCGCCCACATCGACGGCTGGGCCGCCCTGTACGACACCTCCGGCGCGGTGCTCGCCGCCGCCCCCGACTGGGCCGCCCGCCGCGCCGCCCGCATCACCCCCGACGTCGAACGCCTCCGGGACAGACCCGCCCCCGCCAGCATCGTCGTCGGCGACAACGAGGACCGCGTCGAGCTCCAGTCGCTGGGCTCGGGCCGCCGGGCCCGCGGCGCGCTGGCCGTCGGCACCGGCGCCGCGCTGGGCACCGCCGAGCGCTACGCCGTGCACTCCGCCGTCGCCCTGCTCACCCTGACCACCGCCCGCTCCCGCTCCCTCCAGGGCGCCGAACAGCGCCTGGGCGCCGCCGTCCTGCGCATGCTGCTCGCCGGGCAGCCCGACCACGCGCGGGCGGTCGCCGGCGACCTCTACGGCGGGCTGCTCGACGCCCCGTTCCGGCTGCTCATCGCCGAGGCCGCCGCGCCCGCCGGATCCGAGCTGCTCACCGAGACGATGGAGGCCGCCGCCGCCCGCACGGGCGAGGCGCTGCTCCTGGTCCCCGAGGGCGAGCGCGTCGTCGTGCTCGCCGCGGACGGCGGCTCCGCCGTCGCCGCCTGCGCCTCCTACGCCGAGGCGCAGGACGACCGTGCCCCGCGCGAGGGCGGCACCGAGGGCAGCGACGTCGTGGTGGGCCTCTCCGCCCCCTCCGGCCCGATCGCCGTCTCCGCCGCGTACAAGCAGGCCGAACAGGCCCTCTCCGTCGCCCGCCGCCGCGGCAGGGCGCTGGTCGAGCACGAGGAACTGGCCGCCGGCTCGGTGCTGCCGCTGCTCGCCGACGACGCGGTACGGGCCTTCGCCGACGGCATGCTCCGCGCGCTGTACGAGCACGACGCCAAGGGCCGCGGCGACCTCGTGGCCTCCCTGCGCGCCTGGCTCTCCCGCCACGGCCAGTGGGACGCCGCCGCCGCGGACCTGGGCGTGCACCGGCACACCCTGCGCTACCGGATGCGCCGGGTGGAGGAGATCCTGGGCCGCTCGCTGGACGATCCGGACGTCCGCATGGAGCTGTGGCTCGCCCTCAAGACGACCGAGGCGGCGACGCCCGCCGAGGAGTAGCCCCGCCCGCCTGCCCCTGGCCAAACCGGAGCAGCGGACACCCGCACCGCTCCACCCCGGACAAACACGATCCCGGCCTCCCCGCCCTACCGTGGGACCACAGAGGGGAGCCTTCCGGGTGCCCGCCTCCGTCACGACCTCCTCACGACCTCCGAAGGGCCGGAACCTCCATGACTTCGCCCCACGCCTTCTGGGTGGCCGGCCGCCAGGCCACCGGTGCCGACAGCTTCGACGTCACCAACCCGTACGACGGACGCCTCGTCGGCACCGTCAGCGTGCCGACCGACGCCCAGGTCGAGGAGGCCGTCGCCGCCGCCCACGCCGTACGCGAGGAGTTCGCCGCGACCCCGGCGCACGTACGGGCGACAGCCCTCGACCACGTCGTACGGCGGCTGACGGAGCGCACCGAGGAGATCGCCCGGCTGATCTCGGCGGAGAACGGCAAGCCGATCAAGTGGGCCCGCGGCGAGGTCGGCCGGGCCGTGTCCGTGTTCCGGTTCGCCGCCGAGGAGGCCCGCCGCTTCAACGGCGGCGAGGCCCAGCGGCTCGACACCGACGCGGGCGGCACCGGCCGCCTCGGGCTGACCCGGCGCTTCCCGCGCGGGGCCGTCCTCGGCATCGCGCCCTTCAACTTCCCGCTGAACCTCAGCGCCCACAAGGTCGCCCCGGCCATCGCCGTCGGCGCCCCGATCATCCTCAAGCCCGCCCCGGCGACGCCGATCTCCTCCCTGATCCTGGGCGAGCTGCTGGCGGAGACCGACCTCCCGGCCGGCTCCTGGTCCGTCCTGACGGTCCCGAACGACAAGATGCCCGCCCTCGTCCAGGACGAGCGCCTGCCGGTCATCTCCTTCACCGGCTCGGGCCCGGTCGGCTACGCGATCATGGAGTCGGTGCCCCGCAAGCACTGCACCCTGGAGCTCGGCGGCAACGGCGCGGCGGTCGTTCTCGGCGACTACGCGTCAGAGGCGGACCTGGACTGGGCGGCGACCCGGATCGCCACCTTCTCCAACTACCAGGGCGGCCAGTCCTGCATCTCCGTGCAGCGCGTCATCGCCGACGCCGCCGTCTACGACCGGCTCGTCCCCAGAATCGTCGCCGCGGTCGAGGCCCTGGTCACCGGTGACCCGGCCGACGCCGCCACCGACGTCGGCCCCCTCGTCAGCGAGGACGCGGCCAAGCGCGTCGAGTCCTGGGTCGACGAGGCCGTCCGGGGCGGCGCCGAGCTGCTCACCGGCGGCAAGCGCGACGGGGCCACCTACGCCCCGACCGTCCTCGCCGGCCTCCCCGACGATGTGAAGCTCTCCCGCGAGGAGGTCTTCGGCCCGGTCATGTCCCTCCAGAAGGTGGAGGGCGAGGCCGAGGCGTTCGCCGCCGTCAACTCCTCCAAGTACGGCCTCCAGGCAGGCGTCTTCACCCACGACATCCAGACCGCCTTCCGCGCCCACCGCGCCCTGGAGGTCGGCGGCGTGATCGTCGGCGACGTCCCCTCGTACCGCGCCGACCAGATGCCGTACGGCGGCGCCAAGCAGTCCGGCGTCGGCCGCGAGGGCGTGCGCTACGCCATGGACGACTACACCTACGAGCGCGTCCTGGTCCTCACCGGCCTCGCCCTGTAGAACCCCGGACGACCCCCGCCCGCGCCCCCGCCTGGACAGCGGGTGCGGGCGGGGGCGAGAGACGGACGGCCCGAACCCGACTGTGCGGGGGTTCGGGCCGTCCGCGTATCCGTGCGCGGGGACCGGTGCGGGTGCCGAACCACGGGTACACGGGTTACATACGGACCAGGAGCAGCCCACCAGCAGCAGCGACGAGAAGTCCGTGCCCCCAGGTGCCCATCCGCCCGGCGGCGCGCGGCGAGGCGAGGTCCCTCATGTCCGCACCACACAACACCCCCCAGCTCCCCAGGGCGCCCAAGGTCACCGAACGCGAGGCGCGCCGGGTCGCCGAGGCCGCCCGGGAGCAGGACTGGCGCAAGCCCAGCTTCGCCAAGGAGCTGTTCCTGGGGCGCTTCCGGCTCGACCTGATCCATCCGCACCCCCTGCCGCCGCCCGACGACACACGGCGCGGCGAGGAGTTCCTGGCGCGGCTGCGCACGTTCTGCGAGACGCGCGTCGACAGCGCCCGGATCGAGCGCGAGGCGAAGATCCCCGACGAGGTGATCGCCGGGCTCAAGGAGCTCGGCGCGCTCGGGATGAAGATCGGGACCAGGTACGGCGGCCTCGGCCTCACCCAGGTGTACTACAACAAGGCGCTCGCCCTGGCCGGCTCCGCCAGCCCCGCGATCGGCGCGCTGCTCTCCGCGCATCAGTCGATCGGCGTACCGCAGCCCCTGAAGATCTTCGGCACCCAGGAGCAGAAGGACGTCTACCTGCCCCGGCTGGCCACCACCGACATCTCCGCCTTCCTGCTGACCGAGCCCGACGTCGGCTCCGATCCGGCCCGCCTCGCCACCTCCGCGGTACCCGACGGGCCGGACTACGTCCTCGACGGTGTGAAGCTCTGGACCACCAACGGCGTCGTCGCCGACCTCCTGGTCGTCATGGCCCGGGTCCCCGTCTCCGAGGGCCATCCCGGAGGCATCACCGCGTTCGTCGTCGAGGCCGACGCCCCCGGCGTCACCGTCGAGCACCGCAACGCCTTCATGGGCCTGCGCGGCATCGAGAACGGCGTCACCCGCTTCCACCGCGTCCGGGTCCCCGGCGCCTGCCGGATCGGGCCCGAGGGGGCCGGGCTGAAGATCGCTCTGACCACCCTCAACACCGGCCGCCTCTCGCTGCCCGCGATGTGCGTGGGCGTGGGCAAATGGTCCCTGAAGATCGCCCGTGAATGGTCCGGCGCCCGGGAGCAGTGGGGCCGGCCCGTCGCCAAGCACGAGGCGGTCGGAGCGAAGATCTCGTTCATCGCGGCCACCACCTTCGCCCTGGAAGCCATCGTCGACCTCTCCTCGCAGATGGCCGACGAGAACCGCAACGACATCCGTATCGAGGCCGCCCTCGCCAAGCTGTACGGCTCCGAGATGGGCTGGCTGATCGCCGACGAACTGGTTCAGATCCGCGGCGGCCGGGGCTTCGAGACCGCCGAGTCGCTGGCCGCCCGCGGCGAGCGCGCCGTGCCTGCCGAGCAGATGCTCCGGGACATGCGGATCAACCGGATCTTCGAAGGCTCCACCGAGATCATGCACCTGCTGATCGCCCGTGAGGCCGTCGACGCCCACCTCAAGGTCGCCGGCGACATCATCGACCCCGACAAGCCGCTCTCCGCCAAGGCCAGGGCGGGCGCGAACGCCGCGGGCTTCTACGCCCGCTGGCTGCCCAAGCTCGTCGCGGGACCGGGCCAGCTCCCGCGCACGTACACCGAGTTCCACCCTGCCGGGCACCGCGACCTCTCCGGGCACCTCCGGTACGTCGAGCGCTCCTCGCGCAAGCTCGCCCGGTCCACCTTCTACGCCATGTCCCGCTGGCAGGGGCGGATGGAGACCAAGCAGGGCTTCCTCGGCCGGATCGTCGACATCGGCGCGGAACTCTTCGCGATGAGCGCCGCCTGCGTCCGCGCGGAGCGCCTGCGCGCGGCGGGGGAACACGGCCGTGAGGCCTACCAGCTCGCGGACGCCTTCTGCCGGCAGGCCCGTATCCGGGTCGAGGAACTGTTCACCCGCCTGTGGTCCAACACCGACGACCTCGACCGGCGCGTCGTCGACGGCGTTCTGTCGGGGACGTACACCTGGCTGGAGGAGGGCGTCGTCGACCCCAGCGGCGAGGGCCCCTGGATCGCGGACGCCACCCCGGGACCTTCGGTCCAGGAGAACCAGCACCGACCGGTGCGCTAGGCACGGAGCCGTACGGGGTAGGTCCACCGGGTCCACGCACCGGGCCCACCCCGTACGGACCGCCCGCCGCGGAGCAGGATGAGGGCCGTGACCGTCATCGACCTCCCCGGCCCCAGGTCCGTCACCGCCCGCGCCCTCTTCCTGGCCGCCGGGGCCATCGCGGGCCGCGAGGTCCCCATCCCCGTCCCCGTCCCCGTCTCCGTCCCCGTCCCCGGCGTCGGCGCGCTCCAGGGCGACCCGCGCTTCGTCGACGTCCTGCGCGCCATGGGCGCCGAGGCGGAGGTGGGCGCCGACGCCACCACGGACGCACCACCTCGCGGCACGCTGACGCGCGACCTCCTGGAGCACCGGCGGAAGCCGCCAACGCGCCCCACCGGGACGCGCTGTCCCCGCACACAGCCGGAGCGGCAACAATGGGGGGCATGAGCGACAGCCCCGCCCCCCTCGCCGATCCGCATCTCGTCTTCGACGCCGCGGACGGCCGCCGGGATCTCGTGATCCTCGGCTCCACCGGGTCCATCGGCACCCAGGCCATCGACCTGGTCCTGCGCAACCCCGACCGCTTCCGGGTCACGGCGCTCTCGGCCGCCGGCGGCCGGGTCGCCCTGCTGGCCGAGCAGGCCCGTCGGCTGCGGGTCGACACGGTCGCCGTCGCCGCCGAGGACGCGGTCCCCGCCCTGCGCACGGCGCTGCGGGAACAGTACGGGGCCGGCGAGCCGCTCCCCGAGATCCTGGCCGGACCCGACGCGGCCACCACCCTCGCCGCGAGCGCCTGCCACACCGTGCTCAACGGCATCACCGGCTCCATCGGGCTCGCCCCGACGCTGGCCGCGCTGAAAGCGGGCCGCACGCTCGCCCTCGCCAACAAGGAGTCGCTGATCGTCGGCGGCCCGCTGGTGAAGGCGCTCGCCGCCCCCGGCCAGATCATCCCGGTCGACTCCGAGCACGCCGCGCTCTTCCAGGCGCTGGCCGCGGGCACCCGCGCCGACGTCCGCAAGCTCGTCGTCACCGCCTCCGGCGGACCCTTCCGGGGCCGTACGCGCGACGAACTGGCCGACGTCACCCGGGAGCAGGCGCTCGCCCACCCGACCTGGGCGATGGGACCGGTCATCACGATCAACTCCGCGACCCTGGTCAACAAGGGCCTGGAGGTCATCGAGGCGCACCTCCTCTACGACATTCCGTTCGACCGGATCGAGGTCGTGGTCCACCCGCAGTCCTACGTGCACTCCATGGTCGAGTTCAGCGACGGCTCCACGCTCGCCCAGGCCACCCCGCCGGACATGGGCGGCCCCATCGCCATCGGGCTCGGCTGGCCCCAGCGCGTCCCGGACGCCGCGCCCGCCTTCGACTGGACGAAGGCGTCCAGCTGGGAGTTCTTCCCGCTGGACACCGAGGCCTTCCCGTCGGTCGGCCTCGCCCGGCACGTCGGCGGGCTCGGCGGCACCGCGCCGGCCGTCTTCAACGCGGCGAACGAGGAATGCGTGGACGCTTTCCTCACCGGACAGCTGCCCTTCAACGGAATCATGGATACGGTCACCGCTGTGGTGTCCGAACACGGCACCCCCGCCCCGGGAACCTCGCTCAGCGTCGCTGACGTCCTCGAAGCGGAAACGTGGGCCCGCGCACGGGCCCGGGAACTCTCGGCGAAAGCGACAGCGGAGGCGCGCGCATGAGTCTGACCTCGGTCCTGCTGACGGTCCTGGGGATCGCCGTCTTCGTCGTGGGCCTGCTCTTCTCCATCGCCTGGCACGAGCTGGGCCACCTCTCCACGGCCAAGATGTTCGGCATCCGTGTCCCGCAGTACATGGTCGGCTTCGGTCCGACGATCTGGTCGAAGAAGAAGGGCGACACGGAGTACGGCATCAAAGCCATTCCGGCCGGCGGCTACATCCGCATGATCGGGATGTTCCCGCCAGGACCCGACGGCCGCCTCGAAGCCCGCTCCACCTCACCGTGGCGCGGCATGATCGAGGACGCCCGCTCCGCCGCCTTCGAGGAGCTGGAGCCGGGCGACGAGAAGCGGCTCTTCTACACGCGCAAGCCGTGGAAGCGCGTCATCGTGATGTTCGCCGGCCCCTTCATGAACCTGATCCTCGCGGTCGCCATCTTCATGGGCGTCGCGATGACCTTCGGCTTCCAGACGCAGACCACCGAGGTCGCCGGCGTCCAGCAGTGCGTGATCTCGCAGAGCGACAAGCGCGAGACCTGCAAGGCCGGCGACCCGGTCTCGCCCGCCAAGGCCGCCGGCCTCCACGAGGGCGACAGGATCGTCGCCTTCGACGGGAAGAAGGTCGACGACTGGGCGATGCTCTCGGACCGCATCCGCGAGACCATCGGCCCCGCCACCCTCGTCGTCGAGCGCGACGGCAAGGAAGTGACCCTCAACGCCGTCCTGCGCGAGAACGCCGTCGCGAAGAAGGACGGCAACGGCCAGGTCGTCCCGGACCAGTTCATCAAGGCGGGCTACCTGGGCTTCGCCGCGCGGACCGAGATCGTTCCGCTCGGCTTCGGCGACTCCGCCGTCCGCATGGGCGACATGATCGAGAACGGTGTCGACTCGATCATCGCCCTGCCGTCCAAGATCCCGGCCCTCTGGGGCGCCGCCTTCAGCGACGGCGAACGGGCCGACGACTCGCCGGTCGGCGTGGTGGGCGCGGCCCGGATCGGCGGCGAGGTGATGAACCTCGACATCCCGGCGCAGAACCAGGTCGCGATGATGCTGTTCCTGCTCGCGGGCTTCAACCTCTCGCTGTTCCTGTTCAACATGCTGCCGCTGCTCCCGCTGGACGGCGGGCACATCGCGGGCGCGCTCTGGGAGTCCCTGCGGCGCAATGTGGCCAAGGTCTTCCGGCGCCCCGACCCGGGCCCGTTCGACGTGGCCCGGCTGATGCCGGTCGCCTACGTGGTCGCCGGACTCTTCATCTGCTTCACGCTGCTGGTCCTGGTGGCCGACATCGTGAACCCCGTCAAGATCTCCTGACAGCCCTGTAGGACCCCAGGTGCCGGCCGGGCACACACGCCGTGTCCGGCCGCTCACCAACGGGTGGACTTGTCGACACGGTGCGTCCGTCCTGCCTCCGGTGCCGTAACCTCGAAGCCTGGAGCCCGCCGATCTCGGGACCTTGATCCACACCTTGGGGATGCACAGCGCATGACTGCGATTTCTCTCGGAATGCCGACCGTTCCGACCAAGCTCGCCGACCGAAGGGTCAGCCGACAGATCCAGGTCGGCACGGTCGCGGTCGGTGGCGACGCGCCCGTTTCCGTGCAGTCGATGACGACGACACGTACGTCGGACATCGGCGCCACGCTCCAGCAGATCGCCGAGCTGACGGCGTCCGGCTGCCAGATCGTCCGGGTCGCGTGCCCGACGCAGGACGACGCCGACGCGCTTGCCACGATCGCCCGGAAGTCGCAGATCCCGGTGATCGCCGACATCCACTTCCAGCCGAAGTACGTCTTCGCCGCGATCGACGCCGGCTGCGCCGCGGTCCGGGTGAACCCGGGCAACATCAAGCAGTTCGACGACAAGGTCAAGGAGATCGCGAAGGCGGCGGCCGAGACCCGGACCCCGATCCGGATCGGCGTCAACGCCGGCTCCCTGGACACACGGCTCCTGAAGAAGTACGGCAAGGCCACCCCCGAGGCCCTCGTCGAGTCGGCCCTGTGGGAGGCGTCCCTCTTCGAGGAGCACGGCTTCGGCGACATCAAGATCTCGGTCAAGCACAACGACCCGGTCGTCATGGTCAACGCCTACCGCCAGCTCGCCGCCCGGAGCGACTACCCGCTGCACCTCGGCGTCACCGAGGCCGGGCCGGCGTTCCAGGGCACCATCAAGTCAGCCGTCGCCTTCGGCGCGCTGCTCTCCGAAGGCATCGGCGACACCATCCGTGTCTCCCTCTCGGCCCCGCCGGCCGAGGAGGTCAAGGTGGGCCTGCAGATCCTGGAGGCGCTCAACCTCAAGCAGCGCCGCCTGGAGATCGTCTCCTGCCCGTCCTGCGGTCGCGCCCAGGTCGACGTCTACAAGCTCGCCGACCAGGTCAGCGCCGGCCTGGAGGGCATGGAGGTCCCGCTCCGCGTCGCGGTCATGGGCTGCGTCGTCAACGGCCCCGGCGAGGCCCGCGAGGCGGACCTCGGTGTCGCCTCCGGCAATGGCAAGGGCCAGATCTTCGTGAAGGGCGAGGTCATCAAGACCGTCCCCGAGTCGAAGATCGTCGAGACCCTCATCGAAGAGGCCATGAAGATCGCCGAGCAGATGGAGAAGGACGGCATCATGTCCGGCGAGCCCGAGGTCTCCATCAGCTGACCCGCGCCGTCCCAGCTGAACCTCCGCCCCGCCGGGCCCAGCGCCCGGCGGGGCGGCCGCGTGTCCGGGGGCGCCCCCGGACGCACCACCCTCCTCGTACGCACCACCGCCCTCGAACGCACCACCGCCGAGTCCCGCGCACGCACCACGGCCGAGTCCTGCGTACGCCACTACCGTCTCCGGAGGCCCGTCTTCCGGACTCGAGCAGCGTTCGACAGGCTCGTCGGTTACAGTGCGGAAATCAGCAGACCGCATGGTGAGGCCCCCTCGTGTTGACGCAGACCACCACCCGGGTCCTCGAACCCAGCGACCTCCAAGCAGCGCTCGCCATCCTGGAGAGCGAGCCCGTGACCAACGCCTTCGTGACGTCCCGCGTGCGGGTCGCGGGACTCGACCCCTGGCGCCTCGGCGGCGAGATGTGGGGCTGGTACGCCGACGGCATGCTCCGCTCCCTGTGCTATTCCGGCGCCAACCTCGTCCCCATCTGCGCCGGACCCGAGGCCGTCCGCGCCTTCGCCGACCGGGCCCGCAGGGCCGGCCGCCGCTGCTCGTCCATCGTCGGCCCCGCCGAACCCACCACCCAGCTGTGGCGGCTCCTCGAACCCAGCTGGGGACCCGCCCGCGAGGTCCGCGCCAACCAGCCCCTCATGGTCACCGAGAGCCTCCCCGACGACGTCACGCCCGACCCGCTCGTCCGCCGCATCCGCAAGGACGAGACCGAGGCCCTGATGCCGGCCTGCGTGGCGATGTTCACCGAGGAGGTCGGCATCTCCCCGCTGGCCGGCGACGGGGGACTCCTCTACCAGGCCCGCGTCGCCGAACTCATCGGCACCGGCCGCTCCTTCGCCCGCATCGACGACGGCAAGGTCGTCTTCAAGGCGGAGATCGGCGCCGCCACCCCGCAGGCCTGCCAGATCCAGGGCGTCTGGGTCGCCCCCGAACACCGCGGCAAGGGCCTCTCCGAAACGGGCATGGCCGCCGTCCTGCGCTACGCCCTGGCCGACGTCGCCCCCGTCGTCAGCCTGTACGTGAACGACTACAACACCCCCGCCCGCAAGGCCTACCGCCGTGTCGGCTTCCGCGAGGTCGGCGCGTTCATGAGCATCCTGTTCTGAACCGTCACGCGCGCACGCCCCGGAAACTCACGTTTCTGACCGCCCGCCCCGGCCAGTAGGGTTCCCGCATGGCAGCAGCAGTTCCCGGAGAAGGCCCCGCAGCACCCGTCGCCGAGATCGGCCCCGTCGACCTGGCCGCCCGCGTCGACGAAGCCCTGCGCGTCCAGGCCGCGGCCTTCGGACTGAGCCAGGACGAGATCGACGTACGCCGCCACATCGTCCTCAGACACCTGGAACACCCCCACGCCCGCGCACTCGGCGCCGTCGCCCCCGACGGACGGCTCGTCGGCTTCGTCTACGGGCTGCCCAACGACCGCGCCCAGTGGTGGTCCACCGTCGTCGAGCCCTATCTGCGGGCCACCGGGTCCGACGGCTGGCTCGACGACTCCTTCGTCATCACCGAACTCCATGTCCACCCGGACCACCAGCGGCGCGGCATCGGCCGCACCCTGATCACCGCCATCACCGACGCCGTCGGCCACCCCCGCTCGATCCTCTCGGCGATCGACAAGGACAGCCCGGCCCGCACCCTGTACCGCTCGCTGGGCTACCGCGATCTGGCCCGCCAGGTCGTCTTCCCGAGCGCCCCGCAGCCGTACGCGGTCATGGGCGCGCCCCTGCCGCTGCTGCGCGCGAGGCCCGGGACCTGAATGGATTTCCGCCAGCCCGCACCGCCCGGTTAACCTCGGGCTCACCACCCTTGCGAGCAGGAGTTCACCATGGCCCAGGTCCAGCGCATGTCCCGATTGATGGTCAAGACACTGCGCGACGACCCGGCGGACGCCGAGACGCTCAGCCACAAGCTGCTGGTCCGCGCCGGGTACGTCCGCCGCAACGCGGCCGGCATCTGGTCCTGGCTGCCGCTCGGCAAGAAGGTCCTGGACAACATCTCCGGCGTGGTCCGTGAGGAGATGGACGCCATCGGCGCCCAGGAGGTCCTGCTGCCCGCCCTGCTGCCCAAGGAGCCCTACGAGGCGTCCGGCCGCTGGGAGGAGTACGGCGACCTGCTCTTCCGCCTCAAGGACCGCAAGGGCGGCGACTACCTCCTCGGCCCCACCCACGAGGAGATCTTCACCCAGACCGTCAAGGACCAGTGCACGTCCTACAAGGACCTGCCGGTGATGCTCTACCAGATCCAGACGAAGTACCGCGACGAGGCCCGCCCCCGCTCCGGCGTGCTCCGAGGCCGCGAGTTCCAGATGAAGGACTCGTACAGCTTCGACACCACGGACGAGGGCCTCGCGCACTCCTACGCCCTGCACCGGGCCGCGTACATCAAGATCTTCGAGCGTCTCGGCCTGGACCACCGCATCGTCTCCGCCGTCTCCGGCGCGATGGGCGGCTCCGCCTCCGAGGAGTTCCTCGCCCCCGCCGCCGCCGGCGAGGACACCTTCGCGGACTGCCCGAACTGCGACTACGCCGCCAACACCGAGGCCGTGACCTTCGCGCTCGCCCCGGTCGACGGCTCGGCGCACGGCGCGCTCGAGGAGCTGGACACCCCCGACACCCCGACCATCGAGACGCTCGCCGCGCACCTGGGCATCCCCGCCTCCGCCACCCTGAAGAACCTGCTGGTCAAGGTGGACGGCGAGATCGTGGCCGTCGGCGTCCCCGGCCACCGCGAGGTCGACCTCGGCAAGCTCGGCGAGCACCTGGCGCCCGCCGTCGTCGAGCTGGTCACCGCCGAGGACTTCGTCGGCCGCGACGACCTCGTACGCGGTTACGTCGGCCCCCAGGGCCTGGAGAAGGTCCGCTATCTGGCCGACCCCCGCGTCGCCCCCGGCACCTCCTGGGTCACCGGCGCCAACCAGGACGGCAAGCACGCTGCGAGCGTCGTCGCGGGCCGCGACTTCGAGGTCGACCAGTACGTCGACGTCGTCGTCGTCCAGGAGGGCGACCCCTGCCCGAACTGCGGCACCGGCCTCACCCTGGACCGCGCCATCGAGATCGGCCATATCTTCCAGCTCGGCCGCAAGTACGCCGACACCTTCCAGCTCGACGTGCTCGGCCAGCAGGGCAAGCCCGTCCGCGTCACGATGGGCTCGTACGGCATCGGCGTCTCCCGTGCCGTGGCCGCCCTCACCGAGCAGACCGCCGACGACAAGGGCCTGTGCTGGCCCCGTGAGATCGCTCCGGCCGACGTCCACGTCGTCGCCGCGGGCAAGGCCCTCCAGACGGAACTGGCCCTCGACGTCTCGGAGAAGCTCAACGCGGCGGGCCTGCGGGTCCTGGTCGACGACCGCCCCGGCGTCTCGCCCGGCGTGAAGTTCACCGACTCCGAGCTGATCGGCGTACCCAAGATCCTGGTCGCCGGCCGCCGCTCCGCCGACGGCGTCCTGGAGCTGAAGGACCGCCGCACCGGCGAGCGCGAGGAGCTGACCGTCGACGAGGCGATCGCCCGCCTGACGGCCGACCTGGCCTGATCAGCAGCTGAAAAAGGCCCCCGCGCCGGGATCGCGCGGGGGCCTTCGCCGTACGGGAAGTGCTACAGCCAGCCCGCGAACTCCAGGTTGACCTCGCCCATCTGCCGCCGCCCCTCGGCCAGCGCACGGGTACCCGACTCGACCGCCCGGAACAGCGTCCAGCCGTGCAGCCGCGCCTGTTCCACCTCCAGCGATTCCGCCAGCCTCTTGACCCGCCGCCGGGCGGTCACCGGGCCGCCGGGGGAGGCGATCAGATCCTCCGCCCGGTCCCGCACCAGCCGCGCCAGGTCGTAGGCGCGCTCGCCCACCAGCGGCTCCGGACCTACCGTCAGCCACGGTGCCCGCTCCCCGGAGAACACCTTGCTCTGCCGGAAGTTGCCGTGCAGCAGCAGGAGTTCGGGTGAACCCTCCACCAGCTCCGCCCGCGCCGCGAGCGCCGCGTCCACCAGCGGCGCCAGCTCCGGATCGGCCTCGGCGGCCGCCCGCATCCCGACGCTCTGCCGATCGGTCCGCCCGGCCACGCTCTCGAAGGCGTGCCCGGCCGGCGGTTCCACCCACAGCCGGCGCAGCGTGCCCGCCGCCTCCAGCAGCGCCTTCGCCTCCGGCAGTGAGCGCAACGACACCTCGTGGTGCAGCCGCTCCAGCAGCAGCGCACCGGACGCGTCGAGCTCCGGCGCGTCCAGCGGCTTCACCGCGCCCCAGCCGTTCCAGTGCTCCAGCGCCGCCCGCTCCAGCTCGGGCCCGGCGGCCGGCGGGGCGATCTTCAGCGCGGCCGGGGTCCCGTCGGCCCGTCGTACCAGGACCACCAGGGAGCCGCGCCCGCCGGGGGCGGCCACCCGCTCCACGGTGAGGCCGCCCCCGGCGGTGAGCGCCTGCTCGGTCAGCGCGGGGAGCGTGTCCAGCCAGTCGGCCGCCGCCGTCTCCCCGTACATCTCACCGAGCGCGCGCACCAAGCGCTGCGGCGGTTCGAAACCCATACGTCGTGTGTTCCCTTTCCGGTTCCTCGTATCAGCGCGCGCCGTCCGCGCCGGCGGCCTCCACCGGCCCCGTCGCGGCCGGATCCGCACCGGCGGCCCGCTCGGCGAGCCCCGGAAAGGTTACGTTGCCGCCCCGCCAGCGGGCCGACCGCACCGCGGCCTCCCGCAGCGCGCCCGCGGCCTCCTCGCGGCGCGAGCCCTCGGTGGCCCGTACGAGATCGGCGTAGGCGCCCGCGATCCGGTCCTCCAGCACCGCGGCCAGCCGTACCGCCGACGGGGAGTCCGCGACGGCGAACGGCAGGGCGTACGCGGCGTCCGAGGCCACCGGCCGCCCGCCCAGGTCCCGCGCCATGCGCGCCAGCGCGTCCCGGCGGGCCCGGTGCCCGTCGTACGCGGCGCGGGCCTCGGTGCCCCGCTTCCCGTCGAGGCGGCCACCCAGCAGCCCGTAGCCGTACACCGCGGCGTGCTCGGCGGCCAGGGCCGCCTGGGCGGCGATCAGCTCGGGGGAGTCGGCGTCCTCCTCGGACGGTCTGACGGAACGGGTACTCATGCGGCTGCCTCCTCGGCCAGTTCGGTCAGCAGATACGCGTGCGCCGCCGCGGCCGCGGCCACCGAGGCCAGCAGCCGGGCCAGCTCAGGTCCGGCGCTCAGCAGCGCCTCGGCATACGCGTCGGCCCGGCGGCGCTCGGCGGCGGCCAGCTCCCGCACCGCGGCCTTCGGGTTCGCGGACACCGGGCCGGGTGCGGCGGCAGGGGGCCTCCCGGCGCCGCTCCTCCCCTTCGCGCGCGGCGGAGTCAGCGCCTTCCCGTGCTCCCGCACGGCCGCCCGCAGGGGCGCCAGGCCCGCCGCCGTCGCCGGATGGGCCTCGGCCACCAGGTCGTACCGGGCGAGCAGGAGAGCGCCCTCGCGCACCGCCTTCTCGCGCAGCGCCTTCTCGGTCTTCGCCGAGGCGGCCCGCGCGCCGGAGTGCGCGGGTTTTCCGCGGTCCGCCGCCTCGTCGCCCCCGCAGCCGATCAGCACCGTACCCAGGGCGAGGGCTCCCGTAGCGGTGAGCGCACCCCTGCGCGTCGTCCCCGTGCGCCGCACATTTCTCCTTCGGGCCTGGATCGGTCCTGACAGGATCTGTCCTGATGTGATCACCGTAGGCGAGATGTGATCACCGCAGGCGAGCGTACCCGCGGCCGGGCGGCAGGCGGACAGCAACACCCCTGGCGACCGGATACCCTTTGACCTGACGCACGACGATCCCCACAACAGCACACGCGGCCGAGGAGTCACCCGGATGAGCACCACCCAGAGCGAGAGGCTGCGCGGGTTGCTGGAACCGCTCGTCAGCGCGCAGCAGCTGGACCTCGAGGAGATCGAGGTGTCCCGGGCCGGCCGCCGAGGAGTGCTGCGGATCATCGTGGACTCCGAGGAGGGCGTGGAGCTGGACGCCTGCGCGGAGCTGAGCCGCGCGATCTCCGAGAAGCTGGACGAGACCGACGCGATGGGTGAGGGCGAGTACGTCCTGGAAGTCAGCTCCCCCGGTGCGGACCGCCCGCTGACCGAGCACCGCCACTACGTACGCGCCATCGGCCGGCTGGCCAGGTTCCACCTGGCCGGCGACGGCTCCGATGAGCTGGTCGCCCGCATCCTCGCCGTCGACGAGGACGGGCTCGACCTCGAGGTGCCCGGTGTCAAGGGCCGCAAGCCCACCGCCCGCCGCCTCGCCTTCGACGGGATCGCCAAGGCGCGCGTGGAGATCGAATTCAACCGCAAGGACAAGAAGGAAGAGGAGGCGTAGCCGTGGACATCGATGTGAAGCTTCTGAAGGGCTTGGCGCAGGACAAGGAGATCCCCTTCGACGTGCTCGTCGGGGCGATCGAGTCGGCCCTCCTCATCGCGTACCACCGCACCGACGGCAGCCACCGCCGGGCGCGCGTGGAGCTCGACGCGAACGGTCACGTCACGGTGTGGGCCAAGGAGGATCCGGCCGACCTCGAAGAGGGCCAGGAGCCCAAGGAGTTCGACGACACCCCGTCCGGCTTCGGCCGGATCGCCGCGACCACCGCCAAGCAGGTCATCCTGCAACGGCTGCGCGACGCCGAGGACGACCGCACCTTCGGGGAGTACGCGGGCCATGAGGGCGATGTCGTCACGGGCGTCGTCCAGCAGGGCAAGGACCCCAAGAACGTCCTGGTCGACATCGGCAAGATGGAAGCCATGCTGCCGGTCCAGGAGCAGGTCCCGGGCGAGGAGTACGTGCACGGCCTGCGACTTCGTACGTATGTCGTACGAGTCGCCAAGGGCGTCCGGGGTCCGTCGGTGACGCTCTCGCGTACCCACCCGAACCTGGTGAAGAAGCTCTTCGCGCTGGAGGTCCCGGAGATCGCGGACGGCTCGGTGGTCATCGAGGCCATCGCACGCGAGGCCGGTCACCGCACCAAGATCGCGGTGCGCTCCACCCGCGCCGGCCTGAACCCCAAGGGCGCCTGCATCGGCCCGATGGGCAGCCGTGTGCGCAATGTCATGGCCGAGCTGCACGGCGAGAAGATCGACATCGTGGACTGGTCGGACGACCCGGCCGAGATGGTCGCCAACGCCCTCTCGCCCGCCCGGGTGAGCAAGGTCGAGGTCGTCGACCTCGGCGCCCGCTCCGCCCGCGTCACCGTGCCGGACTACCAGCTGTCGCTGGCGATCGGCAAGGAGGGCCAGAACGCCCGCCTCGCCGCCCGTCTGACCGGCTGGCGCATCGACATCCGCCCGGACACCGAGACGGACGAGGAGCGCGAGAACGCCGACCGCGAGCGGGCCGAGCGGGCCCGGGAGCGCTCGGAAAGGCGTTGACCCGGAGCGGCTCCAGGGAATAGATCTTGGTGGTACGCCGCTGAGATCACGACAACATCCGTTCGATTTTTGCCCCAAAGCGGCGAGGTCGGTACGGGGAGGTAGACTTAAACGTGTCTGGCCGGACGCTAGCCCGCGCTTGCCCCGAGCGAACCTGTGTGGGATGCCGGGAGCGGGCGGCCAAGAGCGAGCTGCTGCGCATCGTGGTGGACGAGGGCGCCTGCGCCCCTGATCCACGCGGTACGCTGCCCGGCCGGGGTGCTTACGTGCACCCCGTCCCTGTCTGTCTCGACCTGGCGGTTCGCCGCCGGGCGTTCCCCCGGGCCTTCAAGGCCAAGGGGCCGTTCGACACCGCGGCACTGACGCGGTTCGTCGAGCGGGTTGCACCGTAAGAAAAGTGAACGGCACGGGTCTCCGTGCGGTCAGGTACCTCGCGAGTTGGAAGTAGGTCGAGATTGCGATGAGCACTCGATGAGTACGCGATGAGTACGCCCATGAAGTAGCGACGGTCCGGCGGTAACCCGGACCTAAAAGGAGCGAAGTGGCTAAGGTCCGGGTATACGAACTCGCCAAGGAGTTCGGCGTCGAGAGCAAGGTCGTCATGGCCAAGCTCCAAGAACTCGGTGAGTTCGTCCGTTCGGCGTCCTCGACGATCGAGGCGCCGGTTGTACGCAAGTTGACCGACGCACTGCAGGGGCCCGGCGGCAACGCCGGCAAGTCCGCTGCCAAGCCCGGTGCGCCCCGCAAGGCGGCGCCCGTGAAGCCCGCAGCGCCCTCCCCGGCAGCTGCGGCACGTCCCGGGGCCCCGAAGCCCGGCGCACCGGCTCCCAAGCCGGCCGCCGAGGCCGAGACCCCCAGCAGCACCCCGGCAGCGCCCTTGGTGCCGTCGGCGGGCCCCCGTCCGGGCCCGAAGCCCGCGCCGAAGGCGGCCCCGGTGACCCCGGTCCCGGCCGCCGAGTTCTCGGCTCCGGAGCCGGCCCAGCCGGCTGCCCCGCAGCAGCCCCAGGCCCCGCGTCCCGCGGGTGCCACCCCGGGTCCCCGTCCCGCACCCGCCCGTCCGGCTCAGGCCGGCGGCCAGCGCGACGGCGGCCGTGACGGTGGTCAGCGCGACAGCGGCCAGCGCGACAGCGGCCAGCGCGACGGCGGCCGTGGTGGCGAGCGTGGCGGCGACCGCCCCGCACGTCCCGCGGGCCAGGGCGCCCCGCGCCCCGGCGGCACCCGTCCGGCCGGTCCCCGTCCGGGCAACAACCCCTTCACCTCCGGCGGTTCCACCGGCATGGCGCGCCCCTCGGCGCCCCGTCCCGGCGGTGCCCCGCGCCCCGGTGGCGGCTCGGAGCGCCCCGGTGCCCCGCGTCCCCAGGGCAGTGGTCCCGGCGGTGCCCCGCGTCCCCAGGGCGGTCAGGGTCAGGGCGGTGCCCGTCCCACTCCGGGCGGCATGCCCCGCCCGCAGGCCCCGCGTCCCGGCGGCGGTCCCGCCGGTAACCGTCCGAACCCGGGCATGATGCCGCAGCGTCCCGCCGCGGGCCCGCGCCCCGGCGGTGGCCCCGGCGGTGGCCGTGGTCCCGGTGGTGGCGGCGGTCGTCCCGGCGGTGCCGGTGGTGGCGGCGGTCGTCCCGGTGGCGGCGGCGGCTTCGCCGGTCGTCCCGGCGGCGGTGGCGGCGGCTTCGCCGGCCGTCCGGCCGGTCCCGGTGGTGGCGGCGGCGGTGCCGGTCGTCCCGGTGGCGGTGGCGGCGGCTTCGGCGGTCGTCCCGGCTTCGGTGGGCGTCCCGGCGGCCCCGGTGCCCGTGGTGGCACACAGGGTGCGTTCGGCCGTCCCGGTGGTCCCGCGCGTCGTGGCCGCAAGTCGAAGCGGCAGAGGCGCCAGGAGTACGAGTCCATGCAGGCCCCGTCGGTGGGCGGCGTCATGCTGCCCCGCGGCAACGGGCAGGCTGTGCGGCTGTCCCGCGGTGCGTCCCTCACGGACTTCGCGGAGAAGATCAACGCGAACCCGGCCTCGCTCGTCGGCGTGATGATGAACCTCGGCGAGATGGTCACCGCCACGCAGTCCGTTCCGGACGACACGTTGCGGATGCTCGCGGAGGAGATGAACTTCGTCCTCGAGATCGTCAGTCCCGAGGAGGAGGACCGCGAGCTGCTCGAGTCCTTCGACATCGAGTTCGGCGAGGACGAGGGCGGCGAAGAGGCCCTGGTCTCGCGTCCGCCGGTCGTGACCGTCATGGGTCACGTCGACCACGGTAAGACCCGACTGCTGGACGCGATCCGCAAGACGAACGTCGTCGCGGGCGAGGCCGGTGGCATCACGCAGCACATCGGTGCCTACCAGGTCGGCGCGGAGGTCAACGGCGAGGACCGCCGTATCACCTTCATCGACACCCCGGGTCACGAGGCGTTCACCGCCATGCGTGCACGTGGTGCGAAGTCCACCGACATCGCGATCCTCGTGGTGGCGGCGAACGACGGTGTGATGCCCCAGACGATCGAGGCGCTGAACCACGCCAAGGCGGCCGATGTGCCGATCGTGGTCGCGGTCAACAAGATCGACGTCGAGGGTGCCGACCCGACCAAGGTGCGCGGTCAGCTCACCGAGTTCGGTCTGGTGGCCGAGGAGTACGGCGGCGACACGATGTTCGTCGACATCTCCGCCAAGCAGGGCCTCAACATCGAGGCTCTTCTGGAGGCCGTCGTCCTCACCGCCGACGCCTCGCTCGACCTGCGGGCCAACCCGGAGCAGGACGCGCAGGGTATTGCGATCGAGTCCCACCTCGACCGCGGTCGCGGTGCCGTCTCGACCGTCCTGGTCCAGCGCGGAACGCTGCGTATCGGTGACACGGTGGTCGTCGGCGACGCGTACGGCCGTGTCCGGGCGATGCTCGACGACAACGGTCAGAACGTCCAGGAAGCGGGTCCGTCGACCCCCGTCCTGGTCCTGGGTCTCACCAACGTCCCGGGTGCCGGCGACAACCTCCTGGTCGTCGACGAGGACCGTACGGCCCGTCAGATCGCCGAGAAGCGTGCCGCTCGTGAGCGCAACGCCAACTTCGCCCGCAAGGGCGTCCGGTTCTCCCTGGAGAACCTGGACGAGGCGCTCAAGGCCGGTCTCGTCCAGGAGCTCAACCTCATCATCAAGGGCGACGCGTCCGGTTCGGTGGAGGCTCTCGAGTCCTCGCTGCTCCAGCTCGACGTCGGTGAAGAGGTCGACATCCGGATCCTGCACCGCGGTGTGGGTGCGGTCACCGAGTCGGACATCAACCTGGCGACCGGCTCCGACGCCATCGTGATCGGCTTCAACGTGCGCGCCGCAGGGCGTGCCGAGCAGATGGCCGAGCGCGAGGGCGTGGACGTCCGGTACTACTCGGTCATCTACCAGGCGATCGAAGAGATCGAAGCGGCCCTCAAGGGCATGCTCAAGCCGGAGTACGAAGAGGTCGAGCTCGGCACGGCGGAGATCCGCGAGATCTTCCGCTCGTCCAAGCTGGGCAACATCGCCGGTGTGCTGGTCCGCTCCGGCGAGGTCAAGCGCAACACCAAGGCGCGCCTGCTGCGCGATGGCAAGGTCATCGCGGAGAGCCTCAACATCTCCGGTCTGCGCCGCTTCAAGGACGACGTCACCGAGATCCGCGAAGGCTACGAGGGCGGTATCAACCTCGGAAACTTCAACGACATCAAGATCGACGACGTCATCGCGACGTACGAGATGCGCGAGAAGCCGCGAGGCTGATCCACCTCGGGTCCGCAAGGATCCGCTGGGATACGGAAGGGGTCCGGGAGTTCACTCCCGGCCCCCCTCCACCACGGTCGGGGCCGGTCGACGGGTCGTATTTCCGTCGATCGGCCCCGGCCGTTCCGGTACGGTTCTGATGTCCCCGGCAAGCTCTGGCGGGGCACGAACCCGAACCGGCGGGACATCCGGACACACATGTATGTGGGGACCCTGTCCTTCGATCTGCTCCTCGGCGACGTACGGTCGTTGAAGGAGAAGCGTTCCGTCGTCCGCCCGATCGTCGCCGAGCTCCAGCGCAGGTACGCGGTGAGCGTGGCCGAGACCGGCGGACAGAATCTCCACCGCAGGGCCGAGATCGGCCTTGCCGTGGTCTCCGGTGACACCGGACACCTCACGGACGTGCTGGACCGCTGCGAACGGCTGGTCGCAGGACGCCCCGAGGTGGAGCTGCTGTCGGTGAGACGGCGGCTGCACAGTGACGAAGACTGACAGTCGAGCGAAATCAGAAGGAAGAGTGACGGACCGGTGACCGACAACGCGCGGGCCCGCAAGCTGGCCGATCGCATCCAGGTCGTGGTCGCGGAGACCCTGGACCGGCGAATCAAGGATCCGAGGCTGGGCTTCGTGACGATCACGGACGCCCGGGTCACCGGCGACCTGCGGGAGGCCACGGTCTTCTACACGGTCTACGGCGACGACGAGGAGCGCGCGGCATCCGCCGCGGCGCTGGAGAGCGCCAAGGGCGTCCTCCGTACCGAGGTCGGCCGGCAGACCGGGGTCAGGTTCACGCCTAGCCTGGCCTTCGTCCCGGACGCCCTCCCGGACAACGCCCGCACCATCGAGGACCTCCTCGACAAGGCGCGGACCAAGGACGCGGAGGTGCGCCAGGTCTCCACGGGCGCGAGTTACGCCGGCGACGCCGACCCGTACCGCAAGCCCGAGGACGAGGACGAGGAGACCGGGACCGAAGGATCCTCCGAGAAGAACGAGGGCCCGGCCTCCGCATGACCGAGCAGACCACCACGCCGGACGGCCTTGTCATCGTCGACAAGCCGTCCGGCTTCACTTCGCACGACGTCGTCGCCAAGATGCGCGGCATCGCCCGCACCCGGCGCGTCGGCCACGCCGGGACGCTGGACCCGATGGCGACCGGCGTCCTCGTGCTCGGGGTCCAGCGGGCCACCAAGCTGCTGGGCCACCTCGCCCTGACCGAGAAGGAGTACCTCGGCACGATCCGGCTCGGCCAGGACACCGTCACCGACGACGCCGAGGGCGAGATCACCTCCTCCACCGACGCCTCCGCCGTGACCCGCGAGGGCATCGACGCCGGCGTGGCCGCCCTGACCGGCCGGATCATGCAGGTCCCGTCCAAGGTCAGCGCCATCAAGATCGACGGCAAGCGGTCCTACGCGCGGGTGCGCGGCGGCGAGGAGTTCGAGATCCCGGCCCGTCCGGTGACCGTCTCCTCCTTCCGCGTCTACGACGTCCGCGAGGCCGTCGCCGAGGACGGCACCCCCGTCCTCGACCTGGTCGTCTCCGTCGTCTGCTCCTCGGGGACCTACATCCGCGCCATCGCCCGCGACCTCGGTGCCGGGCTCGGCGTCGGCGGCCACCTGACCGCGCTGCGCCGCACCCGGGTCGGACCGTACGGACTGGACGCGGCCCGGACGATCGATCAGCACCAGGAGGAGCTGACGGTGATGCCGGTCGCCGAGGCGGCCGCCTCCGCGTTCCCCCGCTGGGACGTGGACGAGAAGCGCGCCAAACTGCTCCTCAACGGCGTACGGCTGGACATGCCCGCCCATCCGCCGGGGCCGGTCGCGGTCTTCGGGCCCGACGGCTCGTTCCTCGTGCTCGTCGAGGAGGAGAAGGGCAAGGCCAAGAGCCTCGCCGTCTTCGCCTGAGCCGTACCCGCGCCTGTCGCATCCCGCGTCCGTGCCGCCCCCCACGCTCGGGGCAGACGCTTCGGCGGGTCATGCGTGGAGCGGGCACCCATGCCCCACCCGGTGCCCGCTCCACGCTCCCCTCCCCGGCACCATCCCTGCTCCCCGGGGGACACGCTTATTCACCCCATTGGACGGGCGCTCGGAGCGAATGCCGGGGGCGTGGGGGGCGCCTTCCCCCTCCGCGCGCTCCCGGGGATCACCGGCGGCCTAACGTCGCACCATGGGCAGTGGGGACCGGTCGAAGCTGGTAGGAATCTGTGATCAGGCCGGCCGGCCGCGAGGGACAGGATTCGTCGCGGACGACCGCGGCACGGTCGTCACCGCCCATCAGGCCGTGACCTCCCCGGGCCCGCTCCTCCTCCACGGCACCGACGGCCGCACCCGCACCGTCGCCCCCGACGACATCACCGCGCTCCCCGCCCTCGGCCTCGCCCTCCTGAGCACCGGCGGCCCCGACGCCCTCGACGCGGAGCCCCTGCCCATCGCCGGACGCGACCGCGCCGAACCCGGCGGCTACGTGGACATCGCCGCCCACGGACGGCGTGAGGCCCGGGTGCTCGGCACCACCCCCGCCATCTGCACCGCACCGGACGGCGTCGGCCACCCGGTCCCCGCCGCCCTGGAACTGGCCCTCGGCACCGACGGCCGCGACGCCCTGCGCTCCGGTGGCGCCGCCATCGGCGGGCCCGTCACCGACCCGGCCACCGGCGCGGTCGTCGGGATCCTCTGCACCGCCCTCACGGCCCCGCACGAGGCGGCCGGCCTCGCGCTCCCGATCCCCCGGGGCGCGGACGAGGCGCTGGACGCCCTGCTCCGCCGCAACGCCACCGCCGCCCCCGCCTACGGCCCCGACCTCAACCTCGCCGGAGCCCTCCAGCTCACCGCCACCTCCGTCGGCTCGGCGGACGGCCCGCGAGCCCGCACCGCCCCCGTCGAGCGCGCCGACGTGCACGCCGCCTTCGCCGCCTTCGCCGCCGGTACGGGCCTGGTCCTCGGTCTCGTCGGAGCGCCCGGCACCGGCCGCACCACCGAGCTGACCGCCCACGCCGCCCGCCGCGCCGACGGCGACGCGCCCGCTCCCACGCTCTGGCTGCGCGGCGCGGACCTGCTGGCCGAGGACACCTCGGTCGCGGACGCCGCGAGCCGGGCCCTCACCCGCGCCGCCCGGATCGTCACCGCCGCGGGCGCCCGCGGCGACATGAGCACGGCCACCCCGCAGCGCGTCGCCCGGCTCACCGCCAATGCCGGGCAGCCGCTCCTGGTGGTCCTCGACGGCCCCGAGGAGATGCCGCCGCTGCTGGCCCACCGGCTCGCCGACTGGACGGCCGGCACCGTCGTCTGGCTGCGCGAGCAGGGCGTCCGGCTCGTCGTGGCCTGCCGACCCGAGCACTGGGAGACCGCGGGCGGCCTCTACCCGCCGGGCGCTCTGCACCGCCCGCACCGCCCCGCCCGCAGGCTCCCGCCCGCCCTGCGCCTGGGCGACCTCACACCCGAGCAGGCCGAGCGGGCCAAGGAGGCCTACGGCATCCCGCCCGCCGCCCTCGCCCCCGGCCACGACCGGCATCCGCTCACCCTGAGGCTCCTCGCCGAGGTCCGTGCCGCACTGCCGTCCGGCGTACCGGGCCGCCCCGACACCGAGGACGTCTTCGGCGCCCACCTCGACCTGCTCTGCGTGCGCGTCGCGGTCCGGATCGCGGCCGCCGCGGACGAACAGCCCCGCGGCACCGCCGTGCGCCGGCTCGCCGCCAAGGTGGCCGGTCAGGTCCACGAGGCGGCCCGCCGCTGTCTGGGTCCGGGCCAGGGCGAGCTGGACCGGGCGGCGTTCGAGGAGCTCTTCCCCTGGCGTACCGGCTGGGCCTCCGCCGTCCTCACCGAGAACCTCCTCGTCCCCGCCGGGGCCGGCTACCGCTTCGCCCACGAGGAGCTCGGCGACTGGGTGCAGGGCGCCCACCTCGACCTGGACGCCGCCCTGCGCTCCCTGGTGCACCGCTGGCACCGGGGGAGCGGTGGCCAAGGCCGGGCGCCGCACCCCCGCACCGTCGGCGAACCCCGCAGCCTGCCCGTGCCCCGGCACCGCATCGGACCGGTGATCCAGGCGATGGTGCTCCTCGGCCGCCGCCAGGGCACGTCCGCGCTCGCGCACCGGATGGCCGACCTGATCGAGGCGCTGGACCGGCTGTGGACCGACGAGGGCCCACGCGACGAGGACGCCGCCTGGTGGGCGGCCCACCTGCTGGCCGGCAGCCTGCTGCGGGTGCCCGACGCCCGCCCCCATCTCGGCGTCCTGCGGGTTCTCGCCGGACGTATCACCCGCCGCTCCGCAGCTCCCGAAGGACCCGGGGACCTTGGGGCGTACGGGGAGTTCGGGCCCTGGTTCTGGCGGCGGCTGCGGCTGCCCGAGGAAGACCGGATCGACCTGCTCCGCCGCTTGGTGCCCGCCGACGGACTGCCCCGCACCGAGGGCGACGAACGCTATCTGGACGCCGTCGCCCGCCGCCTCGCCCGCGACGCCCCGGCCGTGCAACCGCTGCTGTGCCGCTGGTTCACCGACGAACGCCCGCTGCTCGTGGGCCCCGACGCCCCCGACGCCCCGGACGTTCCGCTGCGCCCCACGGTCGCCGCCGCCGCGCAGGCCCTGCTGTACGCCCGCCGCGAGCTCGCCATCGACGACCTGACCGACGCGCTGATCGCCACCCCGCACCAGCGCGCCGGGGAGCTGCTGCTCGCCCTCGCCGAGGACGAGCCCACCGCGCTCTGCCGGGCCGTGGAACGCTGGGCCCGCGACGAGGACCGCCCGGCCCGCCGCTCCGCCGCCGCCCGCTACGCCGGACTCCTCCAGCAGCGGGTCACCGCCGACGGCGACCGGGCCCTGCTGAGCTCCGCCGCTCTCGTGCTGCTGGACCGCCCCGAGGACGCCGCCCTGCACACCGCCGCCCTCACCCTCCTCGTCCGCGATCCGGCGGCCGGGAAGCACCATCTCCCGGGGGCGCTGCGCGCGTTCGCCGCCGGAGACCCCCGGCTGCCCGTCGAGCTGCTCGCCGAGGTGTTCCCCACCCACCAGGAAGCGGTCCTCGCCGCCCTTCGCGCCCGCCTCGCCCGCCCCGGGGACGGCGGCGGAGCGGTGCTGCGTGCGCTGGCCGGACTCGACACGCCCGCGCTCGCGCTGCACGTCGCCGGACTCGTACGGGAGTACATCGACGCCCATCCCGAGGACGGCACGCACGCCGCCGAGTACGTCGACCTCCGCCTGGAGCACGGTCCCGCCGCGCGGGCACTTCTCCTGCCGCTGGTGACCGGGCTGCTGCGGGACCGCCCCGCACCGCCACCGGTGCGCGCCGCGCTCGCCGGGGTCCTCGCCGGGGCCGGGAGCGCCGAGTCCAGGCCGCTGCGGGCCGAGCTGCTGGAGGTCCTGCTGGAGTTCGAGCAGGTCACCGGACGGGACCCGGATGTGTTGGAGGCCCTGCTGCGGGCCGCCGCCGAGGGCTCGGAGCGCCGCCCGGAGATCCGCACCCGCGCGCTCGTCCACCGCACCGGGATGCTGTTGGTCCGCACCCCCGAAGGCGCCGCCCGCTTCGACCGGGGACTGGTCGGACTCGCCCGCGACGTGCCCGGATTCGCCGCCCTCGTCACCCGCTGGCTGGCAGACGCCCCCCAGGAGTGGGCGGCGGTCGTGGGCCCGAGCGCCCGGCGCACGGTCGAGGCGTTGGAGACATCACGTCCGTCGATGTCGATGCCGATGCAGGCCGCAGGACGTGAGCATGGCAGTCTTAGACCTGCGTAATCGACATACACACGTACACAGGTTCGGGCGAGGAGCGGTCACAGTGCAGCGCTGGCGTGGCTTGGAGGACATCCCCCAGGACTGGGGGCGCAGCGTCGTCACCATCGGCTCCTACGACGGCGTGCACCGCGGACACCAGCTGATCATCGGCCGGGCCGTCAAGCGCGCCCGTGAGCTGGGCATTCCATCCGTCGTCGTCACCTTCGACCCGCACCCCAGCGAGGTCGTCCGCCCCGGCAGCCACCCGCCGCTGCTCGCCCCGCACCACCGCCGTGCCGAGCTGATGGCCGAGCTGGGCGTGGACGCCCTGCTGATCCTGCCGTTCACCGCCGAGTTCTCCCAGCTGTCGCCCGCCGAGTTCATCGCGAAGGTCCTTGTCGACCGGCTGCACGCCAAGGCCGTCATCGAGGGCCCCAACTTCCGCTTCGGACACAAGGCCGCGGGGAACGTCACGCTCCTGACCGAGCTGGGCGCCACCTACGACTACACCGTCGAGGTCATCGACCTGTACGTCACCGGCGAGGCGGGCGGCGGACAGCCGTTCTCCTCCACGCTCACCCGCCGGCTGATCGCCGAGGGCGATGTCGCCGGGGCCGCCGAGATCCTCGGCCGCCCGCACCGGGTCGAGGGCATCGTCGTGCGCGGCGCGCAGCGCGGCCGGGAGCTGGGCTTCCCGACGGCCAACGTCGAGACCCTGCCGCACACCGCGGTCCCCGCCGACGGCGTCTACGCCGGCTGGCTGGAGGTGGCAGGCGAGTCGATGCCCGCCGCGATCTCGGTCGGCACGAACCCGCAGTTCGACGCGACCGAGCGAACCGTCGAGGCGTACGCCATCGACCGCGTCGACCTGGACCTGTACGGGCTCCACGTGGCCGTCGACTTCCTCGCCTACGTCCGGGGCATGCTGAAGTTCGACTCGATCGACGACCTCCTGGTCGCCATGGCCGCCGACGTGAAGCGCTCCAGCGAGCTGACCGCCGCGTACGCCCGCGCCCACTGACACCGCGTCTCCTCGTGCGCCGCGCCCGGGGACGACGGATGCTGGCAGGGTGCGCGACATCCTGCCCGACCTCCGTGCCCGGTGCTCCGACGGTATCCCCTTCGCCTTGGCGACCGTCGTCGCCGTGCACGGCAGCGCACCCCGCGACCCCGGGGCCGTGCTGGCCGTCGACGCGGCGGGGACGGTGCTCGGCAGCGTTTCCGGAGGCTGTGTCGAAGGCGATGTGTACGAGGTCGCCCGCGAAGTGCTCGCCGGGGCCGACCCGCGCGTGGTGTCGTACGGGATCAGCGACGACGAGGCGTTCGGCGTGGGACTGACCTGCGGCGGCACGATCGAGGTCCTGGTGCGTGCCTACGCGACCGCCGCCGAACGCGAGGATCTCGCGGCCGTGCTGGACCTGATCGCCGCCGGCCGGCCGGTCGCCGAGGCCACGATCCTGTCCGGCGCGGCGGAGACCGGGGCCCGCCTGATCGTCCGGCCCGCCGGAACCGGGCCCACCACCGGCACGCTCGGGGTCGAAGGGCTGGACGCCGCCGTCACCGACGACGCCCGGGGGCTGCTGGCCCAGGGACACACCGGGATCCAGTGGTACGGGGCGCACGGCCAGCGCCGGATGCAGGAGGTCGCCGTCTTCGTCCGGACGTACGCCCCGCCGCCCCGCATGCTCGTCTTCGGCGCGATCGACCACGCGGCGGCCACCGCCCGCATCGGCTCGTTCCTCGGCTACCGGGTCACCGTCTGCGACGCCCGCCCCGCCTTCGCCACCCGGGAGCGCTTCCCCACGGCGGACGAGGTCGTCCGCGCCTGGCCGCACACCTACCTGGAGTCCACCGAGGTCGACGCCCGCACCGCGATCTGCGTGCTCACCCACGACCCCAGGTTCGACGTGCCCCTGCTCGTCGCGGCCCTGCGCACGCCCGCCGCGTACATCGGGGTGATGGGCAGCCGCCGCACCCACCGCGACCGGCTGGCCCGGCTGCGTGCGGCCGGGGTGGACGCGGCGCACCTCGCGCGCCTCGCCTCACCCGTGGGCCTCGACCTCGGAGCCCGTACGCCGGAGGAGACGGCCGTCTCCATCGCCGCCGAGATCATCCAGCACCGCTGGGGCGGCACGGGCCGCCCGCTCGGCGAATCGACGGGGGCGATCCACCGGGACCGGTGAGTTCCGGGCCGTCCGGAGGTCATCACCCCGAAAGCACCCGCAGACCGAGGCGTTCGTCACCGGAAGAACCCCATGGCCAAGCTCATCCACTCGATGACCACCTCGCTCGACGGCTACGCCGAGGCGGCGGAGGGCGGTCTTGGCACCGGGGCCGAGGATCCGGAGGCGCACACCTTCGTCGGCGACCTCTTCCGCCCCGTCGGCACGTACCTCTACGGCCGGCGCATGTACGAGACAGCCCACTGGCGAGGGTGTACTCCTCGACCGGTTCGAGGTCGAGGCGCACGCCGTCGGGGAAGAACCGCTTGCCGCCGCCCACCGCACTCGTGGTGATGAAGAGGATCCACGCCCACTACCGGACCCGCTGAACAGCGCCCGCCTCAGGCGGGTGCCTCGACGGGCCCGCCCCGGTCCTCCCCGCCGCGCGCCGCCGCCCAGTGGCACGCCACCTGGGTCTCCCCGCCGCCGTTCAGCACCGGCAGGTCCACCGTCCGGCACGCCTTCGCCACCCCCGCCCGCTCCGCCTCGCCCGAGGCCAGCACCTGGCAGCGGACGTGGAACCGGCAGCCGCCGGGCACTTTCGAGGGGTCAGGCGGCTCCCCGGCCAGCACGACCGGTTCGCCCTCCGCCTCCGGGAGCACGGACAGCAGGGCCCGGGTGTACGGGTGTTGAGGAGCCGTGAGCAGCTGCTCGACCGGGCCCGTCTCGACGATCCGGCCCAGATACATCACCGCCACCCGGTCCGCGATGTTCCAAGCGAGCCCCAGATCGTGGGTGACGACCAGTGCAGAGAGCCCCAGCTCGTCCCGCAGGCGCAGCAGCAGCGCCAGGATCTCGCCCCGTACCGACGCGTCCAGCGAGGCCACCGGTTCGTCGGCCACGATCAGCTCCGGCTCCAGCACCAGCGCCCCGGCGATCACGACGCGCTGGCGCTGTCCGCCCGACAGCTCGTGCGGAAAGCGCAGGAAGAATCGTTCCGGCGGCCGCAGCCCGGCCCGGGACAGGGCCCCGGAGACGGCAGCCCGCTCATCCCCGGCGTATCCGTGGATGCGCAGCCCCTCGGCCACCGCGTCGTACACCGTGTGCCGGGGGTTGAGCGAACCGCTCGGGTCCTGGAGGACCAACTGCACGCGCTTGCGGTACGCCTTCAGCGCCCGGCCCGTGGAGGCGAGCGGTGCGCCGCCGAAGGTGACCCGGCCCGAGGTGGGCGGGACCAGGCCGAGCAGGGAACGGGCGAGCGTCGTCTTGCCGCAGCCGGACTCGCCTACCAGTGCGACGATCTCGCCGGGCCGGATGTCGAGGTCGACGCCGTCGACGGCGCGGGCGGTGGCGGCCCCGCGTCGGCCGGGAAAGGCGACCTTCAGCCTCTCGGCGCTGAGCAGGGGGGCGGCGCCGGCCGGAGGGCTGTCGACCGGAACAGCGGCGTCGGCGGGAGGGGCGGTGCTCATGTCGTGCTCCTCGTGTCGTCGGCCCCGGCGGGAGCGGGCGCGTCGACCAGGACGCAGGCCGCCCGGCGCTCGACCCCGGCGTCCCGCAGCTCTTGGTCCTCGGTGGCGCAGGTGTCGAGCGCCACCGGGCAGCGCGGATGGAAGGGGCAGCCGCCCGGCAGCGCCGAGGGGTCCGGCGGGTCTCCCGGCAGGCCGCGCGGGGCGTGCCGGGAGGAGAGGTCCCCGATCCTCGGGAACGCGGCGGACAGCGCCTTGCCGTACGGGTGGCGGGCGGACGTGTACACCTGCCGGGCGGGGCCCTCCTCGACGACCCGGCCCGCGTACATCACCGAGAGCCGGTCACAGGTGTCGGCGAGCACCGCCAGGTCGTGGCTGATCATGATCAGTCCGACGCCCTGGTCCGCGACGAGCGCCTCGATCAGCCGCAGGATCTGCGCCTGGATCATCACATCGAGGGCGGTGGTCGGCTCGTCCGCGACGATCAGCCGCGGGTCGCAGGCCAGCGCCATGGCGATCATCACGCGCTGACGCTGACCGCCCGACAGCTCGTGCGGGTAGGCCTGGGCGCGGGCGGCGGGCAGCCCCACCTGCTCCAGCAGCTCGCCGGCCCGCTTGCGGGCGGCGGCGGGGGTGGCCCTGCTGTGGAGCAGGATCGGTTCGGCGATCTGGTCCCCGACCCGGTGCACGGCGTTCAGCGAGTGCATCGCGCCCTGGAAGACGATCGACGCGCCCGCCCAGCGCACCGCCCGCAGCCGCCCCCACTTCATGGTCAGGACGTCCTCGCCGTCGAGCAGGATCTCGCCGGACAGTGTGGCCGTCGGGGGAAGCAGCCGCAGCAGCGCGAGGGCGAGCGTCGACTTGCCGCACCCGGACTCCCCGGCGATGCCGAGCTTCTGCCCGGCCTCGACCCGCAGATCGACACCCCGTACGGCGGGGACGGCGTCGGCCCCGCTCCCGTAGGTGACGGTCAGGTTCCGCACCTGAAGGAGCGGCGGATCGGCGGTGGGCCTCGTCGGGTCGGGGGAGCCGGCCGGGTCCGGGTCCGGGTCCGGTGTGGTGGTCATGGTCGTGGCGGTCAACGGGACACCCCCAGCTTGGGGTTGAGCACGGACTCGATGGCGCGGCCGCACAGCGTGAAGGCGAGGGCGACCACGGCGATGGCGAGTCCGGGCGGAGCGAGGTACGACCAGTTGCCGGAGCTGACCGCGCCGGCCTCGCGGGCGTCCTGGAGCAGACCGCCCCAGGAGACGATCGTGGGATCGCTGAGCCCGAGGAAGGCGAGGGTCGCCTCGGTGAGGATGGCGGTGGAGATCACGAGCGTGGTCTGGGCCAGCACGAGCGGCATCACATTGGGCAGCACATGGCGGGACATGATGTGCCTGTGTCCCCCGCCGAGCGCCCGCGAGCGTTCGATGTACGGGCGGGACTCGACCGACAGAGTCTGGGCGCGCACCAGGCGGGCGGTCGTCGGCCAGGTCGTCACGCCGATCGCCAGGATCGTCGTCCAGACCGACCGGGACAGGACGGTCGCCAGGGCGATGGCCAGCACCAGGGTCGGCATCACCAGGAACCAGTCGGTGACCCGCATGATGACGGTGGCGTACCAGCCCTTGAAGTGGCCCGCGGTGATCCCGATGAGGGTGCCGATCGCCACGGACAGGAAGGCGGCGAGCAGGCCGACCGTCAGAGAGACCCGGGTGCCCCAGAGCATCAGGGCCAGCAGGCTGCGGCCGAACTGGTCGGTCCCGAGCGGGAACTCACCGCTCGGCGCCTCCATCGGCCCGCCCGGGGCATCGGTCACGCTCTGCGAGTCGGCACCCACCAGCAGCGGGGCGGTCACCGCGAGCAGGGCGATCACCGCGAGCACGGCGAGTCCGACGAGACCGGCGCGGTGTGTGCGGTACTGCCGCCAGAAGCGGAGCACCGCCTGCCGACGCCGGGCGCGGGTGAGGGCGCGCGGGTCCTGTACGGGCGCCGCATCCCTCTCCGGCTGTTCGGAGGGCTTCCCGGTGTCCGGCTCGCGCGGCTCGGGCTTCTGCATCGACGTCGTCATCGGCCCACCCGGGGATCGAGCAGCGGATAGATCACATCGGCCAGCGTGTTCATCAGGATCACCGCGGCGGCGAACACGAAGAACAGCGCCTGCACCAACGGCAGGTCGGGCACGCTCAGCGCCTGGTAGAAGAGTCCGCCGAGCCCCGGCCAGGAGAACACCGTCTCCACCAGGATCGCCCCGGCGACCGTCGTGCCGAGGTTCACGAAGAGCAGCGTCACGGTCGGCAGCATCGCGTTCGGTACGGCGTGCCTCCGGCGTACGAGGTCGTCGCGCAGCCCCTTGGCCCGGGCGGTCGTCAGATAGTCGCCGCCCATCTCGTCCAGCAGCGAGGAGCGCATCACCAGCAGGGTGCGCGCGTACTCCACGGCGACGAGCGTGATGACGGGCAGCACCAGGTGGTGGGCGATGTCCAGCACCCGGTCGAAGCCCTCGGTGTTCCCGGACTCCATGCCGCCGGTCGGGAAGAGGCCGGGGATCGGGCCGATGCCCACCGACAGGGTGATGATGAGCAGCAGACCGAGCCAGAACGAGGGCACCGAGTACAGCGTCAGCGCGAACGCGGTGTTGGCCCGGTCCCCGGCAGAACCGTTACGCCACGCGGAGCGGGCGCCCAGCCAGATGCCGAGCAGGGTGTAGATCACGAAGGCGGTGCCGGTCAGCAGCAGGGTGGCGGGCAGCGCCTCGGCGATCTTGTCGACGACCGGTGCGCGGAACTGGTACGACGTACCGAAGTCGCCGGTCAGCGCCTTGCCGCAGTACTGGGTGAACTGCTGCCACAGCGGCAGGTCGAGCCCGAACTCGCGGCGCATCGCCGCGATCTGTTCGGTCGACACCTGGCGGCCACCGGTCATCTGCTTGACCGGGTCGCCGGGGATCAGCCGGAAGAGGAAGAAGCTGGTGACGAGGACGGCGAAGAGGGAGACGGCCGCCCCGGCGAGCTTGCCCGCCGCGTAGCGGGCGTAGGCGGCGGTGGAGCGGGAGCGTGGGGAGCGGGCCGACGGCCCGGCCGGAGCCGGGCCGCCGGATTCGGTGCTCTCCACGCCCGCCGCGCCCTTCAGCAGGGCGGGAGTGCTGTCTGAGCTCATGGACTATTCACGGTCTTCCGCGGTGGAGCGGCGACGCATGGCGAACAGGAGTCCGCCACCGGCGAGGACGACGACGGCGATCCCGACCCCGATGAGCACCCCGGTGGAGGAGCCACCTGAGTCGGAGGAACCGGACGAGGAGGCTCCGGCGGCCGGGACCGCCGACCACCAGCTCCAGTAGCCGTCCTGGCCGTAGATGTTGCCCGCGGCCGACGGCATGGTGGTGATGGACTCGATGTGGTCGGTGCGATAGGCCTCGACGGCATTCGGGTACGCCATGACGTTCATGTACCCGGTGTCGTACAGTCGCGACTCCAGTTGCTTGACCAGATCCGCCCGCTTGGCGGGGTCGTACTCCGCCAGTTGCTTCTTGTAGAGCTCGTCGTACTGCTTGTCGCAGATGAAGTTGTCGGTCGCGGCCGTCTCCTTCGCCTTGGCCGGCAGTGCGCCGCAGGTGTGGATCGACAGGACGAAGTCGGGGTCGGGGTTGACGGACCAGCCGTCGAAGGCGAGGTCGTACTCACCTGCGTACCAGGGGTCGGAAACGTTGTCGAGGCAGTCGACCTTCAGCCCGATGCCCTGCTCGCCCCACCACTCCTGGAGGTACTTGCCGATCGCCTTGTCGTTGGGGTCGGTGGCGTGGCAGAGGATGCGGAAGTCGAGCGGCTTGCCGTCCTTGCCGACGCGCTTGCCCGCGCTGTTCTTCTTGTACCCGGCCTCGTCCAGCAGGTCCGCGGCCTTCCCCGGGTCGTAGGCGAGCTTCTGGTCGGCCGACGGCTTCCAGAAGTAGTCGCCGAAGCGCGGCGGGATGTAACCCTCGCCCTCGACGGCGTGGCCCTGGAAGACCTTGTCGATGATGGTCCTGCGGTCGACCGCCATGAACAGCGCGTGCCGCACCTTCTGGTCCAGCAGCGCCGGGTGCCCGTCGCCGAACTTCTGCCCGTCCTTGGTCCGCGCTCCGGGGTTGACGGCGAGTGCGAAGAAGCGGCGGCCCGGGGCGTCGTTCACCTTGATGTCCGGAGCGTTCTCCAGCGAGGCCGACTGGGCGGGGGTCAGGCTGGGGCTGCCCGCGACGAAGGACACCTCTCCCTTGCGCAGGGCGGCCACGGCCGCGTCCTGGTCCTTGTAGTAGCGGAAGACCAGCTCGTCGAACTTGGGGGACCCGCGCCAGAAGTCCTTGTTGGCCTTCAGCTTCACAAAGCTGTCGACCTTGTAGTCCGTCACGATGAACGGACCGTTCCCCACGATGGGGAACTCCTTGTCGTTGTTGAACTTCGAGAAGTCGCCGACCTTCTCCCAGAGGTGCTTCGGGACGATCGGCACATCGAGCGCGGCCATCGTGGCCTGCGGCTCCTTGAGCTTGATGACCAGCTTGTCCTCGCTGGGCGCGGTCACCTTCTCGAAGTTTCCCACGAAGCTGCCGTTGGAGGTCGCGGCGGCCTCGTCCGTCATCATCTTGTTGAACGTCCAGGCCGCGTCCTCGGCGGTGGCCCGCTGCCCGTCGGACCACTTCGAGTCCGAGCGGATCGTGTACGTCCACGTCAGCTTGTCCGCGGAGGGCTCCCACGCGGTGGCGAGGCCGGGGACGGCCTTGTTGTCCTTGGGGTCGTAGTTGGTGAGGAAGTCATACATCAGCCGGAGGACGCTCGTGCTGAGCAGCCGCTGCGCCAGGAACGGGCTGAGCGAGTCGACGCTCTGCGCGACGGCGACCGTGAGCGTCGTCCTCCCGTCGTCGGCGCGGGCCTCGGAGGGGGCGGGCGCGAGCAGGTTTCCGGGCACGACGGACCCGGCGGTGAGTGCCAGGGCGGCCGCGCCGGAGGCCGGCAGGAGGCGCAGGCGTCGGCGTGGCCGGGAGGAGTGGTGGGGAACTCTAGTGACCATGGACGGGGACCTCGCGTCATCACTCGCTGAAGAAGGCGGGCAGATCTCTGGTTCGCCAGTTGGTGAAGCGAAGGTCTATCAGCGGTGGTCGAGGCTCGTCAACGGTCAGTCAAACAGCGTGTGGGCTGCGGGAATAGCGGAAGGGCCCGCACCGCGCGAGCGGTGCGGGCCCTTCACCGGCCCTCATTGGTCTCCACCACGTCCGGCCTACTGCCGAGGCGCCGACGGCGGCTGCGGAGGCGGCTGCTGCCAGCCGGCGGGAGGCACCGGACCCGGCAACTCGGGCCGGCCTGCCGGGTTGGCCTGCGCGTCCTGCTGCTCCGGCTGCGCCTGCTGCGGCGGGCCGGCCCCGGGCGCACCCGGTCCGGCCTGTGGGGGAGGCGCCTGGAGCCACCCGTTCTGCGATCCGCCCGGCGCCGCCTGCGGAGGGTAGGGGCCACCCGGCTGACCGGCCGCCTGATATCCCCCGTACGGCGGCTGTCCCCCGTAGGGCTGCTGGGCGTACGGCTGCTGCTGTCCCTGCTGTCCCTGCTGTCCCTGCTGAGGGTGCCCGGGGTACTGCGGCTGTTGCTGCGGGTAGGGCTGGCCGGGGCCGGGCTGCTGCGGTGCGTACGGCTGCTGGCCCGGGATCTGCTGGCCTGGGACCTGATATCCGGGAGCGGGCTGACCGGGGCCGCCCTGCTGTCCCGGCATCGGCTGTCCCGGCGCCGGGTAGCCCTGCTGTCCCGGCATGGGCGGGGCGAACTGCGGCGGCGGGTTCTGGCCGTCCCCCGTCCACAGCCCCTGCTGCTGCTGGGCCCGCGCGAAGTCCTCGGCCACCAGCGCCGAGAGGTGGAAGTACGCCTCACGGGTCTTGGGCCGCATCATGTCGAGGTCGACCTCGGCGCCCGCCGCCAGGTGCTCGTCGAACGGTACGACCACGACTCCGCGGCAGCGCGTCTCGAAGTGCTGGACGATATCGTCCACCTTGATCATCTTGCCGGTCTCGCGGACGCCGGAGATGACGGTGAGTGAACGCCGCACCAGATCGGCGTAGCCGTGCGCCGAGAGCCAGTCCAGCGTCGTCGACGCGCTGGAAGCGCCGTCGACCGAGGGCGTCGAGATGATGATCAGCTGGTCGGCGAGGTCGAGCACCCCACGCATCGCGCTGTAGAGCAGCCCGGTGCCCGAGTCGGTGAGGATGATCGGGTACTGCTTGCCGAGTACCTCGATCGCGCGCCGGTAGTCCTCGTCGTTGAACGCCGTGGAGACCGCCGGGTCCACGTCGTTGGCGATGATCTCCAGACCGGAGGGCGCCTGCGAGGTGAACCGCCGGATGTCCATGTACGAGTTGAGGTACGGGATCGCCTGCACCAGGTCGCGGATGGTCGCCCCGGTCTCGCGGCGCACCCGCCGGCCCAGCGTGCCGGCGTCCGGGTTGGCGTCGATGGCGAGGATCTTGTCCTGCCGCTCGGTGGCCAGCGTCGAACCCAGCGCGGTCGTCGTGGTGGTCTTGCCGACACCGCCCTTGAGGCTGATGACGGCGATCCGGTAGCAGGACAGCACCGGGGTGCGGATCAGCTCCAGCTTGCGCAGCCGCTCGGCCTCCTCCTTCTTGCCGCCGAGCTTGAACCTGGAGGCGGCGGAGGGGTTACGGCTGCTCTTGGCCTTCTGCTTGCCCCGCACCAGCCGGTCGGAGGAGAGCTCGACGGCCGCCGTGTACCCGAGCGGGGCACCGGGCACCGACCGCTCGCGCTGGTCATGCGCTACCGGGGTGGGCCAGGCTCCGCCCGTACGAGGATCGACAGGCGGTTGTTGCGGCTGGGCCTGGGCGGGCTGGGGCTGCTGTCCGTACGCCTCCGGCTGCTGCGGGGCGACGGGGGCGGGGAGGTTCGGGGTGCCCTGGGCCGGGAAGGGCGCGTGCGGCTGCGGCTGCGGCTGCGGCGCGTCGGGCGTTTGGCCGGGCTGACCCGGGTGGCTGGGCGGCGGGAAGCCGTAGCCACCCTGCGGCGGGAAACCGTACCCGCCCGCGCCCTGGTGGTGTGCCTGGGGGTGTGCCTGAGGCGGCAGCGGCAGGCCGGGGCCGGGCTGACCGGGGAACGGCTGTTGCTGGTGCGGTTGCTGGGGTGCCTGAGGAGGCTGAAGCGCTTGAGGTGCCTGAGGCGGTTGTCCCGTCTGCGGGAAGCCGTAGCCGCCGGGCACCTCGTTGGCCGGGGCGGAACCGGGCCACTGCGCCGCGGGCTGCGGCGCGGAGGGCCCCGGAGCGGCCGGCTGGAAGGCGGGCGGCAGCGGCGGCAGCGCGCCGCCCTGTGCGGGCGGCGACCACGGCACCGGTGCGGCGGCGACCTGCGGGGCTTCGGTGACGGGAGGCGGCACGTCCTGCGGCGCGACGTCCTGGGGACCCGCACCCAGCGGTACGACGTCCTGCGCGCCCGTGCCCGCAACGCCGTCCGGGGCGGGCGCGCCACCGGGGCCCGAGGCCTCGTCGGTGTCGGCTCCGGCCGCACCGCCCTCCTCGGAACCCGCGGAGCCCGCGTCCGTACGCGGAACGGCCTCGGAGTTCGTGTCGGCGAGTGCGGGAAGGGCGGCGGCCGGCTCGGATGGCGTACCGGACGGGAACGCGTCCTCGGAGTCCGTACCGGAGGCGAGGGCGTCGGCCTTTCCGTCGTTCGTCGCCCCGGCACCTGACAGGCTGTCCGAGGCAGCCCCGGAACCCGTCCCTTCGGTGGATCCGGCCGCGGCCTCCGCCTCGCGCTCCGCGATCTCCCGCTTGAGCGTGGCGGGCGAGAACCGCATCGTCGCGCCGCTCTCCACATCGCCGCCGCCGCCGAACGGGCCGGCAACCCCGCTGTCGGCCGCAGGAGCGGTCGGAACGTCCGGAGCCTGTATGTGCGGAGCCGGGGAATCCGGAGCTTGTGTGTACGGCTGCGGAGCGGAAGCGTCCGGCCCCGGCGTGTGCGGGTGCGGAGCCGGTGCGTGCGGGGCCTCCGGCACGGCGGGGGAGACCGGGGCCTCCGGAGCCACGGGGACGGCCGGCTCGGCAGGCGCCGCGGGCGCGGGCGCCCAGTTGGGGTCGAAGCCGCCGGGCGTCGCCGACAGGTCGGGCGAGGACAGGGGTGCCCCGACCGGCGGCGGAGGCGGCGCCAGGTGTGAGCCCGCCCCTCCCGACGAGTCCCCCGCCGCGTTCTGCGTGTACCAGGCGGGAGGGGTGTAGTCGATGGTGAACTCACCCGTCATCTCGGCGGGATCCGCGTCGGACGACTCGTCGACGGGCATGTCCCATCCGCCGCGGATCTCGTCCCGATCGCCGTTCACTTTGCCTCCTGGTGTGGTCGAGCACCCTTGTGCCGTGGTGGGTGGGGGCGACCGTTCCCGATGTGCCGGTACGCCCGGCTCTCCCCCTTGCGACGCGCATCACCTGCTCGCAGGTTTCCTCTGCCGTGCCCCACCCACCCTAATCGCCATCCGGTGAACTCAGGCAGGGCGTAGGGCACGGCAGACCCCGCCCCACGGGCCACCTGTCACACCCCGGTGAACCACGTGCGATGGAAAGGGGGCGGCGAGACGGTCAATCCATGCCATACGCCCACAGGGCGAAGGGCAAAGGCCCACTCCGGCCGCCATCCTTCGCGGCGCTCCGCGTCTCCACGGGGCCGGACCCGCGTGACGCCGGACCTACGTGAGGTCGAACTCACCGTCGCGAGCGCCCAGGACGAACGCCGTCCACTCCGCCTCCGTGTACCGCAGGACGGTGTCCGGGTCCAGCGAGGAGCGCATGGCGACGGCGCCGCCCGGCAGATGCGCGATCTCGACCCGCTCCTCGGCCTCCTCGGTGCCGGGCGCGCTGAGCCACGCCACCTCCGAGATGTCGAGAGCGTAGAGCTCGTCCTTTTCCTGCTGGGTGCCCATGACGGCGTCCCTTCGATCGAATGGAATCGGTGCGTGGTCCATGTTCCCCGGAGGGAGGGGTGTTCGTGGGCCGAACGGTGCAGGAATCAGTCCATCCGGCGAGCTGTGCCCAGCAATCCGGTCTCGGCGTCCGTCGCGTTCGTCATCACCCAATGGTGTTCGCGCCCCGCCACCCAGAGGGTGACACCGTCCGCCAGTGTGGGCAGCGCCTCGTACTCGGCGCGCGCCAACCCCAGGATCCGGCCGATCTGCTCGGCCTCGCCGGGTGAGACCCGCTGGATGCCCACCAGCGCGGACGACCGCATCAACCGCGGTGCGACAGGGCTCAGATAAGGAAGCAGCGTCAGCACGGACTGCCACGGCGAGGACACCACCCGGCCGCGCGGCGGGCGCATGCCGCAGTCCCGCACGACGACCACGGGGCTGCCCACGGTCGCTCCCGTCGGCGGAACACGGCCCACGTCGTACAGGGACACGCACTCCAGCCCGGCGCCCGCCGCCTGAGCGAGTGTGGTCCAGGCCTGGACGCGACCGGTCTCGACCGCCACCCGGGCACCGGTGCCCGCCGCCCGCAGCGCCAGGACCTGTGCCGTCCACAGCCCCCCGATCAACGTGACGTCGTACGGCACCGGGCGGTGGAAACCGATCAGTTGCGGCCGGTTGTTCGCGTCGTTGCCGATGATCACGCCATCGTCGCCGACCGGCAGGGACAACGCCCCCAGGTGGTCCGCGGCCACGGTGTGACCCGCGTGACGGGGGCCGCGCAGCCCGCGCCGGGGCTCGGTCCGGTTGCTCACTGCGCGCCTCCCAGCGGGAGCGTGGCCAGGACGCCCGGCAACTGCTCGCGGTCCAGTCGTGTCAGCCCCACCTTGGCGTGCCGGGCTGCCTGCTCCAACGTCCTTCTCACACCGATCAGTTCGGTGTCCGAACCGCCGGTGACCCGTACGTGGCCCGCCACGCTCGTCGACCCCTGACGCACCCCGCGGCGCACCGTCAGGCTGAACGTCGTCGCGTACGCGGGAACCGACGTCAGCAGCGCGACCAACTGCGGCAGCGGCGTCGCGCCCCGGCCCAGCTCGGGCCAGCGGTCCACCGCGTACGTGGTGTGCCAGCGGTCGTCGCACCGCCAGACCCGGGACGTCTCCATCGTGCGCCGCTGCGGAGCGGCGTCCGGCCGACCCGCCCGCCCCGACAGAATGGGGTTGGCACACGCGGAGGTGGCCACGGCGGAGTTCAACTCGTCCTGGTCCAGCACCGCGGCCTGGAAACCGGCGCCCGTGATCCGGCTCGCCACATGGTCCGCGACCCGCACCAGGCAGCGCTGCGCACCCTCCAGCCCGCCGCCGCGCGCCTCGATGGCCTCACGGCACAGCTCGGGATCCAGCTTCACCGCCACCCACGTCATCCGCAGGGCGGGTGCACCGGTCTGGTCCTGCAACGGAGCGTACGAGAGCCGGGCCACCGACTGCTGCGGCAGATGAGGGGCCGGCGCACACCGCACCTGCTGGACCAACTGCGCCGACTCCAGCACGATGTCGTCCACCTGGAGCGCGTCGCCGAGCAGCGACAGCGGGAGCGACCGGGCGCCGAACGCGGGCCTCAGCGACTCGCCACTCGCCTCCACCCGCACCACGGCCGTCAGGAACGTGCCGTCGCCGAGCATGCCGACCGTCCGGTGGGCCCGGTCCACGTACACCTGCGGGCCGAAGCCGGGGACGTTCTCGGCGACCGGCGCCAGCATCGGCTCCGCGTCCGAGGGCGGCGTGGTGGCGGCCCGGCGTCGTGCCCGGAGCCCGAGGGCGCCCGACACCCAGTCCTGGAGGGCGCGGCCCCGTCGGCGTACCACCGCGAGGGCGACCAGCAGACAGAGCACCACGAGCGACGGGATCAACCAGGCGCCACCGAGCGCCGCGCCAACGGCGGCGATCACGAGGCCCACCTCGACGATCACCATCTGCCGCAGCACGGGGCGCACCCGGTCGGTCCGGGAGATCGAACGCAGCGTCGTCGCGGCGGGCGCGTCCGGCCCGGGAGTGCCGGAGGGCTGGGCGGGAGGCGTCGCGGGCGACTCGTTGCTACGTTGCCTCCGGGAAGTCCCGGAGGTTCGACGGCCGGCCCGCCCGGTACGCTCGCGCGTAGCTGCACCCATCGCCGCGTTGCCCCCTCGTGTCCGTATTCCCCGCTTTTTGCACGGGTGTTGATCGGGTCGTCACCCTACCTGAGCACAGGGAGCGGAGCCCCAGCAGGCATAGTAGGGGCGCGGTACGGCAGCGGGGGCCGACGGTGCGTGTGGGACCCTGTTTCGATCACTGGGGAGAAGGGTCAGCGGACACATGGCATCACGGCGGGATGAGCTCAACGCCTATACCTTTGCGAAGCGGAGGTTGATCGCACAGTTCCTGCAACCCAACCCCACAGGTTCCGAGGAAGGCGCCCCCAAACCGCTGCGCGCGGTACTGCCCGGGGTCATCATCGCCGTCGTGGTTCTCGCCGTCTTCGGCGCCTGGGGCATGTTCAAGCCGGTGGCCCCCCAGAAGTGGGACGCCCCCAAGGAACACGTCATCATCGCCAGCAAATCCACCACCCGGTACGTGGTGCTGGAGACCGATGGCAAGAAGCAGTTGCACCCCGTCCTGAACATGGCCTCGGCCAAGCTCCTGCTCGCCCCTGACAAGGGCACCGTCGTCAACGTCAACGAGTCGGTCCTGGACAGCGGCAAGATCCCGCACGGTGCGACGCTCGGCATCCCGTACGCCCCCGACCGGCTGCCCGACCCCAAGGAAGCGGGCGCGGCCAAGCGCTGGGCGGTCTGCGAACGGCCCGGCGAGGGCGGCAGGGCCATCCAGAAGGCGACCTTCATCTTCGCCGAGCGCGAGGAGAAGAAGACCGAGGGCAAGAACGCCCTGCGGGGCGGTGACCTGATGTACATCGAGGGACCGGACCGGACCCGCCACATCGTGGACGCCACGGGCAAGGCCTACCCCGTCCAGAAGGACGAGCTGCTCCTGCGCACCCTGGTCGGCCAGGACGCCAAGCCCCAACGGGTCTCGGCCGCCTGGCTGGCCACGCTCCACACCGGGGCTCCCATCACCTTCCCGGCTGTGGACGGCACCCCCGGAGCCCCCGCGGCCGCCCCCGGCACCCTGGACGCTTCGACGAACAGGGTCGGCATGGTCCTGGCCGCGACGGCGGGAACCAAGACCCAGAGTTACGTCGTCCTGCCGGGCAGGGTCGCACCCGTCTCGGACTTCACCGCCAAGCTGCTCCTCAGCAGCCGGCAGTTGGTGGACCTCAAGCAGGCGGGCAACGCCAAGCCGGTCAGCGCCGCCGAACTCGAACCGGGTGCCCCCTTCAACCAGAAGAGGGACTGGCCGGTCAGCAAGCCCGAGCCCGTCAACTCCCCGGACGTCACGAAGGGCAGCCGAAACACCGTGTGCAACGTACTGCGAGGCGTCGACGCGGACAGCGGCGCCACCACGCTGAGCACATGGGTGGGCACGAGCTTCCCCGCCACGCTCCCCACCGGTTCCAGCAGCGCCTACGTCACGCCGGGATCGGGCGAGTTCTTCCGCCAGTTCAAGGGCTCCACGACCAGCGCCGGCTCCCAGTTCCTGGTCACCGACACCGGCCTGCGCTACGCGATGCAGTCCAACAGCGACAGCGGCCAGGACGACTCAGGCATCGGCGAATCCGGCGCGAAGAGGGAGCGGGAGTCCCAGCAGGAGGAGGCCCAGCAGGCGCAGAACCGGCTCGGCTACAAGGGCGTCGACCCCAACCCCGTACCGGCGGTCTGGTCCGCCCTCCTGCCGACCGGCCCCCGGCTCTCCACCGGCGCGGCCAGTCAGCCGCAGGGTTCGTGAGCGGGGGCACGGACATGGCGACCCACGACCACCACGGCCCGGCCCGCCGCCTGCTCACCGCCACGGCGGCAGCCGCCGTCCTCGCCGTGACCCTCCCGGCGCTCCCGGCGGCCGCGGCCGACTCGGCCCAGTGCACGTTCCCCTCGAAGAGCTACCCGGGCCGGCCCTGGGCGTTGCAACGCGTCCTGCTGGACGAAGTGTGGAAGCAGTCCACCGGCAAGGGCGTACGCGTAGCGGTCATCGACACCGGCGTCGACGTCAGGAACAAACAGCTCAAGCCCGCGGTGGACACCGGTGCGGGCCGCAACTTCCTGCCGAAGAACCTCAAAGCCGACGACGGAACGAAGATCGAACGCGGCAAGGAGAACGGCACCACGGACACCGTGGGCCACGGCACCAAAGTCGCCGGCATCATCGCCGCGCGCGAGATGAAGGGCACGGGCTTCAGCGGCCTGGCCCCCGACGCGACGATCATCCCGCTCCAGCAGAACGACGCCGAGGGTAACGGAACGACCGAGACCCTCGCCCAGGCGATCCGCTACGCCGTCGAGACGGCCGACGCCGACGTCATCAACATCTCCCAGGACACCGCCGACGCCGTGAAGCCTTCCGCGGCCCTGCGGCAGGCCGTGGACAACGCCCTCGCCCAGGACATCGTCGTCGTCGCCTCGGCCGGCAACGACGGGCTCGGCGGCAACGTCAAGGAGACCTACCCGGCGTCCTTCAAGGGCGTCCTCGCCGTCGCCTCCTCGGACCGGAACAACGAACGGGCGGCCTTCTCCCAGTCCGGCGACTTCGTAGGCATCGCCGCCCCCGGGGTGGACATGGTCTCCACGGTCCCGGGCGGCGGACACTGCGCGGACAACGGAACCAGTTTCTCCGCCCCGTACGTCGCCGGCGTCGCCGCCCTGATCAAGGCGAAGCACCCCGACTGGACGCGGAAGCAGATCGTCGCGCAGATGCAGCAGACGGCGGAACGATCGGTGGCGGGTCACGACCGCCTGGTCGGCTGGGGGGTGGTGGACCCGGTCCGCGCCCTCACCGAGGACGACAAACCGATCGACCGCCCGATCGCCGGCGAAGGGATGAGCAAGGGCAAAGCCCCCACCCCCGCCGAACTCCACCTGGGCGAAACGGCCGACGAGCGGAACGCGCGCCTGGCGACGTACGTCATGGTCGGCGGCGGCGTCCTGGTGGCGGCCATCGCGGGCACGGCTGTGGCGGTACGGGACAAGCGCAGACGCGCGGGGCGCCTGGCGGGCGCGGCATAACGACGGGAACGGTGAAGAGCGGTGAGGAACAGTGAAGAGCCGTCCATGAGACAAGTCACGTGACTCGCAAGTCGATTGGCGCTGTCGTACACAGTGACTAGAGTTGCTGGGATGAGATCGGACCGGACCGCGTCAGTGCGATAGCAACGCGGGACGATCCGAGCAAACGGGGATGCGGAACGGGGAGGACGGCATTGTGACCGGTCCAGGTGGCGGTGGCGGTACGGGTGACCTCAGGCGCGGAGTGGGGGCGCTGGAGAAGTTCAAGGGTCGTGTCGACGCCCTGTTGGCGGACTTCGAGGGCTCGGCGGCCAGCAAGACGAAGGTCGCCGACCAGAAGGTCTCGCGGGCCTCACTGAGCGGCCCGAACGCGCGCTTCGCCGAGGCGGACGGCCTCTATACCCAGTACAACAGGGTCCACACCTCCCTCGTCTCGCTCTCCAGGTCCCTCGGCGACCAGATCGAGTACCTGAGTTTGGGCGTGCACGCGGCGGCCGTCGGCTTCGACAACGTCGAGGACGACATCAGGCGGCGGTTCTACGAGATCCAGACCCGCATGGACGAGGAACGCGAGAAGCACGCCAAGTCCGAGCAGACCAAGCCTGAGCAGACCAACAACGAGCAGCAGTCGGACGCCGGGTGGGCAGCGGAATGAGCGACGAGAAGCAGCCGAACCCGACCCCCGCCGAGCAGCTGAAGCAGGACGAGGGGCGCGTCCAGACCCAGATCGTCGTCACGGACATGACGGAGATGGCCGGCCGGGCCCTGGAGTCCTTCGGCTTCGGCAACCCCCGCACCGGAGGCCGTACCTCCTTCGAGGGGCACGAGCTCAACGCCCTCATCGACATGGTGGAGAACTCCAACCCGGAACACCTGGAGAGCGCGGGTGAGGCCCTCTGGAAGGCCAGGGACGCCGTCCGGCGCGCGGCGAAGGAGCTGAAGGACCACCTCAAAGGGGTCGACTGGGAGGGCGAGTCCGGCACGGCTTTCCGAGCCTTCGGCACGGGCCTGGTCGCCCACGCCGAGAAGCTGGGCGACTTCGCGGACGCGGCCGGCACCCAGATCACGGTCGCGGGCACCGGCCTGGCATCGGTGAAGAGCGCCATGCCCCCGCGTGACCGCCGGATGATCCAGACGGACGTGGACGACGTCCTCTTCCCAGCCCGGACCGAGACGAACCCGCAGTACGCGGCTGCCCTTGAGGTGGAGAAGAACCGCCAGGAAGCGATCAACCAGGTCAACCGGTTGGCTTCGTACTACTCGGTCTCCGAGGAGGTGCTGGCGGGGCAGGAGCCGCCGCGGTTCGAGAAGCAGCTGGGCATTGGTATGCCGCCGCCGACGGACCACGGCTTGTTCCCTCCGTCATCCGGTACCTCCGGCGAGCGCTCCGAGAGTCTCGGTAGCAATGCAGTGCCAGACGCTGCAGGACGCTCGACCTCAGGGCACTCTGCTGCGGTAGCCGCAACCAACCGGCCACACAGCGAGGTTCTCGGGTCGGCGTCCCTGCCGGACAGGACCATCGGCATGGAGATCAACGCCGTCGCGCCACCGCAGGCTCCGACGACGATCACCGGCCCGGCACCGCAACCGTCGCTCACGTCCACCACCGGGCCGTCCGGAGCCCCGCCGACGCTCATGCCGCCCAACCTCACGACCTCTGTGCAGGGCGGCACGCAGCGTTCGACGGGACCTTCGGGCATGCCGCGAATGGCCAGTCAGACCGGCCAGGGAGTGGGGAAGCCTCAGCCCCCCGGGGCGAGTCCCGTTACCAAGGGGCAGGGCGGCCCCCCGGTCGGTCGTCCCGGTCCGATGGGGGGCGGAGGATCGTTCTCCGGTCGTCCGCCGGCCGGCCCGCAGTCGCCGACTGCAGGTCATTCCGGTGTGACGGGCGGGCGGCCCGTCGCGGGCCCGGGCGGCACGTCCGCAGTCGGTGGGCCTCGTGCCGGAGGCAGCAACGGCATTGTCGGTGGGACCCCGCAGCAGGCTTCTCAGGGCAGAGCCGCTGCTGGAGGTTCCGGTCAGCGGGGAGTGATCGGAGGGCATGGGGCAGCTGCTGCTACTTCTCGTTCCGGTGGGCGAGCCACTCCGGCTTCCGGTGCCAACGGAGTCGTCGGCGCACCCCGTAAGGCTGCGGGAACTGGCTCCAATGCCAAGGCCTTCACAGCCGGCGGCGCAGGCCTCGTTCGGGGTCCCGCAGGTCGCCGAAACAAAGGCCGGGAGGATGACGTCAACGGGTCGACCCGTCCCGACTACCTGACGGAAGACGAAGAGACATGGAATGCCGGACGGCGCGGAGCTGTGCCGCCGGTGGCCGAGTAGCACCCCCAGGGAAGGTTCGGAAGTCGGGATGGCAGCAGGAATGGGCCGAGCTCAGAGGCGTGTACGTGTGCTCGGCGGGCTGGCTGTGGCCGCTTCGTGGAGTGTGTTGTTTGTCGGCGCAGCGCAGCCTGCCGCAGCTGACACACAGTCGAAGCAGTGGTACCTCAGCGCGATGCAGGCTGAGGACATGTGGAAGGTCGCGACTGGTGAAGGCGTCAAAGTCGCTGTCATCGACTCAGGTGTGAACTCGGCCATGCCGTCGCTGCAGGGACAAGTTCTCAAGGGGGTCGACACGACCGGGGCACCAGGCGACGAAACCGACGACTACAGCGGTCACGGTACAACGATGGCTGAGATGATCGCGGGGACGGGCAAAGGAGGCGGTCTCAAGGGGCTCGCCCCGAGAGCCAAGATCATTCCTCTGCGTATCGCCCTGGGTGAGTTTGAGGAAGAGAAGCCTTCCATCACGACCCAGGACACCGCGAACGCCATCCGCGCTGCGGCCGACAGCGATGCACGGATCATCAGCATGTCCTTCGGTAGTTTCTATTCCTCGCCTCAGCAACGTGAAGCGATCAAGTACGCCGAAGGAAAAGGAAAACTGCTCTTCGCGGCCGTAGGGAACGAGGGGCATAAGCAGAACAAGCGGGGGTATCCAGCCGCATATCCTGAGGTAGTGGGTGTTGCTTCAGCAGACCGCGACGGGAAGGTCTCGTTCTATTCGCAACACGCGGGCACGGTGGATGTCGCGTCTCCCGGGAGCGACGTTCCAGTGTGGTGCGACAACTCCTTCAAGAGCTACTGCGACGGCGACGGCGGCACCAGCGCCGCCACCGCCATCGCCTCCGCTTCCGCTGCCCTTGTCTGGTCCCTCCACCCAGACTGGACCGCCAACCAGGTGCTCAACGTTCTCTTCGACACGGCTGGCCGTGACTGGAAGAAGGGCGAGACGAGCAAGTACCTCGGTCACGGTCTGATCCGCCCTTCGATGAACGTGCTCAAGGGCAAGGGCGATCCCGGCGATCCGGACATCAGCCCGCTCACCAAGGAGCGGACGACCGGCCCCGCCGACTCGTCCGAGAAGCCCGCAGCCTCAGCCTCGCCGCAGCCCGCCACGAACGGCGCGGAAGGCGAAAAGCCCGTGGCGGCAGAAGAGACCAAGTCCTCGGGGGACGAAAGCCAGTTGGGCCTGATCCTCGGAGTGGCCGCAGTTGTGGTCGTGCTCGGAGGAGTGGCCTACGCCGTGGTCCGCAGGCGTAAGGCCGCTTGACCGCACGTTCCGCATGTACCGGTCGGCGACCCATGCCGGCCTTGCAGAACCAACCGAAAGGGAAAGAGAACCATGGCAGATCAGAAGGTCTCAGATGCCGCGCTCCTGAAGCTGGAGGGTGACCTCGGCGTCAAGTTCGACTCGGTGAAGGGGCAGCTCCGGCAGCTCCACGCGACGATCGACAACCTCGAAGGCAAGTGGAAGGGCATCGGCGCCAACCACTTCAACCAGAAGCAGACCGAGATCAACAACCGCATGGTCAGCCTGGCCAAGCAGCTTGTCCGCTTCCAGGAGTCGATCAAGGCCGCCCGTACCATCTCGGGCGACAACGAGGACGAGATCCGCCAGGCCCTCAGCGGCGTGGACGTTGTCGCGGGCCACAACAACAGCTCGAAGGAACAGTCGTCCAGCCTGAACAGCTTCTGACCTTCATCTCATAAATCGAAAGCAGCGGAGGACCGCATGGGAAACAACGACGGTACGACGGTCGTCACTTACGCGAGCCTGGATCTCGCGGCCGGTGAAATCAAGCGGCAGGCCAAGCAGCTCGACCAGGACCTCAAAGAGATCCAGGCCATGATCGCGAAGGTTTCGGAGGTGTGGGAGGGCGAGGCGAAGCAGGCCTACACCACCGCCCAGAACAAGTGGAGGACGGACGCCGACGCCATCCGCGGCAACCTCGAGGAGATCGCCAACAAGGTCAGCGAGGCGTCGCCGATCTACCGCAGCGGTGACAAGCGGGCGGCGGCGAACTTCTAACGGAGCTCAAGCACAGCACCACAGCACAGAACATCAGGGTGGACACGCGCGGGAGGTGTCCACCCTGAGCTGTGTCCCGAGATTCCCAGGAAGCCGACGGACGGCCGAGCACCCCGTCGAGGGCCCGTCGCCCACGGCTCGGCTCGGGGGCGGGTCTGGTGCTCTCCTCTTGGAGGAGGGAGGCGTCGCGGACGAGTCGGCCCTGAGCTCGTCCGCCAGAACAGTGGAGGGAGGACAGTGACGGCCCTGGGCCGCCGCGGGGGCCGGGGACGAGGGACGAGGGACAATCCCCTGCGTCGCCCCGCCCCCGGGCAGCCCGCCGCTACCCCTCCATCAGCCCCGTCTGCACCAGCGGGTTCCCCCGGCGCCGGGTGACGAAGATGCCCCGGCCCGCGGGCATCGGGCGCGGTCGTACGTTGCCGAGGATGTCGCCCTCGTTCGGGTCGCCCGACAGCACCACACCCTGTGCGCCCAGCTCGATCATGCGCTGGAGGAAGGGCTCGTACAAGGCCCGGCTGGCCCCCGCCGTATTGCGGGCGATGATGAAGCGGACGCCCACGTCGCGGGCGAACGGAAGCAGCTCCGTGATCGCCGACAGCGGGTTGCCGCTCGACGTGGAGACCAGGTCGAAGTCGTCGATGACGACGTACACCGTGGGGCCCTGCCACCAGCTCTGGTCGCGCAGCTCCTGCGCCGTGACGTCGGCGGACGGTGTGCGGCGCTTCATCAGGTCATGCAGCGCCGCCATGTGGTGTTCCATGTTGTTGGACATCGGGATGTACTCCGCCAGGTGCGACCGCGGAGTCACATCGAGCAGCGAACGCCGGTTGTCGATGACGAAGAGCTTGCAGGAATCGCCGTCGTACCGCTCGGTCAGCTGTTTGATGAGCAACCGCAGCAGGTTGGACTTCCCGGACTCGCTCTCGCCGAACGCCAGGAAGAACGGGTCCTGATCGAAGTTCAGGAACACCGGCTCCAGGTTGTTCTCGTCGATACCGAAGGCGACGCCGCGCTCCGGTACCGCGTAGCCGGCCGGAAGCTCGCTCGCCGGCAGCGCGCGCGGCAGCAGACGCACCGCCGGGGCGGGCGCGGCCGTCCAGTGGCGGGCGGCTTCCTGGTTCATCGCCGCGGTGGCCTCCGAGAGGTCGCTGTCGGAGTTGATGCTGTCGATGCGCGGCACCGCCGCCATGAAGTGCAGCTTCTCCGGGGTCAGGCCGCGGCCCGGCACCCCGGCGGGCACGTTGGCCGCCACCTTGCGGTCCAGTTCGGAGTCCATCACGTCACCGAGCCGCAGCTCCAGGCGGTTCATGAGGTGGTCCTTCAGGCTGGCCCGCACCTCCATGGAACGCGACGCCGTGACGATCAGGTGGATGCCGTAGCCCAGCCCGCGGGCCGCGATGTCCGTGGCCGCCGTCTCCAGCCCCTCGTAGTCCGTCCGGAAACTGCCCCACCCGTCGATGACCAGGAACACGTCACCCCACGGCTGGTCAGTCACCGAGATGTCACCGCGCGCCCGCAGCCTGCGGAACGTGGCGATGGAGTCGATCCCGGCGCTGCGGAAGTACTCCTCGCGCCGCGCCATGATGCCGTACACCTCGGCGACCGTACGGCGTACCCGCTCAGGGTCGAGGCGGGACGCGATGCCGCCGACGTGCGGCAGACCCGCGATCGAGGACATGCCGCCGCCACCGAAGTCCAGGCCGTAGAACTGGACCTCCTCCGGTGTGTGGGTGAGCGCGAAGCCGGCGATGAGTGTCCGCAGCAGCGTCGACTTCCCCGACTGCGGCCCTCCGGTGATCTGCATGTGGCCGGCGGCGCCGGAGAAGTCCCGGTAGAGAGTGTCACGCCGCTGCTCGAACGGCTTGTCGATGACGCCCAAGGGCACGACCAGCCGGCCGGCTCCCTCGAAGCCGGGCTGAGTCAGCCCCCGGCCCTGCACCGGGGAGAGCCCCGGCAGCAGCTCGTCCAGCGACGGCGGATTGTCCAGCGGCGGCAGCCACACCTGGTGGGCGGAGGCCCCGCGGCCTTCCAGACGGCGCACGATCACATCGAGCACCGTGTCCGCCAGCGCGTCGTCCTGCGTCGAGCGCTGATCCGGTACGCCTCCGGACTGCGCCGTCGGCTGGACGTACCGCACCGGAACCGGCGCGGCCGTGAACGGAACCGGCCTGCGGTCCACCGGAAGCGGACCACCCGGCGTGGCGGCCCGGTGCGCGCCCGAGCGGTACACCCCGGAGACGTACGCGGCCTTGAACCGGACCATCTCCTCCGTACCGAACTTGAGCAGCCCGGAACCGGGCACGTTGGGAAGGTGGTACGCGTCGGGCACACCGATCGCGGCCCGTGACTCCGCCGCCGAGAACGTCCGCAGACCCACCCGGTACGACAGATACGTCTCCAGGCCGCGCAGGCGCCCCTCCTCCAGGCGCTGCGAGGCCAGCAGCAGATGCACGCCCAGCGACCGGCCGATACGGCCGATCTGGACGAACATTTCGATGAAGTCGGGTTTGGCGGTGAGGAGTTCGCTGAACTCGTCGATCACCAGGACGAGCGAGGGAATGGGCTGCAACGGCGCACCGGCCGCGCGCGCCTTCTCGTAGTCGTGGATGTTGGCGTAGTTGCCCGCGTCGCGCAGCATCTCCTGCCGGCGGTTGAGCTCACCGCTGATGGAGTCACCCATACGGTCGACCAGCGTCAGGTCGTCCGCGAGGTTGGTGATCACGGCCGCGACGTGGGGCATCTGTGCCATCCCCGCGAAGGTCGCGCCACCCTTGAAGTCGGCGAGAACGAAGTTGAGCGTCTCCGAGGTGTGGGTGACGGCGAGACCGAGCACCAGCGTACGCAGCAGCTCGGACTTGCCGGAACCGGTGGCGCCGACGCAGAGGCCGTGCGGACCCATGCCCTCCTGGGCCGCCTCCTTGAGGTCCAGCATGACGGGCGCTCCGTCCTCGCCCACACCGATCGGCACCCGCAGCCGCTCCGCCTGCGACCGCGGCCGCCAGGTCCGGCTGACCTCGATCGAGGCGGCGTCCCCCAGGTTCAGCAGATCGGTGAACTCCAGGTTGGCCAGCAGGGGTTCGTCGTCGTCCCCACCCGTGGCCATGTGCAGCGGGGCCAGCTGGCGGGCGAGCGCCTCGGCGGCCTCGTAACTCAGCAGGTCCGGAACCCCGTCGTAGACGAGCCCCTGGCCCGACTCCAGCTGCAACGACTTCGGCTGCACCACGATGGAGAGGCCCCCTCGGGACCCGGTGACCTCCCCCGGCACCACCTCGATGACCGTCACACCCTGCAGGCCCTCCGCCGAGGCGAGCACCGACATGGGGGGCACCGACTCGCCGTCCAGGACCACCACGATGTGCGGCTGCTCCATGAGCGGCTGACCGCCCGGCTGGAAGCGGGGCCTGCCCTCCAGGCGCCCGGCCAGCAGCTCCTCCAGGGCCAGGGCGTCGGTGGTGATCAGACGCCGGCTCCCGGCCCCGTCCACGGGCCCGGAGGCCTGGGCGTGCGGGAGCCACTTCGCCCACTCCCACTGCGGCGCGGACTCCGTACCGGTCGCGACCGCGATCACCAGGTCCTGGGGGGAGTGCAGAGAGGCCAGCCCGCCGACCATGGCCCGCGCCGCGGAGCGCGCGGAATCCGCGTGGCCGCTGATCGTCAGGTGGTAGAACGCCCGCAACGAGACGGCCATGGGCAGGCCGTCCAGGGTGGAGTGCGTCGCCAGGAACTGCTGCATCGCCCCGGCGGCCAGCGGCTCCAGTTCGTCCACCGGCGCCGTCTCGGGCGCGATCAGCGGCGTGGCCAGCTCCTGACTGCCCAGCCCGATGCGCACCTGCGCGAAGTCCGCGTCACCGGCACGCCGCTCCCACACCCGGCTGCCCTCGGCGACGAGCGCCCACAACTGCTCGGGAGAGGGGTGGAGGTAGAACTGCGCGTCCCGCTGCTTGCGGGCCGTCTTCAGCACCGCGCGCCGGGTCTGCGTCAGGTACTTCAGGTAGTCGCGGCGCAGGTCCGCCAGCTCCCCCTGTGTGCCGCGCCGGTACCGCACGAGCATCGCGATGGCCATGGCCACCGTGGAGGCGATCATGATCATGCCCATGATGCGCATGATCGGGTTCGGCGTCATGAAGAAGAAGACGACGGAACCACCCATACCCAGCATCGGCAGGAGCTGCATCAGCACCCCCTCCTGCTGGCCTCGGGGGAGTTCCGGCGGAGGTTGCAACTGCACCTGCTCGACCGGCACTTCGGTGGGCAGGGCCCGCGGCGGGCGCTTGACTACGATCTGGCTCACAGCTCACCAATTCCCTTGCCGGACGGAAGTGTTCCTATCGGCGCCCCCGTGGCGACGGGCTCCATCCGCGGGAAGGATCCTACTGGCGTAGCGGCGGTCCCATGGCGGTAGGGTGTCGCGACGCGTGTACGCATCCGCTAACTGATCCGAGAAGGCGGTCATTCGGGACGTGCGGTGCGATCCGTGGTCCCGGCGGTGCGTTTCCGGCACAAGCGGACGCGGCCCGGCGGAAGCGGGGTAGCGGTGGCAGCGGAAAAGCCGGTCGGCGGGAGCCGCGGCAACGGCGGTACAGAAGCAGCAGAACAGCAGCAGAACAGAACAGCGGCAACACAACGAAGCAGCAGCAACAGAACAGCAGCACAACAGAACAGCAGCACAACAGCAGCAGCACGAACGACAGCACGAACAGCGGTAGAAGCGCAGAACAAGCCAGCAGTAGGGGGAGCACCAGGTGACCATGACGGCCCAAGCGGCAGCCACCGGATCCGGTCGGCAAAGTCACGGGACCCCGTCCGGCAGCGGCACCGGATTCTGCCGGGTCACGGTCGTCGCGCCCGACAGCCGTGTCGACGTGGCCCTGCCCGAGGACATCCCCGTAGCCGATCTGTACCCCGAGATCCTCCGGCTGTCCGGACAGAGTCCCGCCCCCGGCGCACCGGTCGGCTACCACCTGGTGCGCCGCGACGGCACCGTCCTGGACAGCGCGCGTACGCTCGCCGGTCACCGCATTCTCGACGGCGAGCTGCTGTCGATGCGGCCCTTCTCCGAATCACTGCCCCCCGCCGTCTTCGACGACGTCTCGGACGCCGTCGCCACCGCCGTGGCCAAGGACCGCACGCTCTGGGGAGACGCCCTCATGCGCGGCGCCGGCCTCTTCGGCGGTGCTGTCCTGCTGGCCCTGCTCGGCTTCGTGCTGTGGACGGCCGACCCACTCCACGACATGCACGGCCTGCCGGGAATCCTGGCTGCCATCGTCGCCCTGCTCCTGCTCGCCTTCGCCTGCGTGCGTGCGCGGGTGTACGACGACCGCGCCTCGTCGATCGCGCTCGGCACCGGCGCCCTGGTGAACGCGGCGGTGGCCGGCTCCGGCCTGCTGCCCCTGAGTACCGGGCAGGGCGTCGGACGGCTGCAGTTCCTGCTCGCCTGCGCGGCGGTCCTGGTCGTGGCGGTCATCCTGATGATCGTCGCGCCCGGCGGAGACGGGCCGTTCGTCGCGTTCGTCTTCGCGAGCGTCATCGGCCTCCTGGTCACCTTCATCGCGATCCTGAGCGACATGAAGCCGATCGAGGCCGCCGCCGTCTGCTCCCCACTCGCCGTCGGGGCCCTCGCCTTCCTGCCGGGACTCTCCACCCGCTTCGCCCGGCTGCCCATCGGGTTCGAGCCGCCCCGCACCACGGTCGGCGACTACGGGACCTCCGAGCCCGCGCCCACGGGCCCGGTGGACGCCGTACGCCTCGCCGCCCAGGCGCGGCGCGGCCATGAACTGCTCCTCGGCCTGGTCGGCGGCTGTGCCCTGGTCGCCGTGGCGGCCGCCGCGGTGCTGGGGTTCTCGAACAACGTCTGGGGCCAGCTGCTCGCCCTGGCCACCGGGGTCGCCATGCTGATGCGCGCCCACCTGTTCCGCTACACGGCCCAGGTCGGCTGCACGCTCGCCGCGGGCCTCGGCTCCCTTGTCCTGCTGGGCCTGGGGCTGTCCCTCAACCCGCCGGTCGCCCTGGTGCGCGACGCGCTGCGGGGTGACGGCGCGGCACTCGACATCCGTACGGTGTGGCTCGCCGCCGCGGTCGCCGGCGTCGCCGTCCTGATCACCGCCATCGGCCTGATCGTGCCGCGCAAGGGGGTGACCCCGTTCTGGGGACGCTTCCTGGAGATCGCCGAAACGCTCGTCCTGCTGACCCTGCTCCCGCTCTGCCTCGCGGTCTTCGACGTCTACCACTCGATCCGCGCCCTCACCAGCTGATCACCGAAGGGGCGCCGACTGATCACCGAAGGGGCCCGAGCGATCATCCAAAGGCGCCGCTGGTCAGCGGCGGGCAGCGGATGATCGCCCGGTGGGGCCCCCGCTGGTCAGCGGCGGGGCGTGACCCGAATGGCTGGTACTCTGTCCAGTGGCCGTTTGTATACGCGTCCTCGGATCATCCTGGGGGCTGCGCTCATCGGACCTTCGCCTCCGAGTCACGGAAGCTCCCCTGAGATCAAGACCAGGGGCACTCGTGGGCGCTTCGAACATCAAGAGGAGTACGCGTGCCGCTCGACGCCGCTACGAAGAAGCAGATCATGTCCGAGTTCGCCCAGAAGGAGGGTGACACCGGATCCCCCGAGGTCCAGGTCGCCATGCTCTCCCGCCGGATCTCGGACCTGACGGAGCACCTCAAGACGCACAAGCACGACCACCACTCCCGTCGTGGTCTGCTGATCCTGGTCGGCCAGCGTCGCCGCCTCCTGCAGTACCTGGCCAAGAAGGACATCCAGCGCTTCCGTGCGCTCGTCGACCGCCTCGGCATCCGCCGTGGCGCGGCCGGCGGCGCCAAGTAAGGACGCTGTGGAAAGGGAGCGGTTCCCGCGTTTGAGGGGACCGCTCCCTTTGCCGTACGTGCACGACCGGTGTCAGGCTCAGTAACCTGGGTGCAGTGACACCCGCACGAGCGAGAACGCATCAGCGGGAACGCGCGAGCAAAACGCAAGAACGAGGGAGAGGCGCGACGACACCGCCGCCGGTCCTCGGTAGTGGCCCCCGGGAACATGCCCGGGAGCTTCGATCGAAGACCGGCCCGCATCCACGGTGCGCCTCTCCCACACCGTCCCCCGCCACACGGGCGTGAGGACGAAAGACGACGAGTATGGAGAAATCACTAGTGGAGAACGAGACCCACTACGCCGAGGCCGTTATCGACAACGGAACCTTCGGCACCCGCACCATCCGCTTCGAGACGGGCCGCCTGGCCAAGCAGGCCGCCGGCTCCGCCGTCGCGTACCTGGACGACGACACCATGGTGCTGTCGGCCACCACCGCTTCCAAGCGGCCCAAGGACAACCTCGACTTCTTCCCCCTCACGGTGGACGTCGAGGAGCGGCAGTACGCGGCCGGCAAGATCCCCGGCTCCTTCTTCCGCCGCGAGGGCCGGCCCTCCGAGGACGCGATCCTCACCTGCCGCCTGATCGACCGGCCGCTGCGCCCCTCCTTCAAGAAGGGCCTGCGCAACGAGATCCAGATCGTCGAGACGATCATGGCGCTCAACCCCGACCACCTGTACGACGTGGTCGCGATCAACGCCGCCTCCTGCTCCACCATCCTGGCGGGCCTGCCCTTCTCCGGCCCGATCGGCGCCACCCGCGTCGCCCTGATCAAGGGCCAGTGGGTCGCGTTCCCGACGCACACCGAGCTCGAGGACGCCGTCTTCGACATGGTCGTCGCCGGTCGCGTCCTGGAGGACGGCGACGTCGCGATCATGATGGTCGAGGCCGAGGCCACCGAGAAGACCATCCAGCTCGTCAAGGACGGCGCCGAGGCTCCCACCGAGGAGATCGTCGCCGCCGGTCTGGACGCCGCGAAGCCCTTCATCAAGGCGCTCTGCAAGGCCCAGTCGGACCTGGCCTCCAAGGCCGCCAAGCCGGTCGGCGAGTTCCCGGTCTTCCTGGAGTACCAGGACGACGTCTTCGCGGCGCTCTCCAAGGCCGTCACCTCCGAGCTGACGCAGGCGCTCACCATCGCCGGCAAGCAGGACCGCGAGGCCGAGCTGGACCGCGTCAAGGAGATCGCCGCCGAGAAGCTCCTCCCGGCCTTCGAGGGTCGGGAGAAGGAGATCTCCGGTGCGTACCGCGCGCTGACCAAGAAGCTGATCCGCGAGCGCGTCATCAAGGACAAGGTCCGCATCGACGGCCGTGGCGTCACGGACATCCGTACGCTCGCCGCCGAGGTCGAGGCCATCCCGCGCGTACACGGCTCGGCGCTGTTCGAGCGTGGCGAGACCCAGATCCTGGGCGTCACCACCCTCAACATGCTCCGTATGGAGCAGCAGCTGGACACCCTCTCCCCGGTGACCCGCAAGCGCTACATGCACAACTACAACTTCCCGCCGTACTCCGTCGGTGAGACGGGCCGCGTCGGCTCCCCGAAGCGCCGCGAGATCGGCCACGGCGCCCTCGCCGAGCGCGCGATCGTGCCGGTCCTCCCCTCCCGCGAGGACTTCCCGTACGCGATCCGCCAGGTCTCCGAGGCGCTGGGCTCCAACGGCTCGACGTCCATGGGCTCGGTCTGCGCCTCCACCATGTCCCTGCTGAACGCCGGTGTGCCCCTCAAGGCCGCCGTCGCCGGTATCGCCATGGGCCTCATCTCCGAGGAGATCGACGGCAAGACGCACTACGTCGCCCTCACCGACATCCTCGGTGCGGAAGACGCGTTCGGTGACATGGACTTCAAGGTCGCCGGTACGAAGACCTTCGTCACCGCGCTCCAGCTCGACACCAAGCTCGACGGCATCCCCGCCTCGGTCCTGGCCGCCGCGCTGAAGCAGGCCCGTGACGCGCGTCTGCACATCCTGGACGTCATGAACGAGGCCATCGACGTCCCGGACGAGATGTCCCCGAACGCCCCCCGGATCATCACCGTCAAGATCCCGGTGGACAAGATCGGTGAGGTCATCGGCCCCAAGGGCAAGATGATCAACCAGATCCAGGAGGACACCGGCGCCGACATCACGATCGAGGACGACGGCACCATCTACATCGGTGCCCAGCAGGGTTCGCAGGCCGAGGCCGCCCGCGCCACGATCAACGCGATCGCCAACCCGACCATGCCGGAGGTCGGCGAGCGCTACCTGGGTACGGTCGTCAAGACCACCACCTTCGGTGCGTTTGTCTCGCTCATGCCGGGCAAGGACGGTCTGCTGCACATCTCGCAGATCCGCAAGCTCGCCGGTGGCAAGCGCGTGGAGAACGTCGAGGACGTGCTCGGCGTCGGAGCCAAGGTCCAGGTCGAGATCGCCGAGATCGACTCCCGCGGCAAGCTCTCCCTGATCCCGGTCGTCGAGGGTGAAGAGGCTGACGAGAACAAGGACGACACCGACAAGTGACGTCCCGTAGTTCCCGGGCGACGGCCCGCGCCTCCTCCAAGGCGCGGGCCGTCGCCCGTACCCAAACGCTTCTCAAGGGCAAGGACGGCATCGGCACCGTCCGCCGGACCGTCCTCCCCGGCGGTCTGCGGATCGTCACCGAGACCCTGCCCTCCGTCCGGTCCGCCACCTTCGGCATCTGGGCCAACGTCGGTTCCCGCGACGAGACGCCCACCCTGAACGGCGCGACCCACTACCTCGAACACCTCCTCTTCAAGGGCACCGCCAAGCGCACCGCCCTCGACATCTCCTCCGCGATCGACGCGGTCGGCGGAGAGATGAACGCCTTCACGGCGAAGGAGTACACCTGCTACTACGCGCGGGTCCTGGACACCGACCTGCCGCTGGCCATCGACGTCGTCTGCGACATGCTGACCGGCTCGCTGATCGCCCCCGAGGACGTCGACGCCGAGCGCGGCGTCATCCTCGAAGAGATCGCGATGACCGAGGACGACCCGGGCGACTGCGTGCACGACCTGTTCGCGCACACCATGCTCGGCGACACCCCCCTCGGCCGCCCCGTCCTCGGCACCGTCGACACGATCAACGCGCTGAACCGCGGCCAGATCGCCCGCTTCTACAAGAAGCACTACGACCCCACGCACCTCGTCGTCGCAGCGGCCGGCAACGTCGACCACGCCACGGTCGTGGCCCAGGTCCGCCGTGCCTTCGAACGCGCCGGGGCACTCTCCCGCCACGACGCCGTCCCGATGGCGCCCCGCGAGGGCTCCCGCACCCTGCGCACCGCCGGCAAGGTCGAGCTGCTGAACCGCAAGACCGAGCAGGCCCACGTGGTCCTCGGTATGCCCGGCCTCGCCCGCACCGACGAGCGGCGCTGGGCGCTCGGCGTCCTCAACACCGCCCTCGGCGGCGGCATGAGCTCCCGCCTCTTCCAGGAGGTACGGGAGAAGCGCGGCCTGGCCTACAGCGTGTACTCGTACACCTCGGGCTTTGCCGACTGCGGCCTCTTCGGGGTGTACGCGGGCTGCCGCCCGAGCCAGGTCCACGACGTCCTGAAGATCTGTCGCGACGAGCTGGACCGGGTGGCCACGCACGGTCTGGACGACGACGAGGTCGCCCGCGCCATCGGGCAGCTCGCCGGGTCCACCGTCCTCGGCCTGGAGGACACCGGCGCCCTCATGAACCGCATCGGCAAGAGCGAGCTGTGCTGGGGCGAGCAGATGTCCGTCGACGACATGCTCGCGCGCATCGCGGAGGTCACCCCCGACGACGTACGGGAGGTGGCGGGCGAGCTTCTTACCCACCGCCCCTCGCTCTCGGTCATCGGCCCGCTCAAGGACAAGCAGGCGGACCGCCTCGACGAAGCGGTCTCCTAATCCCCTAAGGAACCAAGATGAGCAAGCTGCGCGTAGCCGTTCTCGGTGCGAAGGGTCGCATCGGCTCCGAGACCGTACGGGCGATCGAGGCCGCCGACGACCTGGAGTTGGTGGCGGCCCTGGGCCGGGGCGACGATCTGGAGACCCTCGCGGACACCGGCGCCCAAGCCGTCGTCGAGCTCACCACCCCCGCGTCGGTGATGGGCAACCTCGACTTCTGCGTCCGGCACGGCATCCACGCCGTCGTCGGCACCACGGGCTGGACCGACGAACGGCTCGCGCAGCTGACCACCTGGCTGGACGACTCCCCGGGGACGGGCGTCCTGATCGCCCCGAACTTCTCCATCGGCGCCGTCCTGACCATGAAGTTCGCGGAGCAGGCCGCCCGCTACTTCGAGTCCGTCGAGGTCGTCGAACTGCACCACCCGGGCAAGGTCGACGCCCCCTCCGGCACTGCCACCCGCACCGCCCAGCTCATCGCGGCCGCCCGCGCCAAGGCGGGCAGCGCACCTCAGCCGGACGCCACCGCCACCGCCCTGGACGGCGCGCGCGGCGCGGACGTCGACGGTGTCCCGGTTCACGCGATCCGGCTCCGCGGCCTCCTGGCCCACCAGGAAGTGCTCCTCGGCGGCGAGGGCGAGACCCTCACCATCCGCCACGACTCCCTCCACCACAGCAGCTTCATGCCGGGCATCCTGCTCGGTGTCCGCGGTGTGGTGACCACTCCCGGCCTCACGTTCGGCCTGGAACACTTCCTCGACCTGAACTGACTGAGCCCACCATGCGCGCAAAGATCACCTACATCGTCACGGCCGCCGTCCTGGTCTTCTACTTCGGGCTGGTCGGCAGCCGCGGCCTGATGCTCATCCGGCACGGCACGCTGGTCACGATCACCTTCGGGATCGCCGTGCTGATCCTGCCGGTGATCGGCGTCTGGTTCCTCTGGAAGAACACTCAGTTCGTCCGTCGTGCCAACGCCCTGGCCGCCGAGCTGGACGCCGAGGGCGGCCTGCCGGTCGACGAGCTGACCCGCACCCCGTCCGGCCGCATCGACCGGGACTCCGCCGACGCGGTCTTCACCAAGCGCCGTGAGGAGACCGAGGACGCCCCGGACGACTGGCGCACCTGGTTCAGGCTGGCGGTCGCCTACCAGGACGCGAGGGACACGCCGAGAGCCCGCAAGGCGATGCAACGAGCGATCGCCCTGCACGCGAACCGGCCGGCACCTTCGAACCCGTCCGCCGAACCCACACCCTCCAGCCCGCCCGGCGGCTGAGGACACCGACCCGAACCCGTCCGTCCCGCGCCTGAGGACTTCTGCCACGCCGCACGCAGATGAGCCCGGGACCCGCAAGGGCCCCGGGCTCATCCACCTACAGGCGACGGCTCACACCTGTCGGTACTCGTCCGCCCAGGCCTCCACCGCGTCCGTGGCCCGCTCGAACGCCTCCTCACGCCCGAGGAAGTCCGCGTTGTGGTCGGTGGTCAGCGGCGGCAGCGTCTCACCGCTCTGCCGGACCACGACGAGCGCCTGGCCCTGGACCGTACGGGGAAGGCCCATCCACTTCACGGGCTGCTGGACCGTACGAACGGCGGACGTGCCGCTCCAGGCCACCGTTGTGGTCCGGAAGAACGCGACACGCCGTACGCCGTGGCGGCTGACCCACGCGCCGACCCGCAGCAGTCGCAGGGCGGCGGCGATCAGCGCACCGGCCAGGGCCAGGCACACGGTGGCGCCCGAAAGCGCTCCGGCCACACCGATGATCATGGCCGCGAGCAGAACGAACGAGGCCAGCAACAACAGGGTGGCCGCCGCCGCGACCCGCCACGGGCCGGGGCGGTAGGGCCGCCGCCAGTTGTCGTGGTCGTCGAACGGCAGCGCGACGTCCTCCGCGCTCGCATCGAATGCGCGGTCGGCCGTCAGAAAGGGCAGGGGCACGACTCATCCTCACTCACAAGCACGCTCGATTGCTGTGCCCGGTGAGGCTACCGAGAGTGTCACCGGCCCGACCACCCCAGGGGGTCCGTACGAGTCAGCGGCCCTGCGACGCTTCGGACTGCTTGCCGTGCGCGGGTGACTGTTCGGAGTCGAGGGCCGGGAGCCCCAGCAGCAGTGAGCCCACGAGACCGGCGACCACGGTAAGCCCGACCAGGGACCGCCCCAGAAGTTCGGGAACAGTGGCGCGGGTCGAGGGAGGGGGAGTGACATTACTGCGGAATCGGTCGGACTCGGCGACGAACGAGAACGGGACGGCTTCACGCCGGCGGAACATGAGGAAACTCTCCTTGATCTCAGTGGCGGGTACTGCTAATGAGTCAGACGTACGAACGACCCGATCGGTGCCCCGAATCGCCGTAATGTTTGAAGGACTCCACGAACGGCTGCCCGAGGCCGTCGCGTACATGCGCCGTCCGCCCGGCCCGTAAAGTGGTCGCCGCCCGAGCGATGTCATTGGAAGGACCCCCGTCGGTGACCGACACTCCCGAACCCGCAAAGCCCCACTTCCGCAGCGACGTCACCGTCGGGCTGGTGAAGAGCGACGCTCGCGACGCGGACGTGCTGTTCGCCGCCCGTGTCTCCACCGCCGGTGAGCAGTCGCTGGAAGAGGTCACCAAGGACCCCGAGCGCTCCAAGGGGCTCATCAACTACCTCATGCGGGACCGGCACGGCAGCCCGTTCGAGCACAACTCGATGACGTTCTTCATCAGCGCCCCGATCTTCGTCTTCCGCGAGTTCATGCGACACCGCGTCGGCTGGTCGTACAACGAGGAGTCGGGCCGCTACAGGGAGCTGGACCCGGTCTTCTACGTCCCCGGAACCTCCCGCAAGCTGGTCCAGCAGGGCCGCCCCGGCAAGTACGAGTTCGTCGAGGGCACCGAAGAGCAGTACGACCTGACGACCCGCGCCATGGAGGAGTCCTACCGGGCCTCCTACGCGGCGTACCAGGAGATGCTGGCCGCGGGCGTGGCCCGCGAGGTCGCCCGCGCGGTCCTGCCGGTCGGCCTCTTCTCCACGATGTACGCCACCTGCAACGCGCGCTCCCTGATGCACTTCCTCGGGCTGCGCACCCAGCACGAGCTGGCGAAGGTTCCGTCCTTCCCGCAGCGCGAGATCGAGATGGTCGGCGAGCAGATGGAAGCCCACTGGGAGCAGCTCATGCCGCTCACTCATGCCGCCTTCAACAAAAATGGACGGGTAGCCCCGTAGGCGGTGTCCGTATTGCGGCGTTTCGAGAAGTTCATCTAGGCTGATCAAACGGACCCGGCACTGCTTGAACCCCCGAGCAGGCAGTGCCGGGATCCTCTTCCCCGTCCCCCCCGAGGGGACCCCGCGCGCTGAGCAGCGAGTAGCGTGTTACCCATGGCTCCGATCTCCACTCCGCAGACCCCCTTCGGGCGGGTCCTCACCGCTATGGTCACGCCCTTCACGGCGGACGGCGCTCTCGACCTCGACGGCGCCCAGCGGCTCGCCGCCCACCTGGTGGACGCAGGCAATGACGGCCTGATCGTGAACGGCACCACCGGTGAGTCCCCGACCACCAGTGACACGGAGAAGGACCAGCTCGTTCGAGCGGTACTCGAAGCGGTCGGCGACCGAGCGCATGTCGTCGCCGGCATCGGCACCAACGACACCCGGCACAGCGTCGAGCTCGCCCGGACGGCCGAGCGCACTGGTGCCCACGGCCTGCTCGCCGTGACGCCGTACTACAACAAGCCACCGCAGGAAGGTCTGCTCCGGCACTTCACGGCCATTGCCGACGCCACCGGCCTGCCGGTGATGCTGTACGACATCCCCGGCCGCAGTGGGGTGCCGATCGACACGGAGACCCTCGTGCGGCTGGCCGACCACCCGCGGATCGTCGCGAACAAGGACGCCAAGGGCGACCTGGGCCGCGCCAGCTGGGCCATCGCCGAATCGGGACTCGCCTGGTATTCGGGCGACGACATGCTCAACCTGCCGCTCCTCTCGGTCGGCGCGGTCGGCTTCGTCTCCGTGGTCGGCCACATGGTCACTCCCGAGCTGCGGGCCCTGATCGACGCGCACCTGAGCGGCGATGTCCAGAAGGCCACCGAGATTCACCAGAAGCTGCTTCCGGTCTTCACCGGGATGTTCCGCACCCAGGGCGTCATCACGACGAAGGCCGCCCTGACCCTCCAGGGACTTCCGGCCGGACCACTGCGCCTGCCGCTGGTGGAGCTCAGTGCCCAGGAGACGGCCCAGCTCAAGATCGATCTCGCCGCCGGCGGGGTACAGCTCTAATCACGGACTTCACAACTGAACACGCGAGGCGACTCGCATCGAGCACCACCCCAAGACAACAGCAAGTGCACGAATGACATGCGCGCCACGTGCCTCAGCGGTACGTGGCGTGCGTGGTAAGGAGAGTCTTTTGAGTCATCCGCATCCTGAACTCGGTACCCCGCCGAAGCTCCCGAAGGGCGCCCTGCGGGTCACCCCGCTCGGCGGCCTGGGCGAGATCGGCCGCAACATGACGGTCTTCGAGTACGGCGGCCGCCTGCTCATCGTCGACTGCGGCGTCCTCTTCCCCGAGGAGGAGCAGCCGGGCATCGACCTGATCCTGCCGGACTTCACCACGATCCGGGACCGCCTGGACGACATCGAGGGCATCGTCCTCACGCACGGCCACGAGGACCACATCGGTGGTGTCCCGTATCTGCTGCGCCTGAAGCCGGACATCCCCCTCATCGGCTCGAAGCTGACCCTCGCGCTCATCGAGGCGAAGCTCCAGGAGCACCGGATCCGTCCGTACACCCTTGAGGTCACCGAGGGCCAGCGCGAGCGCATCGGCGTCTTCGACTGCGAGTTCATCGCGGTCAACCACTCGATCCCGGACGCTCTCGCCGTCGCCATCCGCACCCCCGCGGGCATGGCCGTGGCCACCGGTGACTTCAAGATGGACCAGCTTCCGCTGGACGGCCGTCTCACCGACCTGCACGCGTTCGCCCGGCTGAGCGAGGAAGGCATCGACCTCCTCCTCTCCGACTCCACGAACGCCGAGGTTCCCGGCTTCGTGCCGCCGGAGCGGGACATCTCCAACGTCCTGCGCACCGTCTTCGCGAACGCCCAGAAGCGCATCATCGTGGCGAGCTTCGCCAGCCATGTGCACCGCATCCAGCAGATCCTGGACGCCGCCCACGAGTACGGCCGCAGGGTCGCCTTCGTCGGCCGCTCGATGGTCCGCAACATGGGCATCGCCCGCGACCTGGGCTATCTGAAGGTTCCCGCCGGACTGGTCGTCGACGTCAAGACCCTCGACGACCTCCCGGACGACGAGGTCGTGCTGGTCTGCACGGGTTCGCAGGGCGAGCCGATGGCCGCCCTCTCCCGGATGGCCAACCGCGACCACCAGATCCGGATCGTCCCGGGCGACACGGTGATCCTCGCGTCGTCCCTGATCCCGGGCAACGAGAACGCGGTCTACCGCGTGATCAACGGCCTGACCCGCTGGGGCGCCAACGTCGTCCACAAGGGCAATGCCAAGGTCCATGTCTCGGGCCACGCCTCGGCCGGCGAACTGCTGTACTTCTACAACATCTGCAAGCCGAAGAACCTGATGCCGGTCCACGGCGAATGGCGCCACCTGCGCGCCAACGCGGAACTGGGCGCCCTCACCGGCGTGCCGAAGGACCACATCGTCATCGCCGAGGACGGCGTGGTCGTCGACCTCATCGACGGCAAGGCGAAGATCGTCGGCAAGGTCCAGGCCGGTTACGTCTACGTCGACGGCCTCTCCGTCGGAGATGTCACCGAGACCTCTCTCAAGGACCGCCGCATCCTCGGCGACGAGGGCATCATCTCGGTGTTCATCGTGGTCGACAGCTCCTCCGGCAAGATCGTGGGCGGTCCCCACATCCAGGCCCGGGGCTCCGGCATCGACGACAGCGCCCTCGTGGCCGTCACGCCGAAGATCCAGGAAGCCCTGGACAAGTCGGCGCAGGACGGCGTGATGGAGCCCCACCAGCTCCAGCAGATGGTCCGCCGGACGGTCGGCAAGTGGGTGTCCGACACCTACCGCCGGCGCCCGATGATCCTTCCGGTCGTCGTCGAGGTCTGACCCCTCACGACCGTCTGACCTGGAGCGGGGCTCCCCGATTTGCATCGGGGAGCCCCGCTCCAGTACGTTTACGTCTCCGCCTGAACGGGAAGCGCCACGCGCACTTGTGCGCCTGGAGGGCCTCGAACAGGGCGGGAATTCCGACTCAGAATCTCTGATAAAGTCGGAACCGCCGAAAGGCAAGGCCACTCCACAGGCCACCGGAAATCGAATTCGGACCGGAAACGGAACGAAAAAGAGTCTGGTAAAGTTGGAAACGCCGGAAAGGGAAAACGCGAAAGCGAAGGACCTGGAAGCGAAATGCAGAACCCGCTTCGACCGGGAATCGGACACGAAAGAGTCTGATAGAGTCGGAAACGCAGGACAGCAAGACAAAGTAGTAACGAAGGGAAGCGCCCGGAGGGCCCCGGTGAAACGGGACCGAAGGAAGCGTCCGTTCCTTGAGAACTCAACAGCGTGCCAAAAGTCAACGCCAGATATGTTGATACCCCGGCCTGCTTCGGCAGGTTGGTGGTTCCTTTGAAAGTCCTGTCGGCTCACTTCGGTGGTCGGTAGGCAATGACACAGCGAGGACGCTGAGAATAACGGGTCTTATTCCGACCGGTTGTTCCGCTCTCGTGATGTGTGTACCCGATTACGGGTAAACATTCACGGAGAGTTTGATCCTGGCTCAGGACG